>JBDTND010000085.1:0-9007 GCA_039933915.1 Gemmatimonadales bacterium | reverse complement strand
AGCGGCTCAAGTTCCTGTCGATCTTCAGCACCAACCTCGACGAGTTCTACATGGTTCGCGTCGCGGGCCTGCGCCGCCAGATTGCCGCCGGTCTCCAGCACGTTCCCCCGGACGGAATGTCGCCGACTGCGCAGCTCTCCGCGATCATTGAAAAGGTCGCCCAGCTCGTGGAGCAGCAGCAGCGCTGCTTTTACGACGTGCTGCTCCCGGAGCTGGAAGAACACGGAATCGTGATCGTTCGGATGGACGATCTCACTCCGGATGAATGGCATGTCATGGATCAGTTTTTCGAGTCGCAGGTATTTCCGGTATTGACGCCCCTCGCGGTCGACCCCGGGCATCCGTTTCCGTACATCTCGAATCTTTCGCTCTCGCTGGCGGTACAGATCCGCGACCCCGAGACGGGCACCACGCGCTTCGCCCGCGTCAAAGTGCCGAAGAGCCTGCCTCGATGGATTCCCTTCGGCCGGCCAAACGAGTTCGTTCCTCTCGAGCGCCTCATAGGAGCCAACCTGGGAGCGCTTTTTCCGGGAATGGAGATCCTCAGCTACAACACCTTCCGAGTTACTCGATACTCCGATCTGGAGCTCGGTCTCCACGACGAGGACGATGATCTGCTCACGATCATCGAAGAGCAGGTCTTTCAGCGGCGCTTCGCCGAGGTAGTCCGCGTCGAAGTGCAGAAAGGAACACCACCGGAATTGCGTGAGCTGCTGCTCGCGGAGCTCCTCGAGGATCAGCCCCCGGAAATGCCGGCCCTTACCGAGGCTGACCTCGTCGAGACCGGACCGCTGCTCGACCTCGGCGATCTCATGTGGCTCGCGATGCTGGAGATCCCCGAGCTGCGCGATCCGCCGTTCGTCCCGGTCACGCCGGCCGAGCTTCGCGACCAAAGTCGCTCCATCTTCGACGCCATTCGTGAGAAAGACATCCTCGTCCACCACCCGTTCGATTCGTTCTCCGCGTCCGTCGAGCATTTTCTGACATCCGCGGCGATCGATCCGAACGTCCTCGCGATCAAGATGACTCTTTACCGCACGTCCGGTGACACCGCGATCGTACGGGCGCTCACGGAAGCAGCGCAGCGGGGAAAGCAGGTGGCAGTGCTCATCGAGCTCCAGGCCCGGTTCGACGAAGTCAACAACATCACCTGGGCGCGGACTCTGGAAGGGTTCGGGGTCCACGTCGCTTACGGGCTGCCCGGGCTCAAGACCCACACGAAGACGGTCCTGGTTGTCCGGCGGGAGCCCGACGGCATCCGCAGATATGCCCACATTGGATCCGGCAATTACAACTCGAAGACTGCGCGAGTGTATACCGACCTGGGCGTGCTTACCTGCAATCCGGAGATCGGGCTGGATCTGAGCAATCTCTTCAACGCGCTCACCGGATTCTCGCACCAGAACGACTGGAAGAACCTTCTCGTCGCGCCGCGCAACATGCGGCTGCGGTTTACGGCGATGGTGGACCGGGAAGCCGAAAATGCGAGGGCGGGGAAGCCCGCGCGGATCATCGCCAAGATGAACGCGCTGGTGGACGCGGACATCATTCAGCACCTCTACGATGCGTCCAAGGCGGGCGTGGACATCGATCTGATCGTTCGCGGCATCTGCTGCCTGCGCCCGGGGATTCCCAAAATCAGCGACCGCATCAAAGTCATCAGCATCGTCGGCCGCTTTCTGGAGCATTCGCGCATCTATTATTTCGCGAACAACGGCGACGAGGAATTGTATTTCGGCTCGGCCGATTGGATGCCGCGGAATTTTGATCGTCGGGTCGAGGTCGTGACCCCGGTTGTCGACAAGTCCCTTCACGCCCGCGTTTGCTCGCTGCTCGAGACCTTCCTCGTCGATAATAGACTGGCGTGGGACTTACACGCTGACGGGTCCTACGTGCAGAGGAAACCTGGCTCGGGGCCCGTCATCTCGGCCCATGAGCGGTTCCTGGCGAATTCCTGGGGAATCCTGCCGACTCCAGCGGGCAAGGAGAATGGAGACCACCCGGCAGGCGTCGAGCGCCCACCCGTTCTTCAGTCTGCGTCGCCGACGTCGTCTTCGTAGGTCATCACCGTTCCGTCCGGCGCCACGATTTCCACCGGAAGGCCAGCGACTTCGGAGAGCAGATTCGATTTACGGCTCGCTCCCCACAATTCCAGGCGCAGGTTGTTGTTCTGACGGCTTGGCACCGCGGTAAGACGTAGCGCGCGCTCCATCCACCGCGCTTTTATCTCCCCGACCGCCCCGGCGTGCCCACGGTCGAAACCGTCGGCCACGCGGAGAATTCCTGAAAGTCGCTTGATAGTCTCGCGCATCGACTTTTCGAGCGCGCCGTAATTGACGTGCTTCTTCTTGGGTTCGGCGCCGCGATGATAGCGGGCCACATTGGCTACCACCAGCTGTTCGGCGGGAGTCATTCCGAGCAGCTCGGCGTGCTCGATGAGATGGTACGAATGCTTATTGTGCTTCTCGTAGCTGATGTGGTATCCGATGTCGTGAAGTAGCGCGGCGTCGGCAAGAAGCCGCCTGTCTTCTGGCGTGCAGCCCAGCCGCTGGCCGATGGTGTCGAACAGCTGAAGCGCCAGCTTCTGAACGTGCTGCGAGTGCGGAGCTTCATAGTGCGACCTCTCCGCGAGCTCACGCACCGACCGCTCTCGCGCTTCTCCCGGATCAGCCGGTGATGGAGTCACGTGTGCGCTCTCCAGCAGGATGCCTTCGCGTATCCCGTATGCCGAAACAACGAGATCTCTTGCATCGACCCGCGCCGCGACCTCGGCCGCGACGGCCAGTCCGCCCGCGATGATGTCGCTCCGCGCGGCGTTCAGCCCCGGAACCGTCTGACGTTCCTCCGGTGACATGCTGTTCAGCATGTCGACGATGTGCTCCAGCTCGACGCGCGGGATGACGGTTCCGTGCACTGTCTTGGCGCTCTCCATCCCGATGCGCGCAAGGTAGATGGATGCCAGCGTGGTGAACGTGCCGCCCGAGCAGATGATCTGCGCCGCGTGCCAGTGACGCGCGGGAAGACTGCGCCGCAGCTCGGCACGGACGTGTTTTCTGAGCTTGCGCATCCCCTTCTTCCTTTGCCCGCCGCCGAGATACTGCTCCGTCATTCGAATCGCCCCGAGCGGCAGAGAGATCAGGCGGTCGACGAGGCCGTCGGCGCTCAACGTGAGCTCGAGAGATCCGCCGCCGATATCCATCACAATCGCGCGCCCGGCGGCGAGATCGAAATGAGCCAGCGCGCTGCGGAAGGCGAGACGTGCTTCGTCATCTCCACGCAGGACCTTCGCCTTGAGTCCGGTCTCCGCGCGCACAAGCCCGAGAAACAGCTCGCCGTTTGAAGCTTCGCGGACTGCGCTGGTTGCGACCACTTCCGTCCGCTTCACGCCGAGCTGGTTGGCGAGAGTCGCCATGCGCGAGAGAGTGGCGATCGCGTTCTGTATCGCGATCGCGCTGAGCTTTCCTCTCTTGTGGAGGCCGGCTCCCAGTCTCGGCGCGGCTTTCATTTCGTCCACCACCCGAATGGCACCAGTCGGGGAGACGTCCGCTATCGTCTGACGGATCGAATTCGACCCAATGTCGATGGCCGAGATACGGATGTCGCCGACGTTCTTCTGCGGCGCTTCACTCGGGCTCGCGAGAGTCAGATGGGGATTGGTGGCGGTCGCCATGCATCAAAGTTGTACGAGATATCGTCCCAGCGGTACCTCCGCGTGCAGCTATACGTCTAGTGGCACTTCCCCGCGGCTGGATCCCAGATTCGCCCGGTCGTGTCGATAAAGGCGGAGCTGTAGTCGTCACGGCCGAGCGACAACTTCAGCACGCCAAAGCGGCCGCGAATTGCACCGATTGAGTTGCCGGCTCTCCTCGGACGCACTCCGCGCAGATCGCCGCCACCAGTTCCAGCGATGATCTGTTCGATACCCCTCACCGAATCCATGACTCCGGCCGGCGTCTGAGGATGAAATCGCTCGTAGTGATGGTCGTGCCCGTTCAGCACGAGATCCACTCCTCCGTCATACAGTATCTGCCAGAGTGCCCCCACTTCGGGCGAGCCGCCGTGGGTGCCCGAGCTAAAAAGAGGCCGGTGAAAATACGCGAGCGTGCAGAGATTGGGGTGCTCGCGCAGATCGGTTCGCAGCCAGTCTTCCTGGGCTTTTGCTGCCGCCGGATTTCCACGCACGTTGTAGAGCTCGCTGTTCAGCGAGATCGCGTGCCAGGCGCCGATGTCGTAGCTGTAGTAGCCCTTGCCGGGAGGCCCCGCGCGGTCCCCGAAGAAGGCGAAGTATGGTGCTCCGCTGCCGCTGTCGTAGTCGTGATTTCCCGGCGAGGGATGAATGGCGCTCATGATGCGCGGCGCGCCCCAGGCCGGCGCGAAACAGCGCGCGAGATCATCCTTCACGCCGCCGGGGCCAGACGCATATGCGTTGTCGCCGAGAGTGAACACAGCGGTTTGCACGCCGAACGCGCTGTCGGCCTTGAGCACGCTGTCCACCAGTCGCGCGGTGGCTTCGTCGCCGCTTGTCCCGCATACGGCGATGTCGCCGGCTCCGATGAGCACGGCCGCTCCGGAAAGCGCGATCTCTTTGGGCGGCGAGCCAGGCGGTGCTGGCGTCGGTGTGTCGTCGCCCGTGCAGCCGGGCAGGAGTCCGAGCACAAGCAACGACAACAGTGCCAGGCGGCTTCCACTCACCGAACGCTCACCTGGCCTCAACAGCTGCTGCTTGCTCGGGGCGCGCTCTGGTCAAAACGCAAAGCCGAAACTGCTCACGATACGGTGCGCTGACTGATTCGTGAACAGCACGGAAACGCTCTTGCCGGGGTCGAGGAATCCGACCCAGAATCCCGCGCCGGCCGCCTTATGCCACCCGCCCGGGGACTGGCCGTCCATGTAGACCCGCCCCGCATCGAGGAACCCAAGCGCACCGACATCGAGCGGGAGAATGAACGGGAACTTCGCGATCGGAACGCGCAGTTCCGTCGTTCCGTACAACGACGCATCTCCGACATACCGCTGGCGATCCTCCGTTCTGAGCGTTTCTGACCCGCCGAGGTATGCCGCATCGAAAAACGGAAAATTGCCCCACAGCTTCTTGCCGCCCGCGCGCAGTGCGAGCACCGGCTTCTTCGCGACCGGCAGCGTGAAGAACGCGCTCGCCACTGCATCGAGCGACTGATACGGCGTCGCGACATCCCAGGCCGCGGGATATCCGGTACCAGTAACGTCCAGGACTGCGCGCGGCTTCATCGTGTCGGGATAGTAGCGCGTATCGAGATGCACTTTGAGCCGCAGCCCGGCTTCTCCGAACTTGGTAAAGCCGTAGGGGTTCTGCTGCGTAATGAACCTGTTGAGCAGACTGTCCGTCGACGTGTAGCGAACGATCGGTCCGAGCGAGATGTCACTCACTGGACTGAGTGAAAGCCCGATCGCGGGATTCAGCTTCCACTGTCTCTGCCTGACATCGTAGAACCGTCCGCGCAAATCCGCGACGTCGTTTCCGAAGCCGTGGAACTGGACGACCTCGAACTGCGACATGCTCGCGGTCGCGGGGATGTGCCAGTCCGATTCCTCGAATCGCTTGTCCATCACGGTACGCACCTCGACGCGGCCGCTGCCCAGGCCGTAGGCGACGTCGGCTCCGACCATGCTCGAGTAGGGAACGTCGCGGAATCCGTATCCGTAACGTTTCAGCCCAATTCGCGGCGTGACGCCAAGTCCGCGATGGCTGCCCAGGCCTACGACCGGCTGAATCGATGTGCCATGGTCTTTCTGCGGGGGTATGTACGTCCCGTACGCGCGCAGCCACGGGCGCCGGTTGAACGAGTGATTGAAAGCGTTGTCGGCATTCTTCTTCTCGTCGACGGTGTCCTTCGCGTACTTCACATCCGCCACGGTTCCGGCGTCATAGAATGTCGTCGGGTTTCGCTTGCCCTCGACCGTCGAATTGTCGACGTAGCTGTTGGTTCCGTTTCCGCCGATGATTCGCACTCCAATGCTCTGCCGCGCGTTTCCTTCCACCGTCGCGCGATCATTCCCGCCGTGCAAATAGATGCGGATCTCTTTCGTGTCGTGGGCGTCGAACCGCCGCGCGAAGTAGGGCGCGTCGGTCCCCGACTGGAGGCGAACATCGACGATACCTTCGCCCGAACGAACAACCGTCGCCTGGTCGTCTGCATCGGTTCCATGAATGTCCGCGACTGGCCAGAGCTCTCCGTAATACTTCCCTGCCGCGACGCGCAATCCATTGCGGCGCGCCTTGAGCTCGGACCCGATCTGCCGCGACCTGCCCGCCCATTCGGGTGGAAGCGTCGCCATCGCGTCATCGATCACACCGTCCGTGATTCGCTGCATTAGACTCGTGGCGACCGAGTCCCATACCGCTTTGTCCAGACTCCCAAGTAGCCGCCGGTCGAACTCGCCGGCGTTGTCGAACAACTTCCCAGGATCCGGAGATTTGCTCCTGAATGTGATCAGGCTCGGCACCGCTAACCGGGCGATGCTGATCAGGAAGCCTTCGTACGACACGAATACCTTGTCGCGATCGCGCGAGATCGGCTCCCATGGTGCTTCGTGCTCCTTTCCGAACCGCGCCCATTTCCACTGGCCGGGGTGACGATCGTTGTCGCCAAGAAGGAGATCCATCAGCCGCACTGTGAGCAACGCGCGCGCATCGACATGCTCTGCCGGGTCGGCGTTGATTTTCGGCAGGAGGTCTTCGCTGTCGATGATCTTCTCGGCGCCCGCAAATCCTGGAGCCTTCTCCGGCGTGTCCGGATACTCCTCGATCATTCCGAGCATGCCCCCGTACTCCTTTCTGAACTCGCCGAGCGCGGGATCGTCGGGCATCATGACGGCAATCGGTGTTGGATGCAGCACTCTGGCGACGCCGAGCAGTGGAGCTGCCGCGACGGCGCCGAGGGGATGCGATGCGCTTCCCTGGTCGCGTACGATGGACCAGATGATGGTTCCCTTATACTGATCTGGAAGGATGGTAAAAACTTTCCGCACGGAGCGGAAAACCACCTCGCTCCCGTCAGCCGCCGCAAGCCGAAGCGACTTGGTTTGCCTCCCGCCGCCCTCTTTCGTCGGACGCAGGCCCCCGCGAAAGGTCTTCAGATTGAGAACCGGCACCTTGATCGCGGTCGTCCAGAGATCGCGGTAATTGTCGCCGAGCATGAACCGGCCAAAGCTTCCGGCGCGATAGAGATCCCCGGCCACGACGACGACACTGTCCGGCCCGATCCCACGCGTCGATCTCACCTGCCCTCCCGCCTTGAACGGTGACAGGGCAACCAGGACGCCGATGGTCGCATTGCACGTTGAAGCGCGGATGATCGAGGCGAATCGCCTCTGCGCGTATTTCATCTTCTCCATCGGTAGAGAGTGATCGTGGCTGGGGTATGCGTTGCTTCGTCGCTCACGATGAGCAGGCTGTCTCTGGTGATGGCCACACCTTCCGCCTGATTGTGGCCCTTGGGAAGCGGCCCTGAGCTCACCACGTCGCCGTCGGGCGTGACGATCGCGATCGCCTTCTCGATCGACCCGAGCATTACGTAGTTCCCGGTCTCGGGATCAATGGCGATGTCCGAAGGGCGAAATTTTTTCCAATTGTTGGTGCCGATCATTTCGTCCATGGGGATCGTCAACCTGGAGAACACCGAAGAATCGGTCAGCGGGAGCGGCACCCGATAGATCACGAGCTGATTGTTCACACTCTTGCCCGAGGCCCTCTTGCATGGCAGCACTAGCCTCGAGCTGTCCGGTTCGAACGCCACGCCTTCGAACTCGCATTCGTGGCCAAGGTGTGTGTCGTAAATCGAATAAGGGACCTCCCCGCCGTCCGGACCCGCCTTGAACCTGTAAAGCTTGCCGTGGCTCTCGAGGAGATAGACGTCGGTTCCCGCGATCGTGATCGCTTCGAAATCGCCGTGCGGGAGCCCTTCGAGAGTGAATCGCTTGAGGATGATGCCGGTCTTCGGATCAATCTCATAAATCCGTGCTACCTCGTCGTCATGCGCCAGCACGAACCCGCTGGTCTCGAGAGCGAGGCCCGATATTTCGCGCAGCTCGGGCGGCACGCGCCACTTTGCAACCGGCTGGTCCTTCCTGGAGCTCGCGTCTGCCGCTGCGATGCGCTGGGCAAGCTCTTTCTTGCGGACCGCCTCGACGTCGCGCAGCTGCGCGGCTTTCGCCTCGGGGGTTTGCCGACACCCGGAAGCAGATAGAAGGACGCCCGCAAGAAGTGCGAGCGGGCGCAGGAATGTCATCCCTTGGTACCGCCCTTGTCCTCCAGCGGCGCGCCGCGAGTCTCCAGATCGAGGGTATCAATGAAGCTGCCCGCGGCCTCGTGGACTGCGGTAAGAAGCTCATCGCGCGGAACTGTTTTCTTCAACCGGATGAGGTAGTAGATCTCGGAGGGCTTTCCCGTGTTCGTCACCACCTGATCGAGATCCCACCGCCTCGTGCTTTCGTCGAGAACCTTTTCGATCGCCGCCTGCGCCTCGGGGACACTATAGGTCCGGATAGACAGCACCGAGTCGTAGCGCGCTTTCTTTTTCTTCCCCAGCTTCTCGCTCACCCGCTCAAATCTGTCGGCCAGTGCATCGGCCTTTGCGGGCGTGAGCGAGAGTACAAGGTCCCGATCCGGAATCTCATAATTGCCCGTTGGACCGGCGAGCGCGTGCAGCGGCCCGGCCCACTGTGAGTTCGCGGTGGGCGTCAGCACGTTGCGGCCGTAGTCGTATCGCCACGTGATGAGGATCACGAGGTTGAAGAAGATCGATACGAGCGCGCCGATGACTAGAGACTCCACGCCCGCTGAAAAGCCGACGACGATGCTGAGGAAGATGTAGACGACATCCCGGGTGTCCCGAAGCGTAGTTCGGAAACGCACCGCCGCCATCACACCGGCAAGGCTGAAGGCCAGCGCCAGACTGTTCTGCACGATGAACACGATTCCAGCCACGACGATCGGCAGGATGATCAGCGTTTGAACTATCGTCTGGCT
>JBDTND010000084.1:0-9107 GCA_039933915.1 Gemmatimonadales bacterium | reverse complement strand
CAATTCCACCGTTCGGCCCTCGAGGTCGATCAGGAATTTTCCCTCGACGACGTAGAAGAACTCGTCGAGATCGTCGTGCTTGTGCCAGTGATATTCCCCTTGCATGACACCCAGACGAACGACTGAGTCGTTCACCTGGCAGAGCGTCTGATTGTACCAGCGGTCCTCCACTGCGCCGACGAGCGCGGGGACATCGACGACCTCCAGCGCCCGGTACCTGATGTCGAGGTGTGTCGCGTACGGATAGCTCTTCGCCATGGGTAAAGGATGCCGCCGGTGGGTTGGCGGCGCGAGGTCACTCAGGATTTTACGAACCCATACAAACAAAGACCGCGACTGTCTAAAGCATTTACGCGTTTCAGCCTGCACCCGAACAACACGCTGCTCATCAAGGCCTCATACTGGTTCAATCCGTAGCAGCGGCTACCTGTGCTTGCGGCCGTCGTGGCAGACCATGTCCACGACGACAGCGCTGGCGAGGATCAGAACGGGATCCTCTCCGTCGGCGATCTCGATCCCGTAAGTGTCGGTCCAGCTGAACCACTTCTTCGAGACGGTTGCGACGACCTTGTCGCCGCGCGTAAATGCGTACTCGTGATCCAGAAAATCTCCTTCAGCCTCGAGGTCGTCGGGGCCGGGGACGTCGACGGTGAAGCGGTGGTGGATGAACGAAAACAGCTCGCGCTTCACAACGGCGAGGAGATCAGCGCCGCGCCACAGCTCGTACGTCGGACTCCAGTTGAGGAGTCGCTGGTCGATGTAGACCAGCTCGTTGCCGGCGGGATCCGTGAACGAGAGCTTGTCGCCGAAGCTGAAGACCTTTCCCTTGACGAGGAAGGCGGCCCGGTCGTTCTCGTCCTTGATCGTAAAGTTGTCGGCAAGCGAGAGGAGCTTCTGCCGCATCACATAGCGCATTCGTTTCCTCTGGTTCGCAGTATTGTGAAAGTCGCACTCGACGACAACTGAACGCGGCGGGAGGCGTCAGAAGCGTAGGTGCCAGGCGTTAGTTCACGACGCCCAGACTTCACTAATGGCGTGATGGCACAAGCCGCTTGTGGCCCGACCCACCTGGTGAAGTCCGGGCGCGGTTGACTCGTGTCTGGCATCTACGCCTCTGACACCTCCCGCCGCGTTCAGTTGCCCTTAACCTCACTGCGGTACATCCCTCTGAAGCACCCTGAAGTAAGCCGTCCACGGTCCCACCGCCTGCGTATAAGCTCGAGCCATCGTCCGGGTGATCTGCGCGATGTGCGATAGATCGTGCACCACCCACGTCGCGAGCAGCTGCCGCATCGTCACGGTGCCAAACTCGGGATGCTCGCCGGTCAGCGCCATGTCCTTGTCCTTCAGGTTCCAGCCGCGGAGCGTCGCGATGTTGCCCGACCGCAGCTTCTCGAACTCCTCCAGCAAATCTCCGAGCGGGCGATCCGACTTCAGCTCGGCGAACCGGTCGAACGGATCGAACCGCCGGTAATCTTCCTGCTTCAGAATTATGCGGGCGCGGGGGATCCAATCCGTCCGCTCACCGTGTATGAGATGGCCGACGACCTCGCGCGGACTCCACGTCTCGGGCCCTTCGTTCACTCCCGTCCAGTCCTGCGGCAGCTCGTCGAGCAGCTTCGACAGCACCGCGGGCGTTCGCTCCAGGACCGGAATCGCTTCCTCCAGCTTGAAGTTCATGTGTGCCTCCCCCTTCGTGAGCGGGTCCATAGCCGAATGATACGCTCATGGGCATCCTTGAACTACTTTTCCCTCAGCAGAATTGTTTCGCCGAGCCGTTCCGTCGAACCCGCGCCAAGCGGGGCCACCTTTTGGAGTCAGTATGACCGCACGAATCCCTGCAGTTCTCGCTGTCTCAGCTGTGATGGCGCTCGCTCCGTCCTCCTCATCTGCGCAGCGCGCGATCAGGCGCGACATCCCGATGACGAACTCGATCCGGCGGGCATTCGCCGCGGGGACGAGAGATTCGACCGGGCGGCCCGGCAGAAACTACTGGCAGCTCTGGACCGACTACAGGATCAACGCGCGCCTCGATTCGGCGACGTCCACGATATCCGGCCACGAGGTCATCACCTTTCGGAACAATAGCGACTCAGTGATGCGGGCAGTCGTTCTGCGGCTCGACCAGAACATCTTCAGAGGCGACGCCCCGCACGCGAGCGCCATGGACGCTCTCACCGACGGCATGAAGGTCTCGAGACTCGTAGTCAACGGCCAATCGCTTCCGGTCGCGGACACCATTGGCTCGCCGATTCCGGGCACCGTACGCCGAACGACGCCGCTCGCGCGTATCCTGAGACAGACGTCGGCGCGGATCAACCTTCCCACGCCGATCGCGCCGCATTCGAACGGGACAATCGAGGCAGACTGGAGCTTCCAGGTTCCGCGCACGGACGGGCCGCGCGGCTTCCGAATGGGACGCTGGGCCGATACGCTCTACCAGGTCGCGCAGTGGTACCCTCGTCTCGCGGTGTTCGACGATCTTCGCGAGGGCGGGTGGGACACCGAGCCTTACCTCGGCAATGGCGAGTTCTATAACAATTTCGGGCGCTTCGATGTGAGCATCGATGTGCCGGCCGGTTGGATTGTCGGTGCGACCGGCGTGCTGCAGAATCCTTCCGACGTTCTCACCCCGGTTGCCCGTGAGCGACTGTCGCACGTTCTCGAGTCGGATTCCACCCGGACGATCGTCTCGGCCGCGGAGCGCGGGCCGGGAAAATCAACGACGGTCGGTACGAACGGCCGGCTCGTCTGGCATTTCGTCGCCGATACCGTTGGAGACTTCGCATGGGCGACCGCAAACCAGTTCGTCTGGGATGCATCGCGAGCAACGATCCCCACCCGAGGGCCGGTCCCGTTCAACATCATGTACCTGAGCGGTCATACGCAGGCATTCGCTGAAGCCCCCAGGGTAGTGCGCCACGCCCTCGAGTTCTACTCGAAGCTGTGGATGCCGTACACGTTTCCGCAGCTGACGATGGTCGATGGACCCGAGCTGGGAATGGAGTACCCGATGTTCATCATGTCGGCCGTTTTCGCCGCCGACCACGAGACTGGACACGAGTGGTGGCCGATGATGGTCGGCGTCAACGAGACCTGGTACGGCTGGATGGACGAGGGGTTCAATCAATACATGAACATCCTCTCCGACGCCGACCTCGAGCGGAAGCCGTACGTTCTCGACAGCCTCGGAATGTCGTACGGGAGGGTGAGCGGCAACGACCTCGAGCCCCCGCTGATGTGGGACGAGAATTACGCCGGACCATTCTACGGATTCGTCGCCTACGGCAAGGCGCCGCTCATGCTGTCCGCATTGGGCGGAGTGGTCGGTGACAGCGCCGTCTGGCGCGCGATGAGTGATTACGCGAAGGCGTGGCGGTTCAAGCATCCTTCGCCGTGGGATTACGCCAACTTCATGACCAACGCCCTCCACCAGGACCTGGGCTGGTTCTGGAACTACTGGCTGTTCACGACCGAGTCGGTTGACGGGTCAATTCAGGACGTAAAGAGAGTGGGACGCCACACAGCGGTGACCGTTCGCCAGAACGGGCAGATGCCTTCGCCGGTGATTCTGAAAGTGGAGTTCGCGCCGAGCGGCGTGGCGATCAGGCCGATGACGAACAGCAGAATGTTGGATGCCAGCACCGCAATCGCGACGTGGCCGGTCGACGTGTGGTTCAGCGGCAGCCGCACGTTCACGGCGAATCTGGATTTCGGCGGACGCGCGATCACGAAGATCACGCTCGATCCAGGGGGAAGATTCCCCGATCGCGACGCAAGCGACAACACGTGGCCGCGCACTCCGTCGGTGGCCAAACCTCCAGCAGGGAACTAGTAGATGCGCATTAACCAGATGACCCCCTTCGCAGCCGGCCTCATCGGCGCCGCGCTGATCGTGGTAGCAGCTGGCGCACAGCAGGCGCCCGCGGTCACGGCCGCGGACTACGCACGAGCAGAGCAATTCCTCATCACCAACACGCTGCCGCTCGTTTCCGGGGTCAGTGTGCAGCCGACATGGCTCAGCGGCGATCGCGTTGGTTATCGAAACGTGGTGCGCGGCATCGTTCAGATCGTTCTGGTCGATCCCTCGAAGCGCACCCGGGTTGTCTGCAGTCCGGACTCGGATCGCTGCGGCGGTGCGCTCGACCCCCGCGAAGTGACGCGCCTGCGATCGGTGTCGCAGCGTCCGGCAGGAGCCCGACCGGAGTCTCTTTCGCCCGACGGAAGGCGCGCGGCGTTCATTCGGAGCTACAACCTCTGGGTGCGCGACGTCGCGACGGGTCGCGAGACTCAGCTCACGACCGATGGTCAGAAAGACTTCGGCTACGCCACCGACAACGCCGGTTGGGTTAGAAGCGATTGGCCGGTTCTCGTCTGGTCGCCGGACTCGCGAAAGATCGCGACGTTCCAGCAGGACGAGCGGGGCGCCGGCGAGATGTACCTGGTCAATACCAGCGTCGGCCACCCGGAGCTACAGGCGTGGAAGTATCCGTTGCCGGGTGACAGCCTGATCGCGATGCTGCATCGCGTCGTGATCGAGGTCGACAACCCGCGCGTGATCCGTCTTCAAATGCCCCCCGATCCGCACCGCTCGACCCTGTGCGACCACGTAATCTGCAGAGCAGGCGACTGGATCGATGTCCAATGGTATCCCGACGGATCGCGCGTCGCGTTCGTGTCGACCTCGCGCGACCACAAGCACGAAGTGCTGCGCGTCGCAGACGCAGCGACGGGTTCTGTCCGCGATGTCCTGCGGGAGGACGTTGCCACACAGTACGAGTCGGGAAACGACATGGTCAATTGGAGCGTACTTCCCGCGTCGAACGAGGTGATCTGGTTTTCGGAGCGCGACGATTGGGGGCAGCTATACCTCTACGATCTCACGACCGGCCAGCTCAAGAGCAAGATCACGAGCGGAGAAGGAAACGTCGCACAACTCCGCCGCGTCGATGAGAAGAACAGAATTCTGTACTTCGTCGGCAACGCCAAAGAGCGTGGGCGCGATCCGTATTTCCGGCATTTCTATCGGATCAAAATGGACGGCACGGGCCTCACGCTCCTCACGCCTGAGGATGCGGACCACGCCATCTCCCTCGCTCCGTCCGGCAAGTATTTCGTGGACACCTACTCGCGCCCTGAGGTGCCGCAGGTCTCCGTCCTGAGAGATCTGAACGGAAAGACCGTTCTCACGCTCGAGACGGCCGATATCACCGGGCTGCGCGCGACCGGATGGAAGCCGCCCGTGCCGATCACGGTGAAAGCGCGTGACGGGAAAACCGATCTCTACGGCCTGATGTACGTGCCGACGAGGTTCGACAGCACGAAAAAGTACCCGATCGTCAATCATATCTATCCCGGCCCGCAGACGGGAAGTGTCGGCGGGCGGAGCTTCTCACCGGCGCGCGGCGATGCGCAGTCGCTCGCCGAGCTCGGCTTCGTCGTCGTAGAGATCGACGGGATGGGTACGCCGTGGAGATCCAAGTCGTTCCACGATGCATACTACGGCAGAATGGGCGACAACACGCTGCCCGATCAGGTCGCGGGAATGAAAGAACTGGCGCTGCGATATCGCTGGATCGACATCGATCGGGCGGGAATCTATGGACACTCGGGCGGCGGATTCGCCGCCGCCGATGCGATGTTCCGTTATCCGGATTTCTTCAAGGTCGGAATCTCGGAAGCAGGCAATCACGATCAACGGAATTACGAGGACGACTGGGGGGAGCGCTATCAGGGGCTGCTCGTGCGTAATCCCGATGGCAGCGACAACTATGCCCCCGAGGCCAATCAGCCTCTCGCAAAGAATCTGAAAGGCAAGCTGCTTCTCGCGCACGGCACGATGGATCCCAACGTTCCGGTCTACAATACTCTGCTCGTCGTCAACGAGCTGATCAAGGCGAACAAGGATTTCGATCTGATCATGCTGCCGAACCGGACCCACGGGTTTGGCAATGAGGCGTACATGGTGCGCCGCCGGTGGGATTATTTCGTCAGGAATCTGCTCGGGGCGGAGCCTCCGAGAGAGTATGAAATCGGGCGGCTCAGGCCCGCTACGCGATGACGGAAACTGCCACGTACGACTACCGGCTGGGGGCCGTGGGCTTGGCGGCCGGCGGCTTTGGGCGGATTACGCGAGCTCTTTCCGCTACGGTGGCTTTGTTAGTGGTTCCGGCGATACTGTCCGCGCAGGCTGTTCCGCCCAAGGCGCTCGTGTTCACGCATGCTGACACCATTCGGGGGTCCAACACTCCGCAGCGCGCGTGGTGGGACGCCGCGTTCTACGATCTGCACGTGAAGGTGAATCCCGCCGACAGCAGCATTGCAGGCTACAACGCGATCACCTACCGCGTTTTGAAGCCCGCGCGCGAGATGCAGATCGATCTGCAGATGCCGCTCGTAGTCGACAGCATCGTGCAGGACGGCCTGGAGCTGAGTGCCCGACGGGATGGCAGTGCGTTCTTCGTCACGCTCATCGCGCCACAGAGAGCCGGAGCCAGGAAGAAGATCTCCGTCTACTACCACGGCAAACCAGTCGTCGCGACCCATGCGCCATGGGATGGCGGCTTTGTGTGGGCCCGCGACAGCCTCGCGCGCGACTGGGACGTCACCGCCAACGAGGGACTCGGCGCAAGCGTCTGGTGGCCGAACAAGGACATCTACTCCGACGAGCCGGACAGCCAGCGCATCGCTGTTACGGTTCCCAACGCACTCCTGAACGTCTCGAACGGCCGGCTGCGTACCACGACTCCGAATGCCGATGGCACGACGACCTACGAGTGGTTCGTCAGCAATCCCATCAACAATTACGATGTCGCGGTCAATGCTGGACACTACGCGCATTTCGACGACGTCTACCAGGGCGAGAAAGGAAACCTCACTCTCGATTTCTACCCGCTCGATTACCACCTCGATACCGCGAAGAAGCAGTTCCAGCAGGTAAAGCCGATGCTGCAATGCTTCGAGAGCTGGTTCGGTCCGTTCCCATGGTACGAAGACGGGTACAAGCTCGTCGAGACGCCGCACCTCGGCATGGAGCATCAGAGCGCCGTCGCCTACGGAAATCTCTACAAGAACGGATACCTCGGACGCGATCGATCGGCGACCGGTCACGGACTGCTCTGGGACTTCATCATCATCCACGAGAGTGCGCACGAATGGTTCGGCAACAGCATCACCATGAAGGACGCCGCCGACATGTGGATCCACGAGAGCTTCGCCACCTACGCGGAAGGCCTTTACACGGAATGCCAGCAGGGGAAGAAAGCGGGCGCCGAGTACACGATCGGGCAAAGGAAAATCATCAGGAATGATGTGCCGGTCGTCGGCGTTTACGGCGTGAACCACGAAGGATCCGGCGACATGTACGACAAGGGCGCCAACATGCTGCACACGATCCGCCAGCTCGTTGACGACGATGCACGCTGGCGGGGAATCATGCGCGGCCTGGGCAAAACTTTCTGGCACCAGACCGTCACCGGGAAGCAGGTCGAGGATTACATCAGCCGCCAGTCAGGACTGAATCTGAGCAAGGTTTTCGACGAGTACCTGCGCACGACGATGATCCCGACTCTCGAGTACAGGATCGAGGGGCCGAAGCTCACTTATCGCTGGAGCAACGTCGTGCCTGGATTCGCGATGCCGGTCAAAGTCACGACGTCGCCCGGCATGTACGGTTGGATCAGGCCGTCCGAAATCTGGCAGACGACGACGGTGAAGCTGAGCCGGCCTGAAGATTTTCGCGTCGACGAGAATTTCTACGTCAACGCGAGGGACCTCCTCAGGCCGGCCGCGGATACAACTAACGCCCGTAAAGCGCCGTAAACTCGGCGGTCGCGAGCTTGTTCGCGTTCAGATTATAGCCGATCATCGCCGGCATCGCGTTGCCGGGAAGATCGAGCTTGTCCACCTTGAGCGCGAATACTTTGAAGTGATAGTGGTGCGGCTTGTCGCCCACGGGCGGGCACGGTCCGCCGTATCCCTTGGTTCCGAAATCAGTCAGGCCCTGGGCGCTTCCCCTCGGCGCATTGCGGCCGTTGCCCGCGCCGGCCTGTAGTCCGGCTGTGCCAGCGGGAATGTTGTACATGGTCCAATGCCACCAGCCGCTTCCCGTCGGGGCATCCGGATCGTATGCGGTGACTGCGAACGATTTCGTGCCGGCGGGTGGGTTCGTCCAGTTGAGCGCAGGGGAAATGTTCTGGCCGTTGCAGCCCATTCCATTGTACACGTGTGTGAGTGTGATCCGCCCTCTCGATCCGAGGTCAGGCGCGGCAACCCTGAATCGCCCCGCCGCCGGTACGCGCCGGGCCTGCGCTCCCGCGAGCGAAGTGGCTCCCAGAACCATTGCTGTGACTGCAGCTGCTGCGCGCCAGTATCGGTGCGAGTATGGCATGACCAGCCTCCCTGTCGTCTGAGTAGTTGTCGACTCGCGGCGAGAAGTTCTTCCGCGATCTATCTCCAAACTGCGAGAATGATTCCAGCGAGCACGAACGAGACGAGATTGTACGCCGAGTCGATCCACCACAGCAACTTCGGCTTTCCCGAAAATAGCGCAGTGGCGTAGCTCGTCGTCGCCGCGAAGCCGAGCCAGCACAGCGCGCCGAAGAGAGCCCCGTGCACCGCGTTCATCTCGACGGCGACGGCAACGTGGGAGAGAATTCCGGCCAGCGCCCAGGCGATGATGAGTCCACAAATGAACGCGCTGAGATACATCACGGGCATGTTCGCGGCTGCTGCCTGCGCCTTCATCTGCTCTTCGGTTTTGCCTTGCAGCGCGATCCATTTCTTTGCGAACAGCACGGGCGAGTACCACAGCCCGCCGAGCATGAAGATGACGATTCCAGCGACCAGCACAGCGAGGTAGTTGACGTGTGGCAAATGCATTGTTGCCTCTGTCGGTTGGTGGTGGCGGTGCCTCTGTCGTCAGTTGGCTGGGTGGGCCGGGCAAGAATCTATGCGTGTCCGGCGAATGGTGCAGCAGCGGAAATGAACCTGATCGCTGCGGCTGCCGCGGCGCCAGATGTATCTGCCTTGAGGTCGTAGGCCCGCTCCAGACTGGCATCTTCGCCGGTGCGTCGGGAGGGGAGGGGGCCCTCTCCGTCGCTACGCTC
>JBDTND010000083.1:0-9108 GCA_039933915.1 Gemmatimonadales bacterium | reverse complement strand
ATTCACAGAAAGACAGGTTCCTCAAAAAAATGGCGCGCGGTGAGATACTGGGCGCTTTTGCTTTGTCCGAGCCCGATGCCGGGTCAGATGCCGCGGCGCTCTCCTCCCAGGCCGTCAAGGACGGCAAGGACTGGGTGATCAACGGCACCAAGAGCTGGGTGACGAACGGCAACCTGGCCGGAGCCATCATCACGATGGCGCGCACCGATACCAGCGGATCGCGCAAAGGAGGGCGGGGAATCGGGGCGTTCATCGTTACACCCGACCTCCCCGGATTCAAAGTCGGAAAGAAGGAAGACAAGCTCGGGCTTCGCGGATCTCCCACCGTGCAGCTCAACTTCGACAACCTGCGCGTTCCTGGAGAGAATCTCCTCGGAGACGAGACTCAGGGATTCATCTACGCGATGCAGTCGCTCGACAACGGCCGCCTGGGAATCGCGGCCCAGGCAATCGGCATCGCGAGAGCAGCGCTGGAGCATTCGGTGGCCTACGCCGCGGAGCGCAGGCAGTTCGGCAAGGCAATCAAGGAATTCGAGGCGATCCAGTTCAAGCTGGCCGACATGGCGATGCGCGTCGCGGCGTCACGCGCGCTGCTGCACGCCGCGGCCGCGGCGAAGGATCGCGGACAGAGTGTCCGCCAGTTCAGCTCGATGGCAAAGCTGATGGCGAGCGAGACCGCGATGTGGGTGACGACACAGGCGGTGCAGATCTTCGGCGGGTATGGATACGTCAAGGATTATCCGGTGGAGCGACTTATGCGCGATGCGAAAGTCACCGAGATTTATGAGGGCACATCCGAGATACAGAGGATCGTGATCGCCCGCGCACTCTACGGTCAATCGTAAACTTTCTCCTGGAATCAGACCGACAATGAAGCTGTTTGACACGCTGGCGGAGATGGGACATGAGGAGGTCGTGATGTGCAGCGATCCCTCGATTGGATACAGAGGAATTCTCGCGGTTCACAGCACGAAGCTCGGCCCCGCGCTCGGCGGCACCAGGTTCTGGCAGTACGCGACCGACGAAGAAGCGATTACCGATGCGCTCCGGCTCTCGCGCGGCATGACGTACAAGAACGCCGTCGCCAGACTACCTCTGGGCGGCGGCAAGTCGATCATCATCGGCGACAACAAAACGACTGACCGCGAGAGAATCTTCCGTGCTCACGGACGTTTCGTCGAAAGTCTTGGCGGCCGCTACATCACGGCGGAAGATGTCGGCACGAGCACCAGGGACATGGCTTACGTGAAGCTGGAGACCAACCACGTCGCCGGCCTCGCGGGGCTGTCGGGCGATCCATCGCCGGTGACGGCGCACGGAGTGTTTCGCGCTGTCCAGGCGTCCGCAAACCGGAAGTGGGGCTCGGACAGCCTCCAGGGAAAGACCGTCGCCATCATGGGCAGCGGAAGCGTCGGGTCGTACCTCGCGAAAGAGCTCCACGAAGCGGGCGCCAAGCTGATCATTTCCGATATCGATTCCGCCAAGGTCGCAAGAGTCTCCAAGGCGACTGGCGCCAGAGTCGTCGAAGGCGACGCGATCTTTTCAGTCGAAGCCGACATTTTCTCTCCCTGCGCGCTCGGCGGGATAATCAACGACACGACAATTCCCAAGCTCACGGTACAGATCGTGGCCGGCGCCGCGAACAATCAGCTTCTCGAAGACCGTCACGGCGACGAGCTGGCCCGGCGCGGAATTCTGTACGCGCCAGACTACGTCGCGAACGCCGGCGGCGTGATCAACGTCTACGGTGAAGTCGCCGGCTGGGACGCGCAGAAGGCACTCGACAAGGCAGACGACATCTACGATACCATTCTCAAGGTGTTCGACATCGCGGAATCCAAGCACATTCCCACCTACGAGGCGGCGGATCGCCTGGCGGAGCTGAGACTGGCGGAGGCGACTTGAGCGAGAGATACCCGAACGTGCTCGTCCCTGCCGCCCGCTTCATGACGGACGATCAAGGGGTCGAGACGATGAAGGCGTGGCTAGATGCTAAATTTGAGGGTGGGCGCCACGAGCGCCGCGTGAAGAAGATCGACGGCGAGATGACGCCATAGGACAAACCAGACGACGAACCCAGAGACACCTGATGCCGCAGACGCAAGCAGCTCCGCCAAAATCCATCTCCAGAGTCGTGATGCCTGAAGAAAGGCTGGCCACTTCTGATCCTGAGATCGCGCGGATGATCGACCTCGAGGTGGACCGGCAGCGAAGTGGCCTGGAGCTGATCGCGAGTGAGAACTTCGTCTCGCCGGCAGTGCTCGAGGCGATGGGAACTCCGCTCACGAACAAGTACGCGGAGGGATTGCCCGGCAAGCGGTACTACGGCGGCTGCGAGTTCGTCGACATGGTCGAGCAGCTCGCCATCGACCGCGTGAAACAGCTCTTCTCGGCAGACCACGCCAACGTCCAGGCGCATTCCGGCGCGCAGGCGAACGCCGCCGTGTATCTCGCTTTTCTCAAGCCGGGCGACGTCGTGCTGGGTCTCGATCTGTCCCAGGGCGGCCATCTGACGCACGGATCGCCGGTCAATTTTTCCGGACTCCTGTACCACGCGATTCACTACGGCGTCGGAGAGGACGGACGGATCGACTATGCGCAGATGCAGAAGATCGCGCGCGAGCAGAAGCCGAAGATGATCATCGCCGGCGCGAGCGCATACGCGCGCATCATCGACTTCGAGCCGTTCGCCGAAGTGGCGCGCGAGATCGGCGCAAAGTTCATGGTGGACATGGCCCACTTCGCCGGCCTGGTGGCGACGGGTTTTCATCCCTCACCCGTCCCGCACGCCGATGCCGTTACCAGCACCACCCACAAGACGCTTCGCGGCCCGCGCGGCGGACTCATCCTCTGCAAGGAAGAGCACGCGAAAATCGTCGACAAGGCAATGTTCCCGGGGACCCAGGGCGGCCCGCTCGAGCACATCATCGCGGCGAAGGCGGTCGCGTTCAAGGAAGCGCTCGACCCGTCATTCAAGGTGTACTGCGGACAGATCGTGCGGAACGCCCAGGCGTTGTCTGACGCTCTGATCGAGCACGGCTTCAACATCGTTTCGGGCGGAACCGACAACCACCTGATGCTGGTCGACCTCCGGAACAAGAATGTCACCGGCAAAGTGGCCGAGAAGGCGCTCGACGTGGCGGGGATTACGGTGAACAAGAACACCGTTCCGAAGGAGACCCAGTCACCCTTCGTCACGAGCGGAATTCGCATCGGAACCCCCGCTGTGACCACTCGCGGCATGCGGGAGCCCGAGATGCAGCAGATCGCAGGATTGATCGACCGTGTCATCTCCAGCGGAGGTGACGTCGGGGTCGCGTCGCAAGTCAAAGAGGAGGTAGTCGACTTGACGAATCGCTTTCCTCTCTACACATCCTTCCCTTCAATGGCGGGAAAAAAGTAGCAATGGCTGAGTTGGCATTTCGCGAAGGCATCATGGACCGGATTCGCATCCGCGAGCCGCGGTTCGACGAACAGGCTTACCTGTTCGTCCTCTCCGCGCTCGAGATGTGTCAGGCGCAGATGTCCGCGCGCCGGCACATCACTGGAATCGAGCTGGCCCACGCCTGCCGCAATCTTGCCCTCGAGCGATACGGCCTGATGGCGCGCGTCGTCCTCGAGCACTGGGGAATCTCCGCCACTGTGGACATCGGCGACATCGTCTTCACCCTCGTGGATCTGGGATTCCTGCTCAGCCAGCCTCAGGACACGCGGGACGAGTTCGTCGATGTGTTCGACTTCGACCGGGCATTCGAGCGCGACTACCCCTGGAACTGCGCGCAACAGGCGTAGATCCACACCCTCGGACCGATGCCCGTCTGGGTGGTCAGCGCCAGAGAATCAGCGGAGCGCGATCGGGCAGCCATTGAACGAGGCACTCCCTCACGCGTGTTGATGCAGCGCGCCGGCACCGCGGCAGCCGATGAGATTGCGCGGCGCTACTCCGAAAGACTTCAGGGTGGAGCGATTGTGTTTACCGGTGCAGGTAACAATGGTGGCGACGGCTGGGTGGTCGCGGGCGCCCTCGCTCGCTCTGGCGTCGCGGTGAAGGTGGTCGAAGTGGCGCAGCCGACCGTCGCCAAATCCCCCGACGCGGTAGCCGAGCGGGAGGCAGCTTTCGCGGCGGTGGACCCCGCGGATTCCGCCGGCGCCGCCGCCCCAGTCGTTGTCGACGCACTGCTGGGTACTGGCTTCGAGGGCGAGCTCAGAGGCAAGGTCGCGGAAGCTATCGCCAGGATCAACGAGCTTCGCGCGCAGGGCTCCCGAGTTGCGGCTCTCGATGTTCCGAGCGGTCTCGACGCCACCACGGGCGAACACTCCGCATGCGTGATCGCCGACCTCACGCTCAGCTTCGGCGGAATAAAGCGCGGCGCTTTGCTGGCGAGGGACTGCTGCGGCGAAATCGTAGCGCTCGACATCGGCCTCGATATCGGCCTCGACCTTCCGCCGGCGAAAGCTTCGAAAAATTTGGCGCGGGGGGCGACGCTGGCGGCGTTGCCGATGCTCGTGGATGACGAGTGGGTCGAGTCTCGAATTCCCCCAATTCGCTATGACGCGCACAAGGGCACTCGGAAGCACCTCGCGATTGTCGGAGGCGGGAAGGGAATGCCCGGCGCAGTGGTGCTGGCCTCTCGCGCGGCTCTGAGAAGCGGCATTGGTCTTGTGCGCGCTCTGGTCGCTCCGGAGAATGTGGCGGCGGTGCTCGCTTCGGTACCGTCCGCTCTCAACTCCGAGTGGCCGTCGAGCCCGATTCAGATCAAGGCGGAGATCTCGAGCTGGGCCAATGCCGCCGTGATTGGGCCTGGGCTTGGCAAGTCGGACGAGACGAGAGATCTCGTCGAAAAGATTCTCCGTGACTCGAAAATCCCCGTGCTGCTCGACGCCGATGCCCTCAACGTATTCGATGGCGACGTGAAGTCACTGGCTGCGCTCCTGTCCGGCCGCGGGGCGCTCATCACGCCGCACGTCGCCGAATTTGCGAGGCTCGCGGGGATTGACGCGCGGGAGGTCATCGCAAACCGGTTCGATGTCGGATTGGAGCTCGCCCACACGCTCGGCGCCACCGTGCTGCTCAAAGGCTCGCCGACGGTGATTTTCACTCCGGAAGGTGAGCGATATGTCGTCGCCCGCGGGACAGCTGCTCTCGGAACTGGAGGCAGCGGTGATTTGCTCGCCGGAATCGCGGGTACGCTGCTGGCCCAAACCGGCGATGCGACCGCCGCCGCCTGCTGCGCCGCGTGGGTTCATGGCCGCGCCGCGGAATTCTGTGAATATGTCCGCGGCACGACGCTCGAGGACGTCCTGTTCGCGCTCCCAAGGGCCTGGAACGAGAGCGAGCCGCGCCCGGAGCCTCCAGTGCTCGCGGAGCTTCCGGCCGTGGTGCGATGAGCGAAGAGAAACGGGCTGGTCCAACTCCGGCGGTGCCGGGACCAAAGCCAACATCGATTTCCAATATCGACCTCGGCCCCGGCAAAGAGTTCGATATGGTGCGGGCTCTCCTCCACGAATGGGGTAAGTCGGCGGAGAGAATTGGCGACGATGCCGCGGTACTCGAGGTGCCCAAAGGCGAGCGGATCGTGGTCACTACCGACACCTCGCTGGATGGCGTTCACTTTCGTCGCGATTGGCTCAACCACTTCGAGATCGGATACCGCGCGACGGCGACGGCACTGAGCGATCTCGCTGCCATGGGAGCGCGTCCGATCGGGATCGTGATCGCGATGACTCTCCCGGAAGCAGATCGCGGCGAGGCACGCGCGCTTGCCATCGGAATTCGCGACGGAGCATCGGCGGTTCTCTGCCCGATCGTCGGCGGCGATCTCACCGCGGGGCAGGTTCTGTCGCTTACTGTTACCGCTCTCGGAAGCGTGGTGCGTCCGCTGTCGCGTGCGGGCGCCAAGCCGGGACAGCGCGTTTACGTCACGGGACGGCTCGGAGGTCCGGCCGCTGCGATCCGCGCCTGGAGGGCGGGACTGGAGCCAACCGAGCAAGACCGCGCGCGATTCGCCGTTCCCGTCCCGAGGATCGACGCGGCGATCGGCCTGGCAGAGCGAGGCGCTACCTCGGCTATCGACATCTCCGACGGTCTGGCCGGCGATGTCGGACACATCGCGGCGGCAAGCCAGGTTCGGATCGAGATCGATGCGGAGCGAATACCGCGCGTCGAGGGAGTGACCGCGATTCAAGCCGCGAGCTCCGGCGAGGAATACGAGATCGTGGTGACGGCCCCCGAGATCGACACGGCTCAGTTTGCGGATGAGTTCGGGCTCGAACTCACCGAGATCGGCCGGGTTGTTGCCAGTTCTGCTCCCGGAGTCGACCTGTTCGAAGGTGGCAAACGAATCACCACTCCTCCCCCCGGCTTCGACCATTTTCCAGACAAATGATCTCTTCATTCATTCGAACGGTTCTTTTATACACCACGGCATTCTTCGCGACGGTGTTCCTCGGCTTCGCTGTGATCATCGCCGCGCTGCTTGGCGTCAGGGCGAAACCCGGAGGCATCTACGACAAGGTGCCTGCCTGGTGGTCGACGCTGGTTTTGTTGGCGGTCGGAGTCAAGGTTCGGATCCACGGATGGGAGAACGTGAACACCGGCCAGCCCATGATCTTCGCGTCGAATCACGTCAGCTGGTTCGACGTTCCCTCGCTCGCCAAGATTCTTCCGCGCAACAGGTTTGTCGCCAAGTCGGAGCTGTTCAAGGTTCCCATCTTCGGCCCCGCGATGCGGGCCGCCGGGATGATCGAGATCCAGCGCGATAACAGGAAGGCCGCATTCGGCGCATACGAGGTGGCCGCCGAGCGAATCCGCGATGGCATGTCGGTCGTCGTCTTCCCCGAGGGCACTCGCGGAAACGAGTATCCGCTTCGTCCGTTCAAGAAAGGGCCCTTCGTACTGGCGATTGCCGCCGGCGTCCCGATCGTCCCGATAATCACGCATGGGACGATTGAAATCATGCCGAGAGGCTCACTTTGGGCTCATTCGGGCACGATTGATATACATTTTCTCGAGCCGGTCAGCACGAAGACCGTCGACTACGACCACCGTGAGGTGTTGATGCAGGCGGTGCGGGGCAGGATGGCCGACGCGATGCGCAATCTATATGGCGTCGAGTCACCGGCCGCTCAGACTTCACGGCTTTCAACTCTCGAGATACTCTCGTCCGATACGCAACCGACCGAGACACGGTAGCACGAAACCAACAACCCAACAAATGTCAGGCATAATCGAAATCAAGGCGCGCGAGATTCTGGACAGCCGCGGGAATCCAACCATCGAAGCTGATGTCATGCTCGAGAGCGGCGCCTTCGGGCGCGCGGCGGTACCGAGTGGCGCTTCCACGGGAGAGCACGAAGCGCTCGAGCTGCGCGATGGCGACGCCGAGCGGTACCTGGGGAAGGGAGTGGAGCAGGCGGTGCAGAGCGTGGAGGAGCGCATCGCCCCCGCGCTCAATGGATTGTCCGCGAGCGATCAAATCACGATCGACCGCACGATGATCGAGCTCGATGGCACCGTCAACAAGGGCAAGCTCGGCGCGAACGCGATACTCGCCGTCTCGATGGCGACCGCGCGCGCGGCGGCGATGGATAACGGCATGCCGCTCTACCGCTACCTCGGAGGCCCGATGGCCCGCACGCTTCCGGTGCCGATGATGAACATCCTGAACGGCGGTGCGCACGCGACCAACACCGTGGATTTCCAGGAGTACATGATCGTTCCCGTGGGCGCGACGACTTTCCGCGAGGCGCTTCAGATGGGAGCGGAGGTGTTTCACGCGCTCAAGAAAGTTCTCGTCAAGAAAAAGCTCTCGACCGGCGTCGGAGACGAGGGAGGATTCGCGCCCGATCTCAAGAACGACGAGGAAGCGCTACGTGTCGTCGTCGAGGCGATCGAAGCGGCGGGGTACGCGCCGGGTAAAGAGATTTCGATTGCTCTCGATCCCGCGGCGTCCGAGCTATTCAAGGATGGGAAGTACGTCTTCAAGAAGAGCGGCGGGAAGACTCTCGATTCCGATGGGATGATCGAGATGTATCGGAAGTGGCTGGACGAGTATCCCATCGTGTCGATCGAGGACGGGCTCGCCGAAAACGACTGGGATGGATGGGCCAGGATCACCGCCGAGCTCGGTGACCGCGTCCAGCTCGTGGGAGACGATCTGTTCGTAACCAACACCGAGAGGCTCGCGCGCGGAATCGAGTCGGATGTCGCGAACGCGATTCTGATAAAGCTCAATCAGATCGGGACGCTGACTGAGACGCTCGAATCGATCGAGATGGCGCGCGCCAACGGCTATCAGTCGATCATCTCTCATCGCTCGGGCGAAACGGAAGACACGTTCATCGCGGATCTGGCGGTTGCGACGAATGCGGGGCAAATCAAAACGGGCTCCGCGAGCCGCACGGATCGCGTCGCCAAGTACAACCAGCTGCTACGGATCGAGGAGCAGCTGGGTGCGGTAGCGGAATTTCCGGGTGGGTCGATCTACGGCCTCAAGTAGCTCGATGGGGCGCCGAGCGTAAATCGTTGAAGAGATATCTCTGGTGGGCGCTGATCGCGGCCGCGCTGTTTTTCGCGGTGCAGGGCGGGGAGTACAGCACGAGAGATCTCTATCTGTTGCATTCCCGAGCTCGAACCCTGACGCGCGACGTGGATTCGCTCCAGCACCAGGTCGATTCGCTGGGGCGTTTTCTCAAGCTTGTGAAGGGTGACAGCGCGACCCAGGAGCGAATTGCCCGCGAGGAGTTCGGAATGGTGCGCGGCGATAAGGAGATCCTCTATCGTTTTGGCGAATCTCCCGACACGTCAAGCCGAAAATAGGTCGGAATAGTGCCGTCAAGTCCGTTGACTTGATGCACTACCCGCGTAGATTGCTCTACTCATCGCGGGGTGGAGCAGCCTGGTAGCTCGTCGGGCTCATAACCCGAAGGTCGCGGGTTCAAATCCCGCCCCCGCCACTGTTATATCATACGCGGCCGGTCCGAGAGGGCTGGCCGTTTGTGTCAGTAACCTTCGGCGCTTCAACAACGTCCGACATTAGCAGATATTTGGGGTGTGGCTGGGTAGCTCAGCTGGTTAGAGCACGGCACTCATAATGCCGGGGTCGGGAG
>JBDTND010000082.1:0-9138 GCA_039933915.1 Gemmatimonadales bacterium | reverse complement strand
TTACAGCCCGGACACGATCACGAACTCGTCGCGGCGGTTCTTCGCCCGACATTCCTCGTCGCGGCCGGTCGTGCACGCAGGGCGCTCTTCGCCGTGGCTCACGATCTGGATTCTCGAAGCATCGATTCCGCGATCCGTGAAATAACGGCTCACGATTGCCGCGCGGCGCTGGCTCAGCGCCATGTTGTACTCGTCCGAGCCGTTGTCGTCGGCGTTGCCCTCGACCCGAAGACGGACCGACGCGTTCCGCTGCAGCGCGTCTACCTTCTGGTCCAGTTGACGGAGTCCCTCTTCCGTGATCTCCGAGCGATCGAACTGGAAGTAGACGGGAGTCGTTATCGCGGCCCTGTCCGATGCGCGCGTGCTGGCGGAGGCGCGTGCCGCTTCCTCGCGGTCGGAGTTTGCCTTGTCGGCTTCGGCGCGGAGCTTCGCGCTTTCGCGGTCTGCCGCATCGGCTGCGGCCTGGCTGGCCGAAGTCGGCGCCGGACCCGCTGCAACCTTGTGGCGTGAGCAGGCGCTTGTCAGCCCCGCAAATAGAATCAGAGAAACAGAAAGAATTGTTTTTGTGCGCATTTGTCCCCAGTCGCTGTGAAGATTCGATAGGAGGACGATTGGGGCAACCTTTTGGCCACTTTATCGGAAGAGGCTCGCCACGTCGTAATAGTCGGTGAATCGCTTGAGCTTTCCGCCCTCGACTACTGCGATCGAGCTTCGTTTCTCCGACAGATGCTTATTTGTGACTTTCCACTGCGCACACGGAGCCACATTCGTCCTTTTACTTGCACAACCCGCGAGTCGATCGTAAGGTTTTTTCGTCGTTCGGCGAAATTCCTCCCAGACACGAGGCGTTATGCGACGCTCACGCTGCCAGCTGCTGACAGTTCTGTGCCTATTCGTTCCAGCGCTTCTTCTTGTCCCGAAAACCTCTGCCGCCCAGGGCGGAACGATCCGCGGACGCATTGCGGATTCGACGGGCGCGCCCATCTCACAGGCCCTCATCGTTCTTGATCCGGGAGGGCTTCGCGCGACCAGCAGGGACAATGGCGACTACGCCATCTCGCGCGTGCCGGGTGGGAGCTACACCGTTCGGGTGCGCAGGGTAGGATACGGAGTCAATACCGCTACCGTAACCGTCACCGACGGCGAGACGGTTCAACAGGACTTTTTCGTCAATCGCGCCGCGATCTCACTTACCGATGTCGTGATCGGGTCACGCGCGCGCCACAACGCGGCGGACGAGCTCGCCGTTCCAGTCGATGTGTTCACGCCCGAGCAGATTCAGTCTCAGGGGACCACTGAGACATCGCAGATACTCTCCCAGCTTTCGCCGTCGGTCAACTTCCCGCGACAGAGCGTGTCGGACGCCACTGAGATCGTGCGGCCCTTCACGATGCGCGGGCTGAGCCCGGACCACACGCTCGTCCTGCTGAACGGGAAACGCCGCCATCACACCGCGCTCATCCACTACTATGGCGCCGGCGAAGGAGCCGGCTCGAGCGGAGTCGACATGAATGCGATTCCGTCGGGCGCCATAGGCAGACTCGAGGTTCTGCGCGATGGCGCAGCCGCTCAGTATGGGTCTGACGCGATCGCCGGAGTCGTCAACGTCGTTCTGAGGGAAGGTGCATTCTCTCCATTCCTCACTGCGGACCTTGGAGAGTACATGACGAGCAAGGAGAATCCGGCCGCTCTTCCGGACGCCGGTGGATCCCGCCCTGCATATCCGCACGACGGACGCACCATCGATGTCAACGGTGGCTGGGGAATCCCGCTCGGTCGCGGATCGCTGGGCCTTTTCGCTGAATACCGCGATCGACAGCCGACCAACCGCGCGGGTCCCGATCCGACGGACATGTTCGTCGCCGGCGACGCCGACGCAGTGGTCGATGGAAATCTCGTCACGAAGAACAACACGATCCCCATGCCCAATCATCACTGGGGAGATGGGGCGTCGAAGGACTTCATGACGTTTGCCAACGCAAACTTTCCACTGAGCGCGGTCAATTCGTCGACGGCGTTGTACGCGTTCGGTGGATACAGCTTCCGGCAGGGCGCCGGGTTCGGATACTTCCGGCCGCCCTCGAGCGAGCGAAACTGGCCGGCGATTTACCCGAATGGATTTCTTCCGAAGTTCGCGCCGGACGTGCTGGACTTTTCGGGGGCAGGCGGCATTCGCGGACTCTTCTCCGGATGGTCCTACGATCTCGGTGGTACCGTCGGGCACAACGGATTCAAGTACGGCCTTGAGAATACCCTCAACACATCTCTTGGCCCATGTCTGACCACCGCCTGCGCGCCTGGCGCCGACGGAGTGCTTGGCACCGCGGATGATCCTGGAATTCCGAACAAGAAGAACATCTTCGCAGGCGAGCTCCGGTACACGGAGGCGATACTCAGTCTCGATGCGAGTCACGAATATGCGATGGGACTCGCGTCACCGGTCACCGTCGCAATTGGAACAGCGTTCCGGAATGAGCGTTACAAGATCCTCGCCGGCGAGCCCGCCTCCTATATCAACGGTTTTTATCCCGCGCAGGACGGAAGCATCGCACCGTCCGGATCTCAGGTATTCCCGGGCTTCCGGCCCGCCGACGAAGCCGATGCGCATCGAAACAACGTCGGCGCCTACGTGGAGCTGGAAGGCGATCTGGTGCCGAAGCTCCTCGCCAACGTTGCGGCCCGCTTCGAGCACTACAGCGACTTCGGCAACAAGCTCACCGGCAAGCTGGCCGTGCGGCTGCAGCCGACGCCGCGCCTGACGCTCCGCTCCGCCATCAGCACCGGATTCCGCGCGCCATCGCTCAACCAGAGCTACTACTCGAGCGCGGTCACCAACTTCAAGGCCGATCCGGTGACCGGGAATCCAGTCCCATTCGATATCGGAATCTTTCCTGTCAATTCAGTAGAAGCCCGTGCGCTCGGCGCGCAGCCGCTCAAGCCTGAATCGTCGACGAATTTCAGCGCCGGATTCGCGGTCACGCCGGCGGACAATCTCACTTTCACCAGCGATTTCTACTACATCCGCCTCGACGACCGCATCACCATCACCGGGTTTCTCGACACGGACAGCGTTGCGACGATTCTTCGCAACATCGGCTCGCGCGCCGAGGCCGCGCAGTATTTCACCAACGCGATCAATACGCGCACTCGCGGACTGGATGTTACCGGCGACTATTCAGTTGGGACGTTCGGTGGCACCGCGAGCCTCAGCGGGGTTTTCAACTTCACCCGCACGACTATTCCGAACGAAGACAACATTCCGCTGCCGCCCCAGCTTCAGGGCACAGGCGAGGACCTCATCGGCAAATTCGACGAAGGCGGACTCCTCGCGATGACGAAGGAGCGGCCGGCGTGGCGGGCCGGCCTCACGGGACAGTTCAGGCGCGGCGTATGGAATGGGCTCGCGCGGTATTCGTACTACGGTAAGTACACATCGGCGCTCTACAGCTACAGCGGCGCCGACGTTCAGAACTACGACGGGAAGAGTCTGGTCGATGCCGAGGTGGGGTTCGCCCCGGCCGCGGGATTCCGGGTATCGGTGGGCGCTCGAAACATCTTCGACGTGTATCCCGACCGGATGAGCGAGAACAACGGCTTCGACATCTTCCCGTGGCCGCCTGCTTCGCCGTTCGGTTACAACGGCCGGTTTCTCTACACGCGGCTCGAGATTACGGGCAGGTGAACAAATGAACGATGACGGGCACTTGAACAGTCGAAAATGAAGAGGGCCCGGGCGAAAGTCCGGGTCCCTTCGCGCGAGACCTGATTTTGCACTTGCATCATGCGTATTGATAAGCCGATGGAGGCATCGCGTGGAGCTGGAGTTGTCTACCTACCCGCTGGAGCTGGCCGGCGAGCTTTCGGACCGGTTGCGCGGAGCGAAGCAGGAGCTTGTCTCTCAGTGGCTTGATCGCATCACCGCTCGGGTGGCGATTTCCAAAAAAAAGATTTTCCCGACCCACGAGCTTCTCAACCACGTTCCACTCCTGATCGATGGACTCGCCGCCTACCTCAGGCGGCCTGATAAGGACATCGATGCCGAGGCGCCAGTCGTCGCCAAGGCGATGGAGCTCGGCGCGCTTCGCCACGACCAGGGCTTCGATGCATTCGAGATACTCAAGGAGCACGAGATGCTCGGCGAGATCATCTTCGATTTCCTGGCCGATTGCGCCGACGATATGCCGGAATCAATTCCGCGTCGCGATTTCCTCGCGTGCTGGCAGCGCATCTCGCAGGGAGTGGAGCTGATACGCCAGGCGACGATGAGCCATTTCCTCCGTCTGTCCGACAACGAGATCAAGGAACGGGAAGATCGTCTGCGCAAGTTCAATCGCACGGTCACCCATGAGCTCAAGAACAGGGTTCACGCTGTATCGAGCGCCAGTGCCATGCTCGACGAGCCATGGATCGATGAGGATGACCGGCGCGAGTTCACTGATATCATCGGGAGGAGTGCGGAAGGATTGGCGCGTACTCTGGCCAATCTCGAGTCGCTCGCCAGAAACCCGGCCGATGCGCGGCATGGCCGCAACGTGTTGCTTCCGGAAGTTGCCACCGAGGCGGTGAAGGAGCTCCAGCAAGCAGCTGAGGCGAAAGGTGTGCATGTGCGAATCGCCGATGATCTTCCAGCGATCGAGGTTGACGCCGCGACAGTCGAGCTGTGCCTCATGAACTACGTATCGAATGCGATCAAATACTCACATGCTCACGCGGGTGAGCGCTGGGTTACCGTCGAAGCAACGGTCGAAGGCCCCGACACCAAGACGGACCGCGAAGTGGTGATTCGCGTCGTTGACAACGGGATCGGCGTCGCGCCCGACAAGCGGGAGAACCTGTTCCGGGAGTTTTATCGCGCGCACGACGAGACAGTCACGGACGCTGAGGGCACGGGTCTCGGTCTGGCTATCGTTAAAGAGACTGTAGAGAACATAGGCGGACGCGCGTGGGCCGAGTTCCCCGATGAGACCGGCAGTGTGTTCGCATTTTCGCTTCCCTCGCGAAGGCGGGAGGACGAGCCGGCGCTGGAAGAGGCAGTCGAGCAGACGGAGAACACGGTGGACTGAATTGCGGTAGGGAGATAGACCCGAGTCGCACCAGGTCAGCCCTTTATTGCGGAGCGAGCGCCGGCGCTCCATACTAGCTGCACTCTCAAACCAGGGTCTATGACACACACCCGCCGCACATTCCTCGCGACGCTCGGAGTCGCGGCTCTCGGGATCGCGAGCAAAGACGCCAGGGCCGCGGCAGCTGCCTTCGCCGAGCGCAAAAAACTCAAGAAGATCGGCCTCCAGCTTTACTCCGTCCGGGACCTGATGAAAGCGGATCTCGAAGGTACCCTCCGCCAGGTTGCATCGATCGGGTACAAGGAAGTCGAATTCGCCGGATATTTCGGCCGGACACCCGCGCAGATCCGTCAGCTGCTCCGCCAGAACAAACTCACCTCTCCGTCCACTCACGTCGGACTCGATGCCCTCGAGAAGGATGCCGCCCCCAAAACTTTCGCCGCTGCCAAAGCAATCGGCCACGAATGGGTCACGCTCGCGTGGCTTCCCGAGGATCGTCGCAACCCTGACGACTGGAAGCGCTTCGCGGATTCGTTCAACAAGTGGGGAAAACAGGCGAAGGATGCAGACGTACGATTTGCATACCACAATCACGACTTCGAGTTCAAACCCGCGAACGGTGTGCCTGGGTATGAAACCCTGCTCAATGGAACGGACCCGAAGCTGGTCGACTTCGAGATGGACTTGTACTGGGTCACGTTCGCCGGCGGAAATCCAATCGACCTCTTCAACCGCCATCCCCACCGCTTCAAGCTCGCGCACGTCAAGGATTCCGCGGGCCCGCCTGACAACAAGATGGTCGACGTGGGGCAGGGGAAGATCGACTTCCGCGCCATCTTCGCGCAGAGCGGAAAAGCCGGGTTCAAGCATTATTTCGTGGAACACGATCAGCCAGCCGATCCGATCGCTACGATCCGCAACAGCTACAACTATCTCGCTTCCCTGAATTTTTGATCGCGAACACACAAACCAACGAACGCACGATCTAAGGGAGAGCATTTCATGACGGCTAAGAAGGTCACGCGCCGGCAGTTCGTCGCCGACTCCGGAAAGATCGGACTCGGTGTGATGATCGTTCCCCGACACGTGCTCGGCGGAGTCGGATATCAGGCGCCGAGCGACACCATCAACTTTGCGGTGGTGGGTTTCGGTGGAATGGGATCGGAGAACGCCAAGGAGCTCGCGAAGACTCAGAATCTCGTAGCGTTTGCCGATGTCGACTTCGCGTTCTCGGAAAAAAAGGTCGCCGAGGGCCTGAAGGACGATGGGAAGGACAGCCCGGACGGCATCAGGCTCAAGGAGAAATTCGACAAGGCCGCGCGCTACTCGGACTTCCGCGAGATGCTGGACAAGCAAAAGGACATCGACGGCATCGTGATCGCGACTCCTGACCATCTCCACGCGGTTGTCGCGAAGGCAGCGATGCAGAGCGGGAAGCACGTCTACGTGCAGAAGCCGTTGACTTATTCAGTGCATGAAGCTCGCGTGCTCCGCGATCTCGCCATCGCGAATCCCAAGATCGTTACCCAGATGGGCAACCAGGGGCATTCGAGCGACAGCGCGCGCCTCGTCAACGAGTGGATACAGGCGGGAATCATCGGCCCCGTGAGAGATGTTCACGTCTGGACCAACCGCCCGGTTGTGTACTGGCCGCAGGGGGTCCCGCAGCCAGCGGGCGGACCACCACCGGCGGCACCGCCAAGTCCATTCGGCAATCCGTGGAGTTTCCGCTACGTGAACATGGTGCTGGCCTCGGCAATGGGATCCTATCCTGTTCCGCCGGGCCTGCACTGGGATCTTTACCTCGGACCCGTCGCGGAGGACGTCCCCTATCATCCGATTTATCACCCGTTCAACTGGCGCGGGTGGCTTCCTTTCGGCGTCGGCGCGCTCGGCGACATGGGAGCGCACCTGATCGACCAGCCGTTCTGGGCGCTGGGCCTCACTTATCCAACGAGCATCGAGGCAACGTCGACGCAGTGGGGAACGACGCCGGTTCCGCCGGATCCAAAGGCCCCGGCGGGAAGCCGCGAGGCGCGAGGATACAACAGGCCCGTTTCATATCCGGTCGCGACGGCGGTTCACTACCAGTTCGCCGCGCGCGGCTCGCAGCCGCCGGTGAAGCTCAATTGGTACGATGGAGGTCTGTACCCGCCGCGCCCCGACGCGCTCCCCGACGACGTCACTCTGAAAAGCGAGGGAGGCGTGATCTTCATCGGCGAGAAAGGAATTCTGATGTGCGACACCTATGGAGCGAATGCGCGTCTCTTTCCAGTTTCGCTCACCGAGGAAGCGGCGCTCGTGCCCAAGACGTACGAGCGGATTCCCTGGAGCCACGAGTTGAACTGGGTGAAGGCGATCAAGGGCGAAGCGAAGGCGAGCTCGCCGATCGAGTACGCGGCCCAGCTCACCGAGACGATGCTGCTCGGCATTGTCGCGCTCCGCACGGGGCAGGGCCGAAAGATTTTGTACGACGGTGAGCGGGGAGTGGTCACCAACATCCCCGAGGCGAATCAATACCTGACGCGAGAATATCGCGCCGGTTGGGCAGTCTGAAAAATTCACCCAGAGGAAGCCATGATCCGTTGGGAGGGAGCTGCCGCGCGCGCGGCAATCGTATCTCAGCTCGTGCTCGTTATTGCAGGCTGCACGCCGGTGGGGAATAGCACACCAGTCGCGGGAAGTGCCACAGCTTCAGGAGCCGTCCCGCTCACTCCCGAGCAGCGTGCCGCTGGCTGGCGCTCGCTTTTCGACGGGAGCGGCACGTCCGCGTGGCGCGGTTACAAAAAAGAGGCGATGCCGGCCGGATGGAACATCGTCGACGGTGTGCTGACGAAAACGGGATCCGTTGATGACATCATGACGAAGGATCAGTTCGGAAACTTCGAGCTCGCCTTCGACTGGAAACTGAGCCCGGGTGGGAACGCCGGCGTCTTTTATCGTGGCACCGAGGAGTACGATCACATTTACTGGAGCGCTCCGGAGTACCAGCTTCTCGATGACGCGGGGCACCCGGACGGAAAGAGCAGGCTGACATCGGCCGGCGCGGATTACGGGCTTTACCCCGCGCCTCCGAACGTGGTCAAACCGGCCGATCAGTGGAACTCGACCCTGATCGTCGCCCACGGCAACACCGTGCAGCACTGGATGAACGGACAAAAGCTCCTCGAGTACGAGATCGGGAGTCCTGACTGGGAAGCGAAGGTCAAAGCCAGCAAGTTCGTCGCGTACCCGAAGTACGGGCGCGCGGCGAAGGGGTACATCGCTCTTCAGGGCGATCATGATGGCGCGCTCTCGGTTCGCAACATCCGCATCCGGGAGCTCAAGTGAGCGCACGCACGCGACTGTCGACAATGATGTTTCTCCAGTATTTCATCTGGGGGGTGTGGTTCGTCACGATGGGGACCTACCTCGGCCAGACGCTTCACTTCACCGGTCGCGAGATCGGTCTTGCGTACGGAGCGACGGCGATCGCGGCACTCGTATCGCCGTTTTTCATGGGTGTCATTGCCGACCGCTACTTCTCGAGCGAGAAGCTTCTCGCGGTGCTGCACCTGATCGGCGGCATAGTGATGTATCTCGTCTCCTTGCAGACGACGTTCGCGACGTTCTATCCGCTGCTCATTCTCTACGCGTTGTGCTATATGCCGACGCTCTCGCTGACGAACTCGATCTCCTTCCATCACGTTCGCGATCCTGCCGCGGATTTCCCGTTCATCCGGGTTCTTGGAACGATCGGGTGGATCGTCGCGGGAACGATTGTGGGAAAGGTGTTTCACGCCGATGCGCAGGTTCTCCCGATGCGCCTCGCCGCCGGAGCCTCGATTGTGATGGCGGCCTACTCGCTGGTGCTCCCCCACACTCCGCCGAAAGCGGCGGGCACGGCATTCAGTGTTCATGACGCACTGGGGCTCGACGCGCTTGCACTGCTCAAGCAGCGTGATTTCTTCATTTTCATCGCGGGTTCGTTCCTCCTCTGCATCCCGCTCCAGTTCTATTACACTTTCGCGAACCCGTTCCTGAACGAAGTCGGGGCGCCGGATCCCGCATTTATTCAGACATTTGGGCAATGGTC
>JBDTND010000081.1:0-9180 GCA_039933915.1 Gemmatimonadales bacterium | reverse complement strand
TTGCTTATCTCGGCAGCGCGCGCGTAGCCGATCTGTGGCGCGAGCGCGGTCGCCAGCGCGGCCGAACGCTCGAGCCAGTACCGGCACTGCTCCTCGTTGGCCTCGATCCCCTTCACCGTCTTGTCCGCAAAGACGCGCGCGGAGTTCTCAAGGATCATCATCGAAGACAGGACGTTGTGGGCAATCACCGGCATCATGACGTTCAGCTCTAGCTGCCCGTGTTCGGCTGCCACACTGACGCACGTATCGTTGCCTATTACCTGGAAGCACACCTGGTTCACCATCTCAGGTATCGACGGATTCACCTTGCCAGGCATGATCGACGACCCGGGCTGGACCGCAGGCAGCCGAATCTCGTCCAGGCCCGTGCGGGGACCGCTTGCAAGAAGGCGAAGGTCGCTCGCGATCTTGCTAAGGTCGAGCGCCAGCACGCGCAGCTGCGCGCTGAAGCCCGCTACGTCGCCCATGCTCTGCATCAGCTGGATGCGATTTTTCCCTTCGCGCAGTTCCACTCTTGCTGATTCGCGCAGGTGCTTGATCATGAGCTTCGGATATTCGGGCTCGACGTTGACGCCCGTGCCTACAGCGCTGCCACCGATCCCCAGATCGCGCAGATAGTCGGCGGCCTCGGCAACGCGCTTGAGCCCGCGACGCAGGGATTCGGCATATGCCTCGAGCTCCTGCCCGAGGCGGATTGGCATCGCGTCCTGGAGGTGCGTGCGGCCGGACTTCAACACGTCGTCGAATTCCTTGCCCTTCTGCTCGAATTCCCTCGCGAGTCCCGTGAACGCCTTTTCGAGTCCGCCGAGCTCGGTCAGGCAGGCAAGCCGGATCGCCGTGGGAACCACATCATTCGTGGACTGCGCCATGTTGACGTGATCGTTCGGATGCACGGGCGCGTACGTGCCGCGCTTCGCCCCGAGTATTTCGTTCGCGCGGTTGGCGAGAACTTCGTTGATGTTCATGTTGTGCGACGTGCCCGCGCCTGCCTGATAAACATCAACCACGAACTGGTCGCGATGATTGCCGGCGAGCACCTCGTCCGCTGCCCTCACGATCGCGTCGGCAATCTTCGGATCGAGCCGGCCTGTCTCCTTGTGCGTTAGCGCCGCGGCTCGCTTGATCCGCACGGTGGCGTCGATGAAGGCAGGCAGCGGACGTAGCCCGCTGATGGGAAAATTCTGCACAGCCCGCAGCGTCTGCACGCCGTAAAGGGCGTCGGCCGGAACTTCCAGGGGACCCAGCGGATCCTTCTCGGTGCGAGTCTTGTCGCTCATCGTGTTTGAGTAGGTAGGGCCAGGCTACCGCCCGACGATTCTGGCGGTGCCATTCAGAAACGGATTCGACAACCGCTCCTGCGCGATCGTAGTGTCCATGCCGTGGCCGGGATAGACCACTGTCTCCGGAGCAAGCGCGGAGATTTTTTCGAGCGTAGCAGCGAGCTGCGGGGGATTCGAGAACGGAAGGTCCGTCCTCCCGATAGAGCCGGCGAAGAGGCAGTCGCCTACAAGCGCGATGCCCTGCCCGTGGATCACGACGTGGCCGGGAGCATGACCAGGTGCGTGCAACACAGTCATCTCCAGGTTCCCCACCTTTACCCGCTGTCCATCTGCAAACTCGCGGTCAGGGTCCGGCGGCTGCTCGAATGGAACGCCATACACTTCCGCCTGCCGGCCCGCTGCCTCATAAAGCCGGCGATCGAGTGGGTGCAGGTAGATCGGCACATCCCACTTCCGCTTTACTGATGCGATCGCCCCGACGTGATCCACGTGCGCGTGGGTAATCCAGATGGCTTCCAGCGTTGCGTTGGAATCATCTATCGCATCGACGAGACGCCCTCCTTCGCTGCCTGGATCGACGATCACCGCCCGATTCGACCGATCATCAACCACCAGGTAGCAATTCTCCTGGAATGCGCCGACGGTAATGGTCTGAACGTTCACGTGATTAATCCGATTTGGTTTTGACAGGCATTTCGGTCCACACGAGAATGACCAGGCATTCTTCGATTCCGCGGTACCGGGCCGGCGCCGTACCGGGTTTGTAGACCTCGAGCCCGGACACCTCATTCGGCGAAACGAAACCGTCGATGTCGCCCGGGTCAATGAGTCGCCATTCCGTTCCATCCACGAATATCCTTGAGCAGCCACCGCGGCGGCCCCCAAGAATGCTTGTGATCCTGCTGCTGCCAACGACCACGCCACCTGCCCCGCGTGTCACGCTTATCCCGGGCACCTCTTTAAGCAGGTCGCTCACATACTGCGGACTTCTTTTGTCGATTTCGTCGTGCGTGAAGTAGCGACCCCAACCGGAGCGCTGGCGCGCGAAGAATCCGCCCCTCTCGAGGGTTTGATTCCGACGCGCTACAACGAGAACCGTATCCATTATTTTGGCCGACGGTCCGAGTACTACGCTCAGCTCGGTGGGCTGATGGGAAGTGATGTTGACGGTGATTCGCGCAGCCTCGAAACCAATCCGGCGAACTATGATCAGCTGCGTTCCAGTAGGTAATGATTCGAGCGCGAAAGTGCCATCCGGATTGGTCACTATCGCAGCTCCCCACATTGGCGCTTCGACTCTCGCCCCCGCGATGGGCTGGTCGTCGACTGAGCGAACGTTACCTCGCACCGAACCCTTCGCCCATGAATCGCGCGAGGATGCGAGAGCGAGATCTTCGAAGGTGAAAGGAGCGTCGGTCGTGCTGATAGCCACCTCGCCAGTCCACACTCCTGCCCGCCCCGCCTGAACTGTCGCGTCGAGGGCATCAGACACACCGCAGAACCTGAAGAATCCCGCGGAATCGGTGTTGACGGTGAGCTCGTGGGGCGTGCGGGTGATTCCAGTCTCTTTGCTGACCATTACATCCACCCATCTCAACGATATCGTCGCGTCACGAATCGGCGCCTCGGTGTCCGGATCCCGAACTCTGCCGGCGACGACGGCTTGACGCGCATGGTCGGTTTGCCTGGCGCAGTAGCGCCCCGCAAGCGTGGCTACGGACGGAATGGCCAGATCTGCTACGCCCGTGCTGTCGGGCCCGATCGCAAAAGGCTTCGTTGTCAGCGTCAGGCCGAGGCTCTCCAGGAGGGGATGAAACACGCCGACCTGGTAGGTGCCAGGGGGCAGCCTGTCGACCGAGAAACGGCCGAGCGAGTCCGTCGTGATGGTTGAGGAGACTCCAGACACAAGCACCTCCGCTCCCGCCAATCCGGAAGCGTGGATGCTGTCGATGACGATGCCAACTATTCGAGACGTGTTGCCCGTAACGGCTTGGCCGTGGCTGGCGAAGGGAATGAGCATCGCAACCCAAAGCGAAACCGCTCGCCCGAGCATCAGGTGTACCCACCCGCGCTGATGTGGGAGCTCTCCACCGCCTCGCGCGTCCGCTCGCCGGTGCCGTCTCGTTCTGCTTCCTTGAAGCGCGTGATGTATTTGTCCGCCGCGATCGCCGCGGTCGTCGCGTCGCCCGACGCAGTGGTCACCTGCCGGGTGAGCTGGGATCTCAGATCACCGGCGACAAAAAGGCCGGGAATGGATGACATCATTGCGTTGTCCGTCACGACGTAGCCCATGACGTCGTGATCGAAGTGACCCGTGATGACGCCGGTGTTCGGACGGAACCCGATGAAGATGAATAGCCCGGTCGCCGGAAGGAGACTCCGCTTCTGGGTCACCAGATTGTGCAGGTGCAAACCGGTCATCCCCGTCCCGGGATCGCCTTCCACCTTCTCGGCGACGGTGTCCCAGATGATCTCGATCTTGGGATTCTCGAACACGTGCCGCTGCAGAATCTTCGAGGCTCGAAACTCGTGCCGGCGATGGATGAGATAGACCTTGGTCGCGTACCGGGTGAGGAAATCGGCTTCTTCCACGGCGGCGTCGCCACCTCCGACTACGGCGACGACCTGCTGCTTGAAGAACGCGGCGTCGCAGATCGCGCAGTACGAGACGCCTTTACCGGCGTACTCGAGCTCTCCCGGAACTCCGAGCTTGATCGGCGTTCCACCGGCGGTCACGATCACCGCGGGAGACCGGTAAATGTCGCCGTTCTCGACCTCCGTCTGAAAATACCCGTCCGGCATCTTCGTCACCGAGATGACGCTCGTCGTCTCGAAAAACTCCGCGCCGAACTGCTTGGCATGGGCCGCGAACTTCTCGGCCAGCTCGTAGCCGAGGATCTTGGGGAAGCCGATGACGTCGTCGAGGTACTCGGTGTTGAGGAGCTCGCCGCCCGGAAACCCACGCTCGAGGACCGCGGTCTTCAGCATTGCTCGTCCGGTATAGAGCGCGGCCGTCATGCCCGCTGGCCCGGCCCCGGCAATGACAACGTCATATTCCCGCACTGTCGCCAAGGAAATCACCTCAAAGAAGTACTATAGAGCAGGAGCTCCAGAGGGCGAAATATAACCGGACGCGCCAGTCTCTCTCTGCCGTCAATACCGGATGTGACGGCCCCCGTCGACGATGATCGTGTCCCCAGTCACGTAATCAGCGCTCAACAGATACAACACCGCGTTCGCCACGTCCTCCGGGCTGCCCAGCCTGCCGAGCGGGGTGGTCGAGATGAGCTTGTCAGCTTGCTCCTGGGTCCAGCCTTCGGGAAGGAGTACAGGCCCGGGTGCGATCGCGTTGACGCGAATCTTCGGCGCGAGCGCGTGCGCCAGGCCGCGCGTCATCTGCACGACCCCCGCTTTGGTGATCGAGTGCGGGATATATCCCCTCCACGTCTCGAACGCGGCCAGGTCGGCGATGTTCACGATCGCCCCGCCCTTTTCTCCCATCACTCTCGCTGCCGCCTGACAAAGAAAGAATGGCGCGCGCAGGTTCAGCGCGAACATGGCGTCCCAGTCCTCGACCAGCACTTCGCCGACCGGTGTGCGCAGCATTACCGCCGCTGAGTTGATGAGGACGTCCAGCGATCCAAATATCTTGTTGGTGTGCTCGACGAGCCTCGGCGCAGTCGACGGGTCGATGAGATCGCCCGGCATTGTCCGCGCATCACTTCCTGCCGCGATAATCTCGTCAGCGGTCTGGCGCGCGCCTTTCTCGGATCCGGAGTAGTGGACGCCGACGCGCATCCCCGCTTTACCGAGCGCCAGTGCGATCACGCGGCCAACACGCGTGCCCGCGCCCGTGACGAGTGCTACGCGGCCGTCTAGCTCCACTCGCCTTTCCTCACTTGGTGCCTGCGGCAGGTGCTGATGGTGATGCCACTGACGCGAGCTTCTCGTCCTGCCGCTCTAGCCATTCGATTGGAACGTTCATGATTCCCAGGCGCCGCGGCCCCTCCGACGCTCCGTGCCAATCCGATCCGCCGCTCGGAAGCAGTCCGAAGAAATCGGCCAGCGCCTGCAGGCGTTTGACATCTTCCGACGAATGGCCCGGATGCTTCACCTCCAGACCATCCAGCCCCGCCGCGACGAGAGGCTCGAGTCGCTCGCGTCTGCCGCCATCGCCAGGATGTGCCCAGATCGCGAGCCCTCCCGCCTCGTGGACCGTACCGATCGCATCTTCGATCGAAAGACGCACCTTCGGGACGAACGCACTTCCGCCGCCGCCGAGATATCTCGCGAACGCGTCGCGAAAATCGTGAACATCGCCCCGCGCCATCATGGCTCGCGCGACGTGCGGGCGTCCAACCGCACCACCATTCGACTGCTTCAGAACTTCGTCCATGGTGAGCGGAACTCCCAGCGCGTTGAGCTTCTCGACGATCAGCTGCGCGCGCGTGTACCGCTGCGCCTGCAGCTCGGCAAGCCGCTTCCCGAGTGCATCCAGCTGCGAGAGGTGCAACGCGAGGATGTGAACTTCATGATCCTCCTGGAACGCGCTGAGCTCGCACGCGGCGATCACGCGGACTCCCAGCCGCTGCCCGGCCGCGCGCGCTTCCGGAATTCCGCCGATCGTGTCGTGATCCGTGAGCGCAATCGCCCCGAGGCCGCACTTCGCGGCCGCTTCTACTACTCCTTCCGGAGCGAGAGTGCCGTCAGACGCGGTTGAGTGCGTATGCAGGTCGACGAACGCCGGCCGGCCCGCATCCGCGCTCACTTTGCGTAGCCGGCCTCAGGCGACGTAAAGCTCGGCTGCGACTGCTCGAAAAGCTCCCTGAGCTTCTCGTCGGTCAGCTCGGCGAACGCCTGCTCGCGCGAGCGCGTGCCCTGGGGCGAATAACGGGTGACGCGCACCTCGCGGGCCTTGCCGGATCCCGTCGAGAACATCAGCGCGTACTCGTCCTGTGTGTACTGAGTGATGTATCCGGACGGTGAGACTTCCCATTTCCGGCCATCCACCTGAAGCGATCTCGCCGGCATCAGAGCTCCACCTCCTGATACATACGCGATGGATCGAGTGTCTTGTGCGGCGCGTTGGCGTGGGCGATGGTCAGAGTTTCCGGGTCATCGGCCTCCGTGAACTCTATGAACGCGCCCGGAAGCGACGACTCCTCGAATACCCAGAACCGGCAATTGGCCGCGGAATAATGCGAGCGGAGCGCCTTGAGCCGCTTCGCGTAGTTGGCGCGGTCGGATGAAGGAACGGTCGAGCGTTGAATCGTAAGAGCCTTGGGCATCTTAGAGTCCGGCCTCGGGAAAGGTTTCTATGGTCTTCTTGACGAAGGCGAGGAACTGATCCGCGACCGCGCCGTCGATCACACGGTGATCGAACGAGATTGAAAAATAAGCACACGTCCGAATCGCAATCGTGTCCTCGCCATCAGCGCCCGGCAGAACCTTGGGCCGCTTCTCGATCGCACCGATGCAGAGTATGGCAACCTGTGGCTGGTTGATGATGGGCGTTCCCATAAGCGAGCCGAACACGCCCGGATTCGTGATGGTAAACGTTCCTTCCTGAACCTCTTCGGGCGAGAGCTTCTTGGATCTCGCGCGCGCTGCCAGATCGTTGAGAGCGCGGGTGATTCCGGACAACGAGAGATCATCGGCGTGCTTGATGACTGGCACGATGAGCCCCCAGTCGAGGGCGACCGCGATGCCGATGTTGATCTGCTTGCGATAGATGACGTTCGTCCCGGCGACGGACGAGTTCATGATCGGGAAGGCCTGAATGCCCTGGGTCACCGCTTTGATGATGAAGGGCATGTAGGTGAGCTTCTGTCCCGTCGCAGCCTCGAACTCCGCGCGCTTCCTGGCCCGGATCCGGGCGACACGCGTGAAGTCGATCTCGATCAACGAAGTGACGTGGGCCGAAGTGTGGCGTGACGCCACCATGTGCTCGCTGATGAGCGCGCGCATCTTGGACATTGGCTCTACGACGTCGCCCGCCCATGGTTCCGGCAGAGGCAGCGCATGTCCGCCGGGCGGTCCAGTGCGGACGCTCGTGCCGGGTGAGGGAGCGCCCGATTCGATGAAACCGAGTATGTCGCGCTTGGTTACCCGCCCCGCGATACCCGAGCCCTGGAGAGCCGAGATGTTCACGCCGTGCTCCGCCGCGATCTTTCGAACAAGGGGGGAAGACTTCGTACGGACTCGGTCTTCGAACGAGTTGCCGTTGCCGGGGTGCGACGCCGCGATGGCTGGTGCGGGCGGTTGCTGACGGCCTGGAGTCGAGGCTGGGGTATTTTCCCGTTGGGGGGCGGCGGGCGAGGATTTCGGCCCAGCCTTCGCCTCCGCTGACGGAGAGCTCGGAGCTTCACCACCGGCCGCGGGCCGCTCGAGCGTTCCGATCGCCGCGCCCTTTTCGGTTTCAAGCCTCGCAACGACCGTCTGAACCGCGACAGTCTCCCCTTCCTTGACCAGTATCTCCGCCAGCACTCCGCCGGCCGGAGCGGGAATCTCCGCGTCGACCTTGTCGGTCGAGATCTCGAAAATCGGCTCGTCGCGCTTCACCTCGTCGCCCACTTTCTTGAGCCACTTCGAAAGGGTGCCCTCGGCAATCGACTCGCCCATCTGCGGCATGATGATGTCTACACGCGCCACCGGATCTCCTTCGTAGGCCTCATTCGTTGGGCCGGCTGCGATTCAACCGTCTCAACGCCAGCACAGGCAGCGTCATCGCTCCAAGAATCGCTCCAATACCAGCATACACATACCAATTGCACGCCGGAAGGCCCTCGGGAGGCTTACAGTTCTGCATGCTTCCAACAAACTTGGCGATCATTACGGCGATCATCCCGCCGCTGAAAAAACCGGCAAACGTCGTGACGCACCCAACACCCATGTTTCGCGCGATGATCGCCCCGCGATCCGGCTCCGCGCCGTTCGAAGCCATTAGTGCGCGGTGAGAGGTTCGCCACGGTCGGAGCCGCTCGAATCTTGTCGCATATTCGCCAGCGTCGGCGCGGCGGTGCCGGACCGCGCCATGCTAGTACGCCGCTTCGATGCGGTGCCGCGGATCGCCTGCCTTGTGCAGCGTCACAAAAAATTTCTTGGCGTTGCGGTCGAGCCGGCTCTCTCCCGTCTGGTCGGTTGAGATTTCGACGAAGGTGTAGTGGCCCCCTTCCTTGCGCACTCTCAGCTCGAGCGTTCCAAGGTCGCCGGCGAAGGTGCGCGAGCGCGCCGTATGACCGGTGCGCTCCATTCCGATCTCCGGAAAGAATTCATCTGCAATCCGCAGGACTTCCACCGGAGTGAGCTGTGTTCTGAAAAAATGTCGCATGTGTGGTTTACGTGCCCGGCTCGCTGGCAGGTCTTACGGTTTGAATCCAATCGACGCGCTCGAGCGGCATTCGCGGATTCTTGTCGCGACGGAACTGAATAGCGGCAGCCCAGTCGCCCGTCGTCGCGAAGAAGAGTCGGCCGGAGTATGTCCCCAGCTCCTTCTCCTTCTTCAGGCCGTCGTTGGTATTCGCGCGGTCCGCGCTCGTAGCGAATATCCTGCCTTCGCCAGTCTCGATCGGCTGCCCCGTCTTCTTGTCCTGCACCACGAGCCGATAGACCACCGTCTCGAGCGCGCGTGGCGGCATCGGATCCATCGTGACTCGGAACGCGTAGCTGTCCGACCACAGGCGCAGCTCTGTTGCTTTTGGATTGGAGCCGCAGCTGGAGAGCGCGGCCGCCATGACCAACACGAGCGCGAGACGGCGAAGCATCAGGCGTAGTACTCCAGGCCGAGGTGTGTGATCTGGTCCTCACCCATGAGATGCCGAAGCGTGTTCTTCAGCTTCGTCTGCTGGATGAATAAATCGTGCTCGGGCTGCAGGCCGGGCGCGGTCATTGGGCTCTTGTA
>JBDTND010000080.1:0-9219 GCA_039933915.1 Gemmatimonadales bacterium | reverse complement strand
ATAGCAAGGATTCCAGCTGACTACGGACGGGCGATCAGAGTCCGGTGAATCCAGCCAGCGCGTCCGGTGTCGTCACTGATGCGAACCCACTCATCAGCATACGAGTAGGCGATGATCGAGATCCCCGCCTCCGCCGAGAAGACGATCCCGAAGTTTGTTCCCGGACCTTCGCGAACATTGCCGCGAGCCGTCGTCTTCAGCTTGATCGGCACCGCGAAGAGTGTTTCTCCGGCGCGCGCCTCGCCTCTGTTGAGGCCGAGTCGTCCGCGATAGGATGACGCCACGGTCTTGGCCTGGTTCGCGAGGTACAAGGCTCCCCCGTAGTTCTGCTTGTTGAACTCGGTGGCGCTCTGGCGGACAAATCTTTCCACCTGCGCCGTTTCCGGCGGATCTGTGGACGCCCCCGCCTTCATCGTCCGCAGAACCACTTCGGCCTCTGCCATCGCCGATGCGGCCTGGGCCCGGCTTGCTACCGACTGGAGCTTCGCCATGGCGCGGACGACTTCCGCCCGAGTGTCTTCCAGGCGTGTCTGGAGGTCTTCGATCTGCGCATCACGGGCAAGAAGCTGGAGATCCATCCGCGCCGTTCGCTTGTCCAGCTCGGGATCGCGGATGGTGACCGTATCGTGAACCACCTTCACCGTGGGGGCTGGGGGTGGGGCGGGTTTTGACTGAGAGCAGGCGGCTGTAGCACCTGCCAAGCCCAGAAGGAAGAAATTGTAGCGCACGAAGAAACCCTCGTCGAATCTAGGAATGTTGACGGCGGCCAGCCTTGGCCGCTCCCTACGGCTAACGAATCAGGCGGTCAGGAGTCACATTCCCCCCTCGATGGAGTGCTGGTTGAACTTAAACTCGGTTCGGTCGGCGACGCTCACGGCCGTCACGTTCGTCTGCCTTGGGTTGGGCTGTTCGGGGGCGGGGCTTCGACCACCTGCTTCCCCGCCGGCGCCGGCCATGGTGGCCTGGTGGCGCAACGGGGTGTGCTACGAAGTATTCGTTCGCTCCTTTGCCGATGCCGACGGTGACGGGATCGGAGACTTGCGCGGGCTCGCCTCGCGCCTCGACTACATCAATGATGGGAATCCCGCCAGCACCACCAGCCTGGGCGCAAACTGCATCTGGCTGATGCCGATTGCGAAGTCGGTGAGCTATCACGGCTACGACGTCTCCGACTACTACCATGTCGATCCGCGCTACGGCACCGACGAAGACTTTCGCGCGATGGTGCGGGAGGCACACCGCCGCGGGATTCACGTAATCGTGGATTTCGTTCCGAACCATTCGTCGAGCGAGCACCCGTTTTTCCAGGCGGCGCTTCACGACGTCGCGAGTCCGTACCGGAGCTGGTACCGCTGGTCGAAGACAAAGCCCTCTCTCCCCGAGCCCTGGGGCGCGGAAGTCTGGCACAAATCGCCACTGCGCGACGAGTACTATTACGGGCTTTTCTGGGGCGGGATGCCTGATCTCAACTACGAGAATCCGGCGGTGCTAGAAGAGATGCAGAGAGTCACGGCGCATTGGCTGAAGGACATGGGTGTGGACGGGTTCCGTTTCGACGCGATTCCGTATCTGGTCGAAGATTCGGGTCATATCCGTCACAGCCGTGGTACGCACGAAGTGCTTCGCCGCTTTGGCAGTGCCATTCGCGGCGAGGCGCCGGGATCGTTCACGATCGGAGAAGTGTCGGAGGAGGCGGCGGAGGTTCTGGCGCCCTACTATCCCGACCAGCTCGACTCATATTTTGCGTTCGGTGTTGCTGCCGCGACCGTCGAGGCTGCTCGGACGGGCAACGCAGCATTGTTCACCAGGACTGTCTCGGAAGCGAACGCGACATTTCCAGCCGGGCGCTGGTCGCCATTTCTAACCAACCACGACCAGCCGCGGGTGATGACGGTGCTGGGCGGCGATGCGGCGCGCGCGAGGGTCGCCGCGAGCGCGATGCTCATGCTGCCGGGACTTCCTTTCCTATACTACGGCGAAGAAATCGGCATGATCGGGACCAAGCCCGACGAGACGATACGGACGCCGATGCAGTGGAGCGCCCAGCCGAATGGCGGGTTCACGATCGGGAAACCATGGGAGAGCCTGCAGCCCGACTGGGCGACGAAGAACGTCGCCGCAGAGGACCGCGATCCCGCTTCTCTGCTCAATCACTACCGGCGGCTCATTCATTTCCGAAACGCTCACTCTGCACTCACGAGCGGAGATCTTTCGATTGATACAGCAAGTGCGGGAACCGTCGCGACTTTCCTCAGGCGGTCGCCGGACGAGACGATTCTGCTGGCGCTGAATTTCGGAGACCGCGCGGTCGACCGGTACAGCGCGGGAATGACACCGGCGGTTGGCGGGCACCAACGCTTTCGGATGCGGCCACTGTACGCGGATCCCGTGAATGGATGCGTCGGCGGAACGATCTCGCCCGACGGGCGATCGATCTTGCAGGGCTCTATCGCCGCGCACGGCTTCTGCGCGTTTCTGCTTCAGCTGTACTAAACCTCGCTCTCTTCGCTCGTGACGGGAGTGACCGCGGAGCGATCTTCTTCACCGGTGCGGATGCGATAGACCTTTTCGACGGGAAGGATGAAGATTTTTCCGTCTCCCACATCTCCGGTCTTGCCGGCGGAGAGAATCGCGCGGACCGTCGGGTCGACAAAGTTATCCGAGACTCCGATCTCGAGCCGCACTTTGTCGTGCAGCTCGACCTTCACCGTCATGCCGCGGTAGGTCTCGACGTCCTCGACCTCGCCGCCGTGGCCGCGGACTCTGCTGATCGTGAGGCCGGTGACTTCCGCGCGGTAAAGCGCTTCGAGCACGTCGTTGAGTTTTTCGGGTCGAATGATCGCGACGACGAGTTTCATGATTTCAGCTCCGATCCGGGGTCACGAGAATCGCGCCTTCGCCCCTGCTGTACGCTTCTTCGCCGTGCTGCGTCACGTCGAGCCCGACTCCTTCTTCACGCGCTGTCGCGCGCAGGTTGAAGCCGAGGGCGATCACCTTGAGAATCACGAACGTCGCGACGGTGCTGTAGGCGATCGTCGCCAGGATTGCGGCGCTTTGCACGCCCAGCTGCCGGACGTTGCCGAAAAGAGCGCCGTCCGCGACGCCGTTCCAGCTTTTCTCAGCGAGTATTCCGGTGAGGAGCGCGCCGACAATTCCGCCAACGCCGTGTGCCGAGACGACGTCGAGAGAATCATCGAGGCGGGTTCGGGCGCGCCAAAGGAGCGCGAAGTAGCTTGGCGCCGCGGCAATCCCGCCGATCGCGATCGCCGAGATCGGACTGACGAACCCTGCCGCGGGTGTGATGGCGACGAGCCCGACTACGATGCCCGTCGCGGCTCCGATCGCTGTCGTCTTTTTCGTTCGCATCAAGTCGAGAAGGCTCCAGACGACGAGCGTCGCCATCGGCGCGAACATGGTGTTCGTAAAGGCGAGCGCCGCCGACGCGTTGGCGCCCAGGGCGCTGCCGCCGTTGAACCCGAACCATCCGAACCAGAGGAGTCCCGCGCCCAATAGAGTGAAGGGAACGTTCTGCGGGACGATCGCCTGGCGCGCGTAATCCTTACGCGCACCGAGCACCACGGCGATGACCAGGGCCGCCGCGGCCGCGTTGATGTGGACGACGGTGCCGCCGGCGAAATCCAGCGCGCCGAGCTTTCCGAGCCAGCCTCCGCCCCAGACCCAGTGGGCAATCGGCGCGTAGACGACGACCGACCAGAGCGTGATGAATGTGAGGTAGGGACCGAAGCGCATCCGCTCGACGATCGCACCGGAGATGAGCGCCGCGGTGATCACCGCAAAGGTGCCCTGGTACGCCACAAAGAGGACGTGAGGGATGGTGCCCTTCGCCTCGAGGTGAACGTTGCTGAGGAAGGCGAAGCTCCAGCCGCCGGTGAGTCCCGACCCTTCAGCGAACGCAAGCGAGTAGCCGATGATTGCCCACGCGATGCCGACGAAGCCGAGGGCGACGTAGCTCATCATCATGGTATTGAGCGTATTTTTCGCTCTCACCATGCCGCCGTAAAAGAATCCGAGCGCGGGGGTCATGACAAGCACCATCGCGGTGGCGATCAGCATCCACGCAGTGTCGGCCGGGCTGACAACATTCATCGTGGTGGAATCCTCTCTGGGGCCCTCGGCGCAGGACAGATTATACGTTAGATGGAACCCCAACTGAAGAGTAGTGAACTGCCACTTACGACTACCGGCTGGGGGCCGTGGGCGGAGCGGCTGGCGGCTTTGGGCGGGTAATCTTCGGTTCATTTCAACATCACCGGCAAATCATGTCCAATACGCGCTGCTTTCTCGTCGGAATTGCTATCGTGGCGACGGGCCTCGGCTGCAGCGCTGCGGCGAAGTCCTCGGTCTCATCGGTCATTCCGCATCCGGCGTTCGCGCGCGCTATCGCGACTGCCGATTCAATGATTGGTGCTTCGGTTGGCAGCCTCATCCCCGGGGCGGTGTTTGTCGTGGCAAAGGATGGGCGGGTAGTGCATGAGCGCGCGTTCGGGTACGCCCAGCTCAATGATTACGACGGGCGCCGGCTGGCTGCTCCGCGAGTGATGAGAACATCGACGGTGTTCGACCTCGCTTCGGTCACGAAGGTCATGGCGACGACGATGGCGACGATGCTCCTCGTCGATCGGGGGAAGATCGAGCTGGACGCCCCGGTGTTTCGATACCTGCCGGACTTTCGCGGGCCGCATCTCGACAGCATCACAGTCCGTCATCTGCTCTCGCATTCGTCCGGGTTGGTACAGTGGCAGCCGTTGTATTACCACGCCGTCAACAGTGCTCAGACTTATGCGGTGATCCGCGACATGCCACTCGCCTGGGGAGTAGGCAACGCGCGACACTACAGTGACCTCGGCTTCATGCTGCTCGGCTACATTGTCGAGCGCGTGAGCGGCCAGCCGCTCGACGCCTTCGTCGAGCAGAGCCTCTATCGTCCGCTCGGCCTCAGATCGACCGCGTTCAACCCGAAATCACACGGATTCACCGAGTTCGCCGCGACTGAGCAGGGGAACGTCTACGAGAAGCACATGGTGTACGACTCGACGTTTGGCTACCGGTACCGCAGCGATCCAACGGCCTGGAACGGGTGGCGCCAGTACGTTTTGAATGGCGAAGTCGATGACGGCAATTCATTCTACGCGAATGGCGGCATCGGGGGACACGCGGGACTTTTCTCCACCGCTGGTGACTTGCGCGTGCTGATTGATGTCCTCGACAACCGTGGCAGCTACGGCGGGCGCAAATACATTCGCCCTGAAATCGTCGATCAGTTTCTCACGCGCGATACGTATCAGAACTTTCTCGGTTGGCAGGCGCCAGCCTATCTCCCGCCGGGAAGCTTCTCCCACACAGGATTTACGGGGACGTATGTGGCGGGCGTTCCCAAGTACAGATTGTCGATCGTGCTGCTCACCAATAGGCAGAACATGGGGACCGATTCCCGCGGGTACTTTCCGGATATTGGTCCGCTGCAGGAATCGGTTGCGGGCGCGCTCGTCAACGGATTTGGGAAGCGCTGACGGTGGCGAAGTCGAAGCAACAGGAGAGCAGCGGAACGCGAACGCCGGCGAAAAAGGCACCATCAGGTCCAAAGCCTGGTTTGGTTGAAGTCCGCGCGGAGCTACACCACCTGGCGGACCCAGCAGACGCGGTTCATCTGCTGCGCTTTTTCAAGACGGGACCGGGCGAATACGGAGAGGGCGACCAATTTCTCGGCCTCAGGGTTCCGGCTCTCCGCGCTCTCGCGCGCAAGTACGCCGCCATCGAACAGGCGGATGTTCTCGAGATGCTCACATCGTCGTGGCATGAGGAACGTCTGCTCGCGCTGATGCTGCTGGGCACCGCATACAAGCGTGGTGACGCTGCAAGGCGGGGGCAAATTCACCGCGCCTACCTGGCACATACGCGCTACATCAACAACTGGGATCTGGTTGATGCGTCGGCCGAGCACATCGTCGGGCCGCATTTGGACGTACGCGATATCGCGCTTCTCGAGCGGCTGGCCAGCTCGAAGGATATATGGGAACGGCGCATCGCGATCGTCTCCACTTTTCACTTCATCAAGCGAAAGGAGTTTCGTCCGACGCTGACAATCGCGGAGCTGTTATTGAACGACTCTCACGATTTGATCCACAAGGCGGTTGGGTGGATGCTGCGCGAGGTCGGAAAGCGGGACCGAGGGGTGCTCGACACGTTCTTACGGAAGCACTACAAGAAGATGCCGCGCACGATGCTTCGGTACGCCATCGAGCGTCATCCGGAGGGGATCCGAAAGAAATACCTCGCCGGCTTTGTCTGAAATGTTCGGATCGACGTTAGTCTATTCCGGACTCGTCATTGCAGCGGCTGGGGTGATTTTCGTCATCAAGCCGGTCGAGCGCCTTCATGTCACGTCGCGCTCTCAGGGCCTGGCGATAGTCGGGATGGGACTTCTTCTCGCCGGAATCGGCTTCATGGCTCCGGCGTCGGAGAAGCGGGTCGACAAAGTCGAGAAGCGTCTGGATGAGTTCGTTCCGGTATGGCAGTTCAGCGAGCGGCACACGATCGAGATCGATGCTCCGCCGGAACGCGTTTTCGATGCGATCAAGCGGGTGAGAGGGGACGAGATCTCGTTTTTCCGGACTCTGACGTGGATCCGCCGAGGCGGGCGGTCGGTTCCCGAGAGCATTCTCAACGCCGGCAGTCGCGAGTCGCTGATCGACGTGGCTGTGAAGAGCGGGTTCGTGCGACTCGCCGAGGACGCTCCGCGGGAGCTGGTGATCGGCATTCCCCTCACGCCGCAGGTATTCGGCGCTTTGGACTTCGTCGTTACGCCGGCGGGTCTGAATTCATCGAGCGTATCCACCGAAACCCGCGTCTTCGCCAGCAGTCCGGCCGCTCGGCGCAAGTTCGCGATCTACTGGCGGACCATCTATCCCGGCAGCGCGCTCATCCGCCGGATGTGGCTGCGTGCTGTTCGACGGCGGGCGACGACTGCAGGAAAACCCTAGGCCTGCGTCGTCATCCGGTATGCTCAACGTGACGAAGCCGAGCGGCAATGCGAAAGAAGAAGTAAAACGGCAGTCCCAACGCAATCAGGACAAGTCCAGCGGCGGACTCGACCGGCGTCTGCGACAGGCTGTTGATCACGAGCCAGATCGCGACCAGGACGAACAGCGCCGGCACGACTGGATATCCGAGCGCGCGATAGCGACGCGGCGCCGCGGGCAGTTTTCTCCTCAGCACGAACAGAGACGATCCCACCAGTGCGGTGAACACCCACACCGCAAAGACGACCGAGGTCGTGATCTGATCGAAGGTGCCCGACAACGCGAGCACGCACGCCCAGGTCCCCTGGAACCAGATCGCCTTCACCGGCGCATTCGACTTTGGGCTCAGGTCGGCAAGCCGGCCAAAGAATAGCCCGTTCCGCGCCATCGCATATGGGACGCGGGAGTTCATGAGCGTTATTCCGTTGAGCACGCCAATCGCGGCGATGACGAACGCGAGCGAGACGAGCTGCGCCCCGTGCGACCAGAATGCCTGCGCCGCCTTGGCAGCGACCGGAAGCGCATCGGGATATGCCGTTGAATTCGCGCTGAGTATCTCGCCGAATGGCAACGCAAAAAAGTACGCGAGATTGGTGACGAGGTAGACGAGTATCACGATCAGCATCCCGAAGATCAGCGCTCGCGGAACGTTGCGCTCGGGCTTCTCGATCTCACCCGCCACCATCGCCACGTTCGTCCAGCCCTGGTAAGCCCAGAGCGCGGCCACCATGGCGGCGCCGAACGCACCAGCTCCTACCGGCGGAATGCCCGCGCTGGGCGGCGCCTTCAGATGCTGCCACGATCCGTCGCGCGAAAGCAGGAATGCGCCGAGCGTGATGATCGCGATTCCGCCGACCTTGGCGACCGTCGCAATCCACTGCACTTTGCTGCCAACCTGCACGCCGCGCGAATTGATGGCCGAGAAGAGGATGATCACGGCCACCGCTATGAGCTGCTGTATGCCAAGGCGCCAGTGAATCACCCGGCCCAACAGTTGAAAATCGCGCGTGACCCAGATGGCATCGAGCGAGACGAACGATCCGAGAAACGAGGCGAGGGCGGTCGCTACCGCGGCGAGCCCTCCGCTCGCGATCAGCATCACCGAGGTCCAGCCAAAAAGGAACGCCGGGAGATCGCCGTACGCTTCTCTCAGAAACACGTACTCTCCACCCGCCTCCGGCATCATCGCGCCCAGCTCGGCGTACGTCAGCGCACCGGCGAGAGACAGAAGGCCTGCGGCCAGCCACGCGAGCAGAACGTTGGACGGACTCCCAACGAGCTGCGCCATCGGCGCGGTTTTCAGGAAGACGCCGGTGCCAATAACCGTGAGCACGAGTACGATCGCGTCGCGGAGCGACAGCACTCTGACGAGCTGTGGTGTCGCGGGCGTCACTTCTGGTGATGCCGCGGCGGTGGAGCTCACTCGGGCGGGCGGACTACGTCGTGTGGTCCCGTATTTCGAATTCCGTACGTCGGCCGCACGTATTCCTCGGTCGTCGCGATTCCCTCGGCCTTGTCGAGCTCACGATTCTCGCGCTCGATGGAGTCGCGCTCGTCCTTGTAGCGCCGGTACCAGGTGCGCGTGACTTCGCCGGCGAGCTCGCGGTTGCCGAGCCCGAATGCGAGGGAGAGGGCGAGCGCAACGGCGCCGAAGAGAATTGCGAATGCCGTCGTCACGATCTCGGTCGCGACTCCCAGCTCCTGGAGCGCCATGAAGGCGGCGAGCACCACGACGCCTCCCTTCCCTATCCTCGCGAGGGTCGGTCCGCCGTGGAGTCCGCCCGCCGACGCCATGATCAGGCCGCCCACAAACGCGCCAAGCACGATTCCGACGATCATGATGACAATCGCCGCGATGACGCTCGGGATGTAGCTCACCAGCTCGGAGAACACGTTGGCGAGCGATTGCAGCCCGAGCGCGTTGGCGGCGACGAGCATCACGGTGAACATCACGAACCAGAACACGAGACTGCTCGCGACCCGGGTCGGATTCACGCGTGAGCCCGATCTCTCCACGGCTTCCATCACGCCGCCGCGCTCGAGGATCTGATTGAGATGGATCCGCCGCATCAGGCGGTCGGTTCCTTTCTCGAGGAGTCTCGCCAGCAGATAACCGGCGAAGAGGATGACCAGCGCGCCGAATAGCGCCGGCACGTAGCGATAGAGCTGCTCGAAGCTT
>JBDTND010000079.1:0-9406 GCA_039933915.1 Gemmatimonadales bacterium | reverse complement strand
TGAACGAAGTCGGGGCGCCGGATCCCGCATTTATTCAGACATTTGGGCAATGGTCCGAAATCGGATTCATGCTGTTGCTGCCTTTGGCATTGAGGAGGCTTGGCATCAAGGTCATCATGCTTGTGGGCATGGCGGCATGGGCGCTCAGATATCTCGCGTTTGGCATGGGCGCGGGCGGTCCCGTGATGTCGCTCCTCTACATCGGAATTCTCCTTCACGGCGTCTGCTACGATTTCTTTTTCGTCAGCGGCCAGATCTACACCGATCAGCGGGCCGGCGAGAAGATCCGCGCTGCCGCCCAGGGACTAATCAACTTCGTCACGAACGGACTCGGGTACTTTATCGGGGCGTTCGTGTCGGGCGCCGTTGTTGACCGGTACGCGAGGCCAAACCCGGCGTGTACCGATGCGGCCGCGGCCGCGCAACAGTGCTTGACGGTCACGCACGACTGGCACGCGATCTGGCTCGTTCCGTCTGCTGGTGCGCTCGTGGTTTTCATCCTGTTTGCTCTAATGTTCAAGCCGAAGGGCGTTGGCACTGGGCAAACAGCGGGAGCGCCGGCGTAAACGGTGGGGATGGTCGAGCAGCGACGGTAACCAAAGTCGCTGCTCGATCGTAGTGTTTTAGGCAACGCTCAATCAGGTGGGTATAGAAGATCCCGCAAAGGTAGTGGTCACGTTGGCGATGATCGGCGCGCTGTCGACACCTTTCATCCAACATCCCGTTTGAACTGAGGTCATGATGCTGAATCGCGGAATCGCTCTCGCAGGTGCGATCGTGGCGCTCGCTCTCTCCGGGTGCAGCAAGGACGAGCCGGAGGTCAAGCAGGTGCGCACCCAGCGCGAAAAGGACAGCATTCTCGCCAACTCCCAGATTCCCGGAGCGAAGGCGGTCAAGCGCGCGATGATTTCAGCCGACTCCGCCACGGCCAGACAAGCTCGTCTGGATACTGCTCAGCAGAACCCCTGAGCGTCTCTCTGGGACAACCCTTGCATCGGCTAACGGCCGATGTCGGTCGCTAGCCCGGTCCACCAGGAATCACCCGAACGCGGCGAGCCGCCTCTCACCGAGCCGCTCGCCGCGACCATCGAAGGGGCCCCGCACAAATACCTGATCGCATTCGCCGTCGTTCTCGCGGCGCTAATGCAGGTCATCGACAGCTCCATCGTCAACGTCGCGCTCCCCGATATGATGGGGAACCTCGGCGCCAGCCTCGATGAGATAGCGTGGGTCTCCACCGGGTACATCCTCGCGAGCGTAATCATCATCCCGTTGACGGGCTGGCTTGGCGAGTTCTTCGGTCGCAAGCGCTACTTCGTCGGGTCGATCATCATCTTTACGGTCGCGAGTTTCCTCTGCGGAGCCTCCCACTCTCTCTCGGCCCTCGTATTCTGGCGAATCGTTCAGGGGCTGGGCGGAGGCGCTCTGATGACGGTATCGCAAGCCGTGCTGTTCGAATCCTTCCCGCGAGAGGAAGCGGGCACTGCCATGGCGCTGTTCGGGCTCGGTGTGATGGTTGGCCCGACGATCGGTCCCACACTTGGAGGATGGCTCACCGACAACTACGGCTGGCCGTGGATCTTTTACGTCAACATTCCCGTTGGCATCCTCGCCGCCGCGATGATCATCGGCTATGTGCACGATCCGGAGGACCAGCGCCGGCCGCCGTCCGTGGATTACATGGGCATTGCGCTGCTCGCAGTGAGCGTCGGCTCGCTGCAGTACCTGCTGGAGTATGGGCAGCGGGACGACTGGTTCGATTCCCGCCTGATGACGACGCTCGCGATCAGCAGCCTGGTGACCGGTGTCGTTCTCGTTTGGCGCGAGCTGACGGCTGAGCATCCCGTAATCGACTTTCGCGTGCTGCGGCACCGCCAGATGTGGGTCGGCACACTGCTCGGTGTGGTGATGGGCGTCGGGCTGTTCGCATCGGTGTTCACGTTGCCGGTGTTCCTGCAGAACAATCTCCGCATGACCGCGCAGCAGACGGGCATTGTGCTCCTCCCGGGCGCGCTCGCTACGGCCGTTTCGATGGCGGTCGTCGGCCGCCTGACCAACAGGTTTGACGCGCGGATACTGATCACCATCGGGGCCGCGCTGTTCGCGGGCGCGATGATCAAGCTGTCGCGAATTACCGGGGAGAGCGGCAGTACCGACTTCTTCTGGGCGCTCATCATGCGCGGCGTCGGGCTGGGGATGATGTTCGTTCCGCTCACGACGATTACGCTGGCCGAGCTGAGCCACAGCGAGCTGCCGCAGGGAACGGGACTCTACAACTTCTTTCGCCAGCTGGGTGGCTCGCTCGGCATCGCGGCGATAGCGACGCTGCTTTCACACTACACGGCGCAATTCCGCGCGATTTTGTCCGAGCACATCTCGATCGGCGATCCGGCGACGGTCAGCCGACTGGAGATGCTGACGCGCGGACTGATTTCGCAGGGCGCCGACCCGTGGACGGCGCGGCAACGCGCGTTGGAGATTCTCGACCGGCAGCTGATGGCACAGGCGAGCGTGATTGCGTACAGCAGGATCTACGTTCTAAGCGCGGCTCTGATTCTCGCTCTGATTCCACTGCTCCTACTCGTTCGCCACACCAGGGTGGCTGCGGGTGCGCAGCACATAATGGAGTGACGGCAATCGCCCCGCTGTGCGCAAACGGACCTGTTAGCGCCCCTTGCCAGCAGGCTTGGCGGGCGCTTCAGGAGCTGCTCCTGCTGCCTTCGCATCCTCTATGTTGGCAAAGCTGGTATCCTTGCCACGCTGCTTGAGCATGTGAAGGATTCCGATCTTGTCGGTCGCCTTCAGATACGCTTCCTGCGGCTCGACCAAATTCGAGTCGACGAGATCGATCAGCGCGTCGTTCATCGTCACCATTCCGAGCTTGCGCGAGGTCTGGAGCACCGACGGCAGCTGGAACGTCTTGCCTTCACGAATGAGGTTCGACACCGACGGCGTCGAAAGCATGATCTCGCGCGCGGCAACGCGGCCACCGCCAATCTTCTTGCAGAGAACCTGCGAGATGACGCCCTTCAGTGACTCTGAGAGCATGACGCGGATCTGCGCCTGACGGTCCGGCGGGAACTGATCGATGACGCGATCCACGGTGCTCACCGCCGTCGACGTATGAACCGTTCCGAAGACAAGGTGACCCGTCTCGGCGGTTTCGATCGCCATGGATACAGTCTCGAGATCCCGCAGCTCGCCAACGAGCACGATATCCGGATCCTCTCGAAGGGCGGCGCGCAATGCGTGCTTGAACGACGACGTGTGGACGCCGACGTGCCGCTGCGTGATCAGACACTTCTTGCTCTCGTGGACGAACTCGATCGGATCCTCGATTGTGATGACGTGATCCGTCCGCGTGCGATTGATCAGGTCGATCAAGGCGCAGAGCGTGGTCGATTTTCCGGAACCGGTCGGACCCGTTACGAGCACGAGCCCCTTCGTCAGGTGGCAAAGGCGCTGGACTTCCTGCGAGATCCCCATCTGCTCGACGGTAACGACGGCGGCTGGGATCGCGCGGAACACGGCACCCGTACCCTTGCGTTCGCGAAGAGCGTTCCCGCGGAAGCGGGCGATGCCCGGAATCTCGTGCGCGAAGTCGGTATCGCCGATCTCTTTGAACTCTACCCGGTTCTGTTCGAGCATCACCGCGTGCAGCAGCGCATCGATCTCGTCCGAGCTCAGCGCGGTTTCCCCCGGCATAGGCCCGATCTCTCCGCTTGCACGAAGCAGCGGCGGCGATCCGGATCGAAGATGCAGGTCGGATGCCTTGCTGGTTATCAGGGTCCGAAGCAGGGTTTCGATCTTCTCGAGCGCAAGGTCACCGGATGCGCTTACGGCCGACGCCTGGACGACTGGAGTCTCCATGTGCGGCGACGCCGACTGCGGTGGGGTTGGCGCGGGGACTGCCTGCTGAGGAGCGGCCGGACGTGCGGCGGCCGGGGCGGGTGCAGCAACTGGCATTGTCGCGCTGGATGCCCTCTTCGGCGCGATCCGAACGGAAACCTTTCCGTTCTTGATCAATGAGACTTCGAACGGACCGTCAGCTGACGAGTACTCGAAGCGGAGCTCTTCCTTCGCGTCCTCAGGATGCTGCAGGTTCGGCGGCGTAATCTCTCGCACCAGGGTCAGGATTTGCGCGCCCGTCAGCGATTGCTTCATCACGGCTCGCGGCGCGTCCTTGATGATCAACGAAGCAACATCGCCTTCGGATAGCGTGAGCGCCGTGGCGTTGTTGGTCATGAGCAGGTTGAGAAAGCGATCTAGCTGGGGCATTTCAATCCAGTGGGCGAACCCGATCAATCAGGGAGCGATTGATCAGGCGCGCTTCGTTTGACGTATAGAGAGTCAGAAACCGCGACTTGAGCGCGTTCAGGTAGTCGAGCACGCGCGCCCGGTCGGGCGGAGCCTCGAGCCGGATGGAGCCGAGGCGAACCTCACCTCCTACCAGGACGATCTGAAGCAGGGCCGTGGGCGTTCGTGGCTCGCGGGGTGGCTGGTCCGAGGGTTCGTCGCCTCGATCCGCGGCCACTTCTGCGACGCGCTCCTTCGAGACGAGAATCACTTCGGAATGTGCGAGCTCCAGCGGAAGGAATGGCGTGTCGGAGTTGAAAAGCTCGGACACATCTTCGAGCTCGAACGGTCGATACGAGGAAAGATGAATGAACACGTTTCCACGGAGCTCTTCGCCGCCCAACATCGTCAGGATCACCGGTTTTCGAGTCGTCTCGATTCGATACTGATTCGCGCTGTCGGTTGTAAAGGTCATTGGCAACGCGCGGAACCGGTTGGCGTGAGTGTTCGCTCAGTAAAAAGACTGGTTTCTGCCCCTTAACGTCACCTTTCTGCGCCGGTCCGGGGTCCGGGTTTATGGACCGAACGGGAGCTTGCGCACGCACACAAAGATGATATTTGCCGGGCCTAGTGCCTTGCCCCGGCGGGTCGTACTTTCCCGTGTCCTCAACGGCGGATTTGCATGATTGTTGGCTCCGGTCAGCCGCTGGCACAGCGGAAGAATTACGATGTTTGCATAGTTGGGTCGGGCGCCGGAGGTGGAATGGCAGCCTACGCCCTCACCCGTGCTGGCGCGAATGTGCTCCTTCTCGAAGCTGGCGGACCCTGGGACAACACGAAGGACTCCGTGATGCTCAAGATGCCGTACGAGTCGCCGCGTCGAGGGGCATCCACTCCCGATCGGCCGTTCGGTGAGTTCGACGCGTGCATCGGCGGGTGGGACCTTCAGGGAGAGCCGTTCACGGTAGCCGAGGGCTCGGAGTTCAGATGGTGGCGCGCGCGAATGGTAGGCGGACGCACCAACCACTGGGGACGGATCTCGCTGCGTTTCGGTCCCGACGACTTCAAGGCGAAGAGCCGCGACGGTTTGGGCGATGATTGGCCGATCGCATACTCTGATCTCGCACCCTATTACGACCGCATCGACAAGTTGATCGGGGTCTTCGGCACGAATGAGAACCTGCCGAATCATCCGGGAGGATATTTTCTGCCGCCCCCTCCGCCGCGTTGCTACGAGCTGATGATCAAGGATTCGGCGGACCGCCTCAACATCACGTGCATTCCGTCCCGCCTTTCGATAATCACGAAGGCGCACAACGGGCGCATGGCGTGTCACTACTGCGGCCAATGCAACCGCGGCTGCAAAACGAACTCGAACTTCTCCTCGACCAACGTGCTGATTGCGCCCGCGCTCAGGACGGGACGCCTGACGCTCGTGACAAACGCCATGGCGCGCGAGGTGACGCTCGACAATCGTGGACTCGCCAACGGGGTGACCTACATCGATACGAAAACGGGGGCCGAGCGACAGGCGAACGCGCGAGTCGTCGTGCTGGCGGCGAGTGCGTGCGAGACCGCGCGACTGATGCTCAACTCGAAATCGCCAAAATTCCCGAATGGCCTCGCGAATTCGAGTGGAGTGGTCGGCAAGTATCTCACCGATACGACCGGCACCGATGTGTCCGGATTCATCCCGAAGATGGTCGATCATGTCCCGCACAATGAAGACGGGGTTGGCGGACTGCACGTCTACATGCCGTGGTGGATCGACAACAGGAAGCTCGATTTCCCACGCGGATACCACATCGAGGTGGGAGGCGGGCTCAATCCACCCAGTTACGGATTCATGGGCGGGATTCAGCGCTACCCCGGCGGCGGCGGCTACGGGAAGTCACTGAAGGACGATTACCGCCGCTACTACGGCGCCCAGGTCTACTTCTCCGGTCGTGGCGAGATGATCCCGAACGACAAGAGCTACTGCGAGATCGATCCCGTCATGAAGGACAAGTACGGAATACCAGTGCTTCGCTTCCACTGGCAGTGGGCGGACTACGAGTACAACCAGGTTCGCCACATGCAGCAGACATTCCGCGCGCTTGTGGAGGATATGGGCGGCCAGGTTTTCGACCGGATGCCCGATCAGGCCAAAGGCTATGGCATCGCCAGAGGTGGTGAGATCATTCACGAGCTGGGAACCACTCGGATGGGCGCGGATCCATCGAAGTCCGTTGTCGATCCAAACTGTCGCGCTCACGATGTGAAGAATCTGTTCATCACCGACGGCGGCCCCTTCGTCTCGCAGGCTGACAAGAATCCGACATGGACTATCCTCGCTCTCGCGATGCGTACGAGCGAGTACATCGCGCAGGAACGGAAACGGGGGACACTCTAATGTCTAATGAGAGAGAACTGCCCGTCATCGACGAGGGGCTCGATGCAGGTCGGGCCACGGACTCCGGGCAGACTGCAGTGACAGGCAAGGAAATCAGCCGGCGCGATGCGATGCAGATGATCGCCGCACTTCCGGTTGCCGCGTTTCTCAGCTGGCCCACCGCCGAGCAGGAGAAAGTGCGCCGATTCGTGAACACCGCGCTTCGCGACGCGGCCGAGGGCACTCCCTACGCGCCGAAGTTCTTCACGCCCGCCGAATTCCGGACGGTGCGAATTCTGGGGGATATGATCATTCCTCGCGACGACAGATCGGGCAACGCCAGCGATGCCGGCGTTCCGGAGTTCATGGATTTCACGATGAATGATCGGCCCAACAGCCGGAAATGGATGCGCGACGGACTGGCCTGGATCGACGCGCAATCGAACAGCAGGCACGCGAAGCCGTTCGCGGACGCGACGCAATCACAGCGTGAAGCCATCCTGAACGACGTCGCCTGGCCCGCGCGCGCGCCGGCGACGATGGCGGACGGCGTGAGCTTTTTCAACCGGTTCCGCGACCTCACTGCGTCCGGATTCTGGTCCAGCCAGATCGGAGTGAGGGATCTCAAGTACCAGGGCAACCTGTTCGTTCCCGATTGGAACGGCTGCCCACCCGCCGCCCTCAAAAAGCTAGGCGTCACCTACGCGAAGTTCGACAGAAAAAAGCAGCGGCTGACTCCGGAATAACACTGATCGCGAACCCTTCTCTCAGCGAATGACATGAGCTCTGAGCGTCTTGGCATCGGCTTCGTTGGCAGCGGCTTCAACGCGCGCTTCCACATCCAGTCACTTACGAGCGTGCGCGAAATCGACGTGCGCGGCGTCTGGAGTCCCAACGAAAAGAACGCGGCGTCTTCGGCTGCGCTGGCCCGCGAGCTCGATGTCGGCGAGGCGCGTCCGTATAAATCCATCCGTGACATGATCGCCGACCCCGCGATCAATGCGCTCTGGGTCTGTGGTCCGAATCAGGCGCGTATCGCCAACTTCGAAGAAATCGTCGCCGCGATCAAGAGCGGCGCGGGGACTTTGCGAGGTGTCGCCTGCGAGAAGCCCCTCGCCCGGAACCTGGCCGAAGCAAAGAAGGTGGCCGAGCTCGCCAAAAGCGTCGGGCTCAACACCGGGTATCTCGAGAACCAGCTTTTCTCGCCGGACATCACCCGAGGACGTGAGCTGATCTGGGCTCGCGGCGCTTCTCTTACCGGGCGGCCATACCTCGCCCGCGCGGCCGAAGAGCACAGCGGACCCCACATGCCCTGGTTCTGGCAGGGCGCCCTTCAGGGCGGCGGAGTACTCAACGACATGATGTGTCATTCCGTCGAAGTGGTGCGGCATCTCCTCACCAAGCCTGGGTCCCCCCGGTCATCTATCAAGCCCGTCCGGATCAGCGCTCATATCGCGTCGCTCAAATGGTCGCGCCCCAAATACGCGAAGCAGCTGTCGGAGACGATGGGGAAGGACGTCGATTACACGAAGCGGCCATCGGAAGACTTCGCCCGTGCCACCATCGAGTATGAATCGGAAGACGGCGAGCCGTTGGTGGGCGAAGTGACGACATCATGGAGTTTCGTTGGGGCCGGACTGAGATTGTCGGCCGAGCTTCTCGGTCCAGAATACTCGATGTCGTGGAACACGCTGGACTCGAGCCTGAAGATGTTTTTCAGCAGGGAAGTGAAGGGTAAAGCAGGCGAAGATCTGGTCGAAAAACAGAACGCGGAGATTGGGTTGATGCCAGTAGTCGCGGAGGAAGCTTCGGCCTATGGATACAGCGCCGAGAACAGGCACATGGCGCGCGCGTTTCTGAGCGGGGAGAAGCCAATGCTCACCTTTGAGGACGGTCTGGAGGTCGTGAAGATCCTGATGGCGGCCTACATGAGTGCGGAAAAGGGGCAGACTCTGGAGTTCCCCCCGTCCGGATTGGACGCGTTCGTGCCGGCCGTGGCCAAGGGCAGTTGGAACCCAAGGCACTAGCCAACTGCTGAGCTTGACCCCATTATTCAAGGGGTAACTGGCTGGCACGGCCAATGCTACTGATGAGGTTGGCACTGAAACCTCCGGGAAATCCATATGAAACTCGCTCGTTCGACCTTCGCTCTCGCAATCGCAACCGCCGCAACCGTCGCAACCGTCGCAACCGCCTGCGCACCGGAGCGGATGGTGGCGCCCCGGTCCGCAGGCTCCTCTTTCACCTCGATCGTGGCCGCACCCCAGGTGCCGCTTCTCTTCGTCGTCGATGGCGTTCGACTCCAGCGAGATCAGGTACCCACACTGACTGCCGACCAGGTCGCGGCGGTGCAGGTGATCAAGGGACACGCCGCGCTCAAGCAATACGGTCCCGACGCATCGTACGGTGTCGTCGTGATTACAACCAAGACGGCAGCCGCGCCGCGATCCTAGCCGCACATTGCGGGAAGCAGGCTGACAAAACAAAAGGGCATCCAATCGGATGCCCTTTGTGCATCTCGCCGATGTCATCGACGAAAAAAGGAAGGTATGAGGTGCCAGGTAATAGGGACGAGGCTATGTGGGTAGCAGCGACACGCTCGCGGGTGCATCTTCTCCAGCATGAGTTCACCATTCGAGCGCCCGGCTCCAGCGAGACTTCCCCCCCTGCCACGCTCTCTGCGGCGGTTCGTGCTCTGGATCGTGGCGGCCATGTTCGTCGCGCTGACGGTCGTTCCAT
>JBDTND010000078.1:0-9527 GCA_039933915.1 Gemmatimonadales bacterium | reverse complement strand
CCTGCGTAGAGGTCGAGCACTTTGGCACCCGGGATGTCCATCTGGAGGATGCTCATCCAGGCTTCGCGCACGCTGTCGAGAGTAGGCCTCACGCTGGGGCCGGCCGGCGCGCTGATTTTGCGTCCGCGCCAGCGGCCGGCGACTATGCGCACACGGAAATGTCCGCGATCCGCGCCTGGAGGTAGCTCTCGCCCCTGTAGTCGTCGCGCTCGAGCCTGAACGCGATGTCGACTTTGGTGCCCGGCTGGAATTCTGCCGCCCGGCCCGCCAGCCCCCACCCGATCGCATCGAGCGAGCCGGTGCCGGTGTCGAGAACCAGCTTGAGCCCATCCTCGCCGATGATGCGCGGCGGACGCGCTATCGTCACGTTCCGCGCGAGCAGTACCGGCGTCGGATTCCCGATGCCAAACGGCTCGAAATGCCGGAACAAGGATTCGATCTTTCCATCCAGACCGTCGATGCTGACCTCGAGGTCGACACGTATTTCGGGAATGAGATCGGCCGGCGTGAGCAGTGACCGCGCGATCCGATTGAAATGCGCGGCGAAGTCTCCGACTTTCTCGCGCGCGATCGTAACGCCCGCAGCCACCCTGTGACCTCCGAAGCGCATCAGGTGCTCACGGGTCTGCCCGAGCGCATCATGAAGGTTGAACTTGGGAATCGAGCGGCCCGAGCCTTTGCCGTGATCTCCCGAGAGCGCGATCAGCACCGTTGGTCGCCCGAACTCTTCGACCAGTCGCGACGCTACGATTCCGATCACGCCCGGGTGCCAGCTCTCGTCGGCAAGCACGATCGAGAACATCTCGTCCAGGTCCATCGCCAACACTCTCTCGCGCGCCTGCTCCAGCGTCGCGTGATCGATTTCCTGACGTCTCTTGTTCAGCTCCTCGAGCTCGCGCGCAATCACGTTCGCCTGATGCTCATCTTCCGTGAGGAGCAGTTCGACACCGCGGATCGCGTGTCCCAGCCTCCCCGCGGCGTTCAGCCTCGGCGCCAGTATGAACCCGATTCTTCCCGCCGTCAGCTGCTTTCCGTCGAGGCCTGCCGCACGCAGCAGGGAGCGCATCCCGATGTTGCGAGTCTCAGCCAACATCTTGAGACCGAAGCGGACGAACACGCGGTTTTCGCCGCGAAGTGGCGCGACGTCCGCCACCGTCGCCAGGGCAACGAGGTCGAGCATCGCCCAGACGAAGTTCTCGTTTGCGCCGAGCGTGCGCGCCAAGGCGAGTGAAAGCTTGAACGCGACCCCGACGGCAGCGAGATCCTTATCGGGATAGCCGTCCCCGGGTCTCTTCGGGTTGAGAACCGAGAGGCATTCCGGAAGCTCGCCGCTCGGAAGATGGTGGTCGCTGATGATGACATCGATCCCCGCCGCACAGAGCCGCGCGACCGGACCCACCGCGCCGGTGCCGCAGTCGCACGTCACTACGACCTTGGCGTCCGCCGCTATCGCCGCATCGACGCCGGCGTCGCTCAGATCGTAGCCGTCCTCGATGCGCCGGGGGATGAACGGCATCGCGCTTCCACCGAGTCCGCGAATGACGCGCGTGAGAATCGTGGTGGAGCAGATCCCATCGACGTCGTAGTCGCCATGAACGAACACGAGCTCCTTGCCGCGCACCGCGCGCGCAAGACGCTCCACTGCCTTGTCCATCGACAGGAAAAGGAGCGGATCGTGAAGGCGATCGAGCTTCGGCCGGAGAAAGAGTTTTGCGTCCTCGGCCGTCACATGCCCGCGGATCAAGAGCAGCCGGCAGACGATCTCGGGCAGTGAAAGCCCTTCCATGAGGGCGCGCACCGCGTCCTCGTCCGGGGCCTTGGGCAGGATCCAGCGCGCGGGGAGGGTCGAGCGTTCTGATGCGAGTGTCGTCACAGTTGCAAGTTAGAAAGTGCCGCAACAGCACTCAAGCATTGCGAAATGGGTGAAAAGCGCGGCGATTGCGTGATCTTTATCCCGTCGAGTACAGCAAAACGCCGCAGGCCTCGCAGACTTCTATCTCGCCGCTGCCGGCCATGATGTTTCGACGCTGGAGCGGGATTGCGGTGTCGCAGTTTCCGCAGGATCCGCCCTGAAGCGCATATAGGGCCTGAGTTCTTTTTCCTCGAATTCGGTCGTACTTGCCGAGCATTGGGCGGGATACGACGCCCGCCTTTCCGTCGCGGTCGCGCTTTGCATCTTCGAGCTGGGACACGAGCGCGTTCCTCTGTGCTTCTATTTCCGGGCGCGTGTCCTGCTGCTCCTGTTCCAGCGCCGACAACGCCTGTTTCGCGCTGACTATCGCGGAATTCATCTCGGCAATTCGCCGTCCAAGAATCGCGAGCTCGCTTTCGTCTTCGGCCATCAGCCGCCGCGTGGACTCGACCTGCGCGGTTGCAGCCGTCGCCTCGCGCATGCGCTTCACATCTTCGAGCTGGTGGAGATTTCGTTCCTGCATGGTCTTATGCTGCGCCAGCCGCGCCTGCAGCTCCCGCTGTTTCTTCTCTTCAGCCTGAATGGCGACCTGGGAGCGTGTCAGCGCCGCTGCTGCGTGCTCTCGCCTTTTGTCGAGCTCCGCCAATTGGGGATCTAGTGAGCGGATCTGACTTTCGATCTCGCGTATTTTCAGATCGTCCTCTTGGAGCGCCAACAACGCTTCAACTTCCTGTGTTTGCATCCCACCTCCAGTATGTCATCGTGCTCCGGTTCGTCGGAACTTCTTGTAGTAGTTTCTTCCCGTCCCCTTCAGCTCCTCTCTGATCGCCTCCTTCTCCGCGATCAGCTTGTCCTTCTGCGCCCCCTGCGCCAGCGGAATGATCCTGTCTATTTCTGCCGCGCGCTGGTCGAGGTCGCGCGCGCGAAGCGTCGCCAGGCTGTCGCTGATGGTGCGTTCCGGATCGATCTGGAACGCTCCCTCCGCAACAATGTCCTCGAGAGTCATGATGGTCTCCTCATCGAGATTCGCAGAAAGCTCCTCGAGTGTTGAAACAGGCTCGGCCGTAATAAGGGCACTGTAGATCGCCCGATACTGGGCGTCGCGAAAGCTTTCCCCTCCCACCTTCTCCGTGATCTGCTCGATGCGCGAGCGATTGGCCAGCATCGCGCGCACCAGCTCGCGCTCGGCCGACGATCCCCGTGCGGAGTGCCGCACTCTTCGTTCCCCGCGGCGCGCCCGGGCCTCGGGTGATATTCGCGGAGCGGGCGGCGGGGACGAAGCCACGACGGTTGGGACCGCCTTCCCCCGCAGCTCGCGCTCGAGAACCTCGCGCGCAACGCCGCTGACCTCGCTCGCTCGGGACAGATAAAGATCGCGCATGATCTCGTCGGAAGTCGCACGCACAGTCGGCAGGAGTCGATCCAGCGCTCGGCGCTTCTTTTGCAGCTCGGCGAACATCCCGGCTCGCTCCAGCAGCTGAATCTTTCGCTCAAAAATGTCGATCGCGTCCTTCAGCCGAGCGGTGAGCTCGGCGCCGCCATGCGCCTTGACGAAAGTGTCCGGATCGTCGCCGTCCGGCAGCGTCACTACGCGCACCGATGCTCCCTGCCGCAAAAGCTCGTCTCCCGAGCGGAACGTCGCCTGAAGTCCGGCCTTGTCGCTGTCGTAGAGCAGGAAGACGTTCTTCGTGAGCTTCCTGAGCAACGCCGACTGCGCATCGGTGAGTGCGGTTCCCATTGGAGCAACTACTGTGGTGACCCCCGATGTCATCAGGCGAACCACGTCGAAATAGCCTTCGACCACCAGGACCTGGTCCTCGCGCCGGATGTCGTTCTTCGCCCAGTTGAGTCCGTAAAGCGTTTTCCCCTTCGAGAACACGGGCGACTCTGACGAGTTGAGATACTTGGGCTCGCCGGGTCCCAGCAGCCGCCCGCCGAACCCGACGTTGCGTCCCTGCGCGTCGAGGATCGGAAACATGAGCCGTCCGCGGAATCGTGGACGCGGCTCGCTGCCATCGTCGCCCTGGATGAAAAGTCCCGCCGCCGCGAGGCGGGCTTCGTCGAACCCGAGGGTACCCATGTAGTTTCGCAACAGGCCGATCTCGCGGGGAGCGAACCCGATCCCGAATTCGTCCGCAACTTCGCGCGATATGTCGCGCTGAGTGAGGTAGTCGCGCGCCTGCTCGCCGAGCGGATCGTCCCACAGGATCTTCTGGAAATACGCCGAAGCAGTTGCATTCACTTCCCACAACGGCTCGCGCGGATCGGGTCCTTCGCGACGTGTATCTATCTCGCGCACTTCGATCCCCGACTTTTCGCCGACCATCTTCACCGCCGCCGGCCATTCGACCCCAAGGCGCTTCTGGAGGAAGCGAAACACGTCGCCGCCCTCGTGGCAGACGAAGCAGTAGTACATGTGCTTCTTCGGGGAGACCGAGAAATTCCGGTGGGTGCCCTGGTGAAATGGGCACGGCCCGCGGAAGTCGGTGCCGGCGCGCTTGAGATTCACGTACTCGCCGATGATCTGCACGATGTCCGCGGCATCCCGAACCTGTTCTACCGTCTCGTCGGGAATCACGCGAGCCTCCGGTATGTCACCGCGGCTCTCTGTTCGTCTGGCATCACGCCGGCTCCGCGTATATCACGTGCTCTCTGGCGTCTCATTGCAGCTCCACGACCGTCACGCCGGCCCCGCCCTCGCTCCAGGCGCCGAGCCGGAAGTTGGTCACGCGGGATTCCTTGCGGAGCATCTCGGTGACGCGCTCGCGCAGCGCGCCCGTTCCCTTGCCGTGGATGATGCGGAGTGTCTTGAGGTCAGCCCTAATTGCTGCGTCGACGGCATGCATAACTATGTCGTCAATCTCGCCCACGCGCAGCCCTCGGAGGTCGATCTCGGTCGGCACGTGGACGTCGGGGAGGTCGCCGCGAACGGGCACAGCGACTTCCGCCGCCGCGGACTCGGCGGCGGAAACCCGCAGAGACCCGCGGGGCACAGCGAGCTTCATCCCGCCGACAGCCACCACTGCTTCACCGTCGCGCATCTCAACGACGCGGCCGCGACGCCCACCCAACGTCTCCACCTCCACGAAATCACCGATGCTCACCTCGGCGTTGCTCTGTCTCGCGGGACTGCTGTCGGTCTCGCGCTCCAGCCGGTCGAGCTCGCGACCTTGCTCGTTGGCGAGCGTCTCGACGCGCTTCCGCGCATCCCGGGCGGCCTCTTCGCCGTGTTCGGACGCCGATTTGAGCTCGCGGATCGTGCGTTCGACTTCGGCACGGGCTTCGAGAAGATACTGCCGCGCTTCTTTCCGCGAAGCCCGCTCGACCTCACGCTCGCGCTCTCTGACATTCCGCTCGCGCTCCTCCACTCTCTCGGCGCGCTGTTTCGTGTCCTCCGCGATCTCGCCCGTTTCGTGCTCGATCGCGGTGAGCGCTTTCTGCCTCGCCTCGAGCTCGCCCAACAGCGCGGTGACATTTCTTTCGTCCGTCGGAATGCGCTCCTCGGCCCGCGCGATTACGGCGCCGGGCAGATTGAGCCGCCGCGCGATGCTGATTCCGTACGAGCGGCCTGGTATTCCCTTGGTAAGGCGATAGGTCGGAGCGAGCGCAACCGGATCGAATTGAAGCGATGCGTTGACGACTCCGTCGACCTGCGTCGCCAGCTCCTTCAACGCGCCGAGGTGGGTGGTCGCGATAGAGAGCGTGCCCCGCGTGGTAAGCGCCTCGAGTATCGCGCCGCCCAACGCCGCGCCTTCGATCGGATCCGTACCGGAGCCAAGCTCGTCGATGAGAACGAGCGAATGTTCAGTCGCAGAGCTCAAAACCTCGGCGAGGTTCTTCACGTGAGCGCTGAATGTCGAGAGGCTCGCGAAGATCGACTGTTCGTCTCCAACGTCGGCGTAGATGTCGTCGAAGATGGCGATCCGCGATCCGGTGTCCACAGGTGCCGGGATTCCAGACTGCACGAGCGCGCTGAAAAGCCCGAGCGCCTTGAGCAATACCGTTTTTCCGCCGGTGTTGGGACCGGAGATGAGCAGCGTCCTCTCGTTCGGAAGCATCTCGAGATCGAATGGGATGACGTCGATTCCCTGCGCCGTCAGCAGTGGATGTCGTCCCTGAACCACCGCGAATCCCTCGGTTGAATCGGCAAGCTCCGCGGGCGCGCAGCGGAACTCGATGGCGAACCGCGCGCGAGCAACCAGAGAATCCAGAGTGATCAGCGCTTCCAGCGAATCCGCGAGCGATTCGCGGTGCGGCCGCATCTTGTCAGTGAGCTCCGCCAGAATTCTATCGACCTCCTCGACCTCTTCGATCTGGAGCTCGCGGATGCGGTTCCCTGCCTCGACGGCTGCCGGCGGCTCGACGAACAAGGTGCCGCCGGTCGCGGACGCATCGTGGACGATGCCGCCGACCGCGCCCTGCGCTTCTCTGCGCACGGGGATCACGTAGCGGCCGTTGCGCACTGTCACCGACATGTCCGCCACGCGCTGATGGGGCTCGAGTTTCGACATCGCGCGCTCGAGCAGCTTGATCAGCTCACCCTGCGATCCCTTGAGCTCGCGCCTGATTTTTCTGAGAGCAGACGACGCGTCATCGCGGACCTGTCCTTCTTCGTCGATCGCGCGCTCCACGGCTTCCTCGATGGTCTTGTTGCTTGCGAGCGGATCGATCTGGTGAGCGAGCACTGCCGCGACAACCGGTGACGCCTTGCCGCCGCGCAGCGAGTCACGCGTGATGCGCGAGCTTCGAAGCAGCGCCGCCAACACCATCAGGTCCGGCGCGCCCAGCGAAGCTCCCTCCACCCGGAGTCGCGTGAGTGCCGACCGCGCGTCCGGAACGCCGTGCAGATGCCACGGCTCCTCCGCCGAGATGAGGGAGCGCACTGCCGCCACTCGCGCGTGCTCGCGCTCGATCGCGTCGACTTCGGTGACGGGCGTCAGCTCTCTCACCCGTTCGGCACCGAGCGCGGACGTCGCCCGCTCGGAAATGAGCGAAAGTGTTCGGGGAAACTCGATGACCGCGAGAGCGTGCGAATTCATGGTTGTTGGAAAACCTGAATGACAAAACCCGAGCTTGCGAGGGACGTCGCGAGCTCGGGTTTGGCGAATCCGCGAAGCGAGCTTTTCACCCCTGCTTGCTCAGCTCCTCTCGAGCAATGGCGTTGATCGCGCTGCCATCCGCCCGACCTTTGAACTGGGGAAGAACTTTTCCCATGACTGCACCGATCTGCGTCGCACCGCCGGCGATCGCGGCTTTGACGGCGGCGCGCAGCTCATCATCGCTGACCTGCGCGGGAAGGTATTTCTCGAGCGCCGCGGCCTCGGCCGATTCCTTGTCGGCCAGGTCGCTGCGATTTCCTTTCGTGTACATCTCGATCGATTCGCGTCTGCGCTTGATGGACTTGCGCAGCACGTCGATCACTTCGGCATCCGCTGGCTCGCGTCTCAGCTCGATCTTCTTGTTCTTGATCTCGGAGAGGACGGTGCTCAGGAGGAGCGTGCCAGGTTTGTCCTGGGATTTGCGAGCCGAATTGAGATCGCCCTGAAGGCGGGCGAGCAGCTCCGACATTCCCTAGGTGTGGCGGGTGCGGCGGTTCTTACGCATCGCCGTGTTCAGCTTGCGCTTTCTGCGCTCGCTGGGCTTCTCGTAATGGCGGTGCTTTCTGAGATCGGAGAGGATACCCGCTTTCTCGCACTTCTTTTTGAAGCGCTTGAGCGCGCGCTCAAAGTTCTCGTCGTCATGAATTATTACTTCCGACAAAATCTACTTCCCCCCTTCATGGCGAATCGTGTCGCCGGTATAGGCCAGACCTATAAACTTAGGCGGCTCAATGGGTTGGGTCAAGCAATTCGTCTCCTTCTTCGCGAGTGCTTTGGCGCCTTCGTTTCGCCAGCTTCACGAACGGCATCGTCGCCGGTGCGGCGGGCGGGGGTCCTCTTCGTCGCTACGCTCGCTTGGTCGGAGCCCCTACCAACGCTCCCTCGCTCTGCTCGGTCGCGGGTCTCCTCCTCGCGCTCGCTTTGGAAAGCGACTACGAGGACCCCCACCCGCCTCCCCATCAGGATCTGTCGGAAGCGATGCTTCCACTGGCGCCTCAGGCGCGCGAGTCTGTATCTCGCGCTCGACCCAACCCTCCCCCGCCCACGATAGCGGTCCGAGCTATGCTCGCCATCCCTGCAACGAAGTGGGGCAGGATCTGCCGCGCGTGCGGGGCAGCGCGGCGCTTCGCGCCGCCGAGGCGTAGATCTGTCCGCTGCGCCGTTCAGGCGTAGATCTGTCTGCTGCGCGCCGCTTAGGCGGAGATCTGTCCAGGGAGGTGAGGGTGTCCTCGTAGGCCGCTCAAGCGAGCGCGTGGAGAAGACCCGCGACCGAGCGGAGCGAGGGAGCGTAGTTAGGGGCTTCGACCAAGCGAGTGTGCGGCCGAAGAGGACACCATCGCCGACCACAAACAGAGATGCAAGCCGAAGCGAGCACCAGGATGCGGGCTATCCGGGCGGCCAGGTCATCGGACGGCCACCGAGAATGTGAATGTGCAGATGGTCGACGCTCTGCCCTCCGTCCTTACCGGTATTAACGACCGTCCGATAACCGGACTTGGCGATCCCCTCCTGACGCGCGATCGCGGCGGCCATGGCCATCATCTCACCGAGCAGATTGGGTTCGCTCACGTCGTCGAGCGAGCCGATGTGCTTTTTGGGAATCACCAGAATGTGAGTAGGCGCCTGCGGGTTGACGTCGCGGAATGCCGCGATCTCCTTGCTGTTCATGACCATCTGCGCGGGAACCTCCCCGCGCGCGATCTTGCAGAAGATGCAGCCGTCAGCCATTTGATTGCCTCGAAAGAGCAAGCGACGCGGACGCGATCGCGAGACCCGCGACGCCGGCAGTCTCAAAACGTAGCGTGCTTTGACCGAGCTTCACAGGGAGAAACGCGGCTCCGAGAAATATGTCGCGCTCGGCCGGCTCGATTCCACCTTCCGGGCCGAGTGCGATCGTAACCGGAGCGCGCATCGGAACGCCGGCCATCGGCTCGCCATCCTTAGCGAGCAACACACGCGTGCCCAGCGGAGCTGCCGCAATCGCGCGCTCGATCGTTGCCTCGGGGAAAATGTCGGGAAGCCAGCCACTTCCGCTCTGCACGAGGGCGGAAATCATCCGCGAGCGCACCTTCGCCTGAAATGTCGGACCCTCTCCGCGCGGCGACACGCTTTTCGACCGGCGCCACACGACGGGACGCCAGCTCGCCACACCGAGCTCCATCGCTTTCTCCGCGAGCCACAGCATCCTCTCTCTGTCGGCGACGGGCGCGAGAAGATGGATCGGCGCGGGCTTCGGGAGCTCACTCGTCTCGCTGACATCGACGAGCGCTGAGGTCTTGGAGACTTTCACAAGTGTACCGACGGCTGCCTTACCAGCGCCATCGCGAAGAGCGACGCACGCCCCGACGCCGACTCTCGCCACGCGAATGTGATGTGCTGCCTCGTCCGACAACGACACAGTTCCACCAACTACGAACGCGTCGGGCGCGAAAAACGTTGCTACCGGGGCGCGATCTGCACACTCCACCAGATGTCCTCCGTGTCCTCTCGTTCGATCGCCCAGCCGCCGTCCGCGA
>JBDTND010000077.1:0-9572 GCA_039933915.1 Gemmatimonadales bacterium | reverse complement strand
GGCCGAGAGTCGGGCCTTGATGTAATACGGAACGTGTCCAGTGGTATGAGCCTCGTGGAACCCCATGAATGCCTGAATTTCCGGCGCCTGGTTCGCCGGCATCGCGCGAAGAGGCGGAGTCGAATCGACGCCAAACCCGATCACGTCCCACGGGATGTAGGTCTTCGTGTAAAGAGATTGGGGAGTCTGCGTCCACCGTCCCGTCGTGAACTTGTTCCACACCGGAACGATAAGCAGCACCGCCGCGCCCAAAAGCACGGCGTATCCAATTTCGGTCATCAGCCCGCGACGTCGCGCTGACCACACTGCTACCCCGACGGCGGGCAGGGCGAAAACGAGGCCGGTAAGAGGACGTGTGATGAGTGCCCACGCGACGCACGCGCTGAGCAGAAGCAGAGTTCCGCGCCGCGGACGGAGATACCAGTCGTAAAGCGCCCACCACCCGAGCAGCCAGAGAAAGACAGTCGTCGTCTCGGAAAAGTAGGATGGCAGAAAACGAAGGTTGGCGCGGGCTGTCGTCCAAATGGCCCACGCGAGGAGCGCCATCCATCCGTTCGTTACCCGCCGTCCCAGAGCCACGATCAGGAGTCCCGAGCCGAAGATCAGCAACAGCGGAACGATGGGGAGGAAGCCGACCAGAGCTCCGGGCGCGAGCATTAGACTCTGTCCCGGGAAATACTTCGCGGCGAGGAAGGGAGTTACAAAGACGTGCATCTGCTCGAAGAACTCCGGCAGCGGGCGCGCGGCCTGCGCCCACGCCCCCTTTGCGAATATCTCGGCCTGCAGCACATACGCCGACTCGTCCGCGACATTGGGAATGAAATGCGAGCCGCTCCACACCCACGCCATGATCAGCGCCGATATCAATCCACAGGCCGCCGGCAGCCAGCGCGAAGTCAGAACGGCATCGGCAAATCCCGCCGCGCGCAGGACCATCGGATCCTTCTCGTACCTGATCGCGACCGCCGCGACAATGAGCGGCGCCAGGAATACGCCAGCGAGTTCGAGCATCAGCCGAGCCGCGGAGACGAGATCATGCGTGGCGCCTTTCCGTTCGCGTCGTCGATTCCAAAGTGGCCAGGAAATGCAGGTCTCTCTCGAACACCAGCGAAAGCGGGAACGGATAGAGGTCCAGCTGCCGGGTCATGGACACCTGCCGGACTCCGCTTCGATCCCATGCATTCTTCCACTCCGCTTCCGACCAGTAGCTGAACGGCAACCGTACACCGTAGCGGAAATTACCCACCCAATCCATTCCTCTCAGAATCAGCGCCGAGGGAAGCCCGTGAAGCAGATGGTCCTTGACGACGAGCAACCCGCGTGTAACCCGCTTCATCTCTCCCATCAGTGCATTGGCATCGGCGGCGTGGTGAAAGACGTCGATCGCCATCGCCGCGTCGAATTCTCCATCCCCGAACGGCAGCTGCGTTCCGTTGAATTCCCGGACAGGAATCGGCGTGCCGAGTCGAACAAGCACGTCCACTCCTTCAATTCGAACATCAGGCCGCTTTTCGAGAATTGACCTGGCCAGTAAACCGTCTCCGCATCCGACATCGAGCACGCGCGCCGACTTGGGTAGCAGCGGAGCGATTGCCGATGCCAATGCAGTGACCCTCCGATGTCGGATGCCTCTGTCGTGCAGGAAACCCAGTGCGCCGGCGAACAGACCCACTCAGCGCCTTCGCATGCCAAGCAAGCTCAGAAAAAAGCTCGCGAGAACGGTCTCGAATCCGAGAGTCACGAGCGTGACGCCGGGTATCACCCATCGCATCGTGACCGCGTACTGCAAATCTCCAAATCCGGTCGAGCGCCAGATCGCCAGCGCGTCGAAGAGCAGATATGCGCCAACCACCATTGCGACGACGCCGACGACGAGGCCCGTCTCGAGCTTGATGACACGAAACGCTTTCGTGAGCATTGGATCCGGAGGCAGCAGATCCTCGCTGATCGCGAATACCTTCGTGAACACGGCAAAGAGAATCGATTGATAGCCACAGATCACCGCCAGGCTCGCGAACAGCAGCGTGTGGACATCGAAGTGAATTCCGCGGAATCGAAGGCCCGGCAATGCGATCGCGTACCCCGCGATGCCGAGGACGATCAGCACTATTCCCGGAACGAGGAAAAGCCAGCGAGGGCTGTAGAGCAGGAAGAAACGGAGCGTGCGCCAGCCATCGCGGAAAGTCCGCAGGTGCGGAGGGTGCGCGATTCTTCCATCCGGATGCAGCGTGATCGGAACTTCCGCGATCCGCGCGCCATAGAGACTTCCCTTGATGATCATCTCGGTGGCGAACTCCATCCCGATGCAGCGCTGCCTCAGCCCCGTATAGAACTCCTTCGTGAATCCGCGGAGCCCGCAATAGACATCGTTGATCTCGACGTGGAACCACTTCCGCGCCAGCACCGAGAACATCGGGTTCCCCCACCACCTGTGGAGGCCTGGCATCGCTCCCGGCATGATGGTTCCACCTCCAGCGGGAAGCCGGCAGCCCTGCACCATGTCGTAGCCTTCGCGCAGCTTGTAGAGGAATTTGGGAACCTCTCCGAAGTCGTAACTGTCGTCCGCGTCGCCCATGAGGATGTAACGGCCGCGCGCAGCCTCGATCCCGCCCATGAGCGCGCTTCCGTAGCCGCGCATCGTCACCGGCACTACCCTGGCGCCAAGCGATTCGGCAATTCGCTGCGACCCATCGGTGGAGCCGTTGTCGGCGACGATGATCTCTGCGCTGATGCGGTGTTCCTCGATCGCCGCCAGCGCCTTCTTGATGCATGCGGCGAGTGTGTCGGCCTCGTTGAGGCACGGCATCACTATCGAGATTTCCACGCTGTCCGCCGATGAGACCGGCTTGGCCGGCCCGCTCATCGCCATCGCCGCTGAGCCGGTCACTACCCTACCGCGCGTTTCATGAACGATCTCATTCCCAGCGTCCAGAAGATCGCCGTAATGATTATCAGCGCGATTATCACGATCGGCATCGGCATGTGCGGCGCCGACGGCGTCAGCGCCGCTCTCATCCCCTCAGCTACGTAAACGAGAGGATTGATCAGCACCGCGTATTTCATGACCGGCACAGTGCTCAGGCCCTGCCACGGATAGTACGCGCACCCGAAAAAGATCATCGGCGCCAGGATCACGCCGAACATGAGGCCGATCTGCTGCGGCTGGATGGCGGCGCCGAGAAACAATCCAAGTGATGAGAACGCGGCCGCGCCGAGTATCGTGATGAGCAATACATCGCCAAAGTGTGCAAAGGTGAGATCTGGAATCGGTCCCATGATCAGGCGCGCGACCGGAAGCACAAACAGCGCGGAGATGATTCCCTGAAGCACCCCAGCGATGATCTTCTCCGCCGCCACGAGCCAGATTGGAAGAGGAGCGAGCAGCCTGTCCTCGATCTCCTTCGTCCAGCCAAAGTCCTGCACCATCGGCAGCGCCACCGACTGGATGCTCGAGAACGTAAGACTGATCGCAAGCACGCCCGGTAACAGCGCCGTCGTGTATCCGCGGTTCATGAAGCCCATTCTCGGCAGCAGATAGCCGAACACGATCACGAACATCAATGGCTGCATCGTGGTCCGCAGAAGGAAGAACGGCAGCTCTCGCCGCGCCACCCGCATGTCCCGCCGCAGCAGCGCCAGCACTATGGACGACGACCGCACCTCGCCCCGCGGATTTTCGACCGCGATGGCGGTCATTTGGCGCCCCTTTGGATTGCGGCTGTCATACGAGCTTTCGCCCAGTGAGCGACACGAACAATGTCTCGAGACTGGGCTGCAGCAGATGAATGTCCGTCACGGTACGGCCGGCCGTCTCCGCCGCCTCGATCAGCGCCGGCAGGATCTGTCCGCCGCGGCTGCTGTGCGCCCGCAACAAGCCGTCGACCGCTTCGACTCGGCTAATTCCATTTATCGTCTCCGCGATTTCCGCCGCTGGATGCGCGTCGCCATCGAGTACCAGCTCGATGAGAGTTCCACCTGGCGCCTTGAGCTTGAGCGCACGCGGAGAGTCGAGCGCGAGGAGCTTTCCGCGGTCGATGATCGCCAGGCGGTCGCACAGACGATCGGCTTCATCCATATAGTGCGTGGTCATGACTATGGTGCGTCCGCGCCTGTGCAGGTCGCGCAAAATATCCCAGAGATCCAGGCGGGCCTGAGGGTCGAGGCCCACGGTCGGCTCGTCGAGAAAGATGATGTCGGCCTCGTGCATCAGCGCCCTCACGATCATGAGGCGCTGCTGCTGACCGCCAGACAGCTCGGCCATCTTGGATGTCGCTTTCTCAGCCAGGCCCAGCTGCTCGAGGAGCTCGTAGGCACGCTTGGTCGCGACATCGAATGGAATGCCGTGATACGCGGCGTGGAACTGCAGATTCTCCAGCACATTGAGACTCAGATCGGCATTCGGGCGCTGAGGAACGACGCCGATCCTCTGCCGGACGCTCACCGAGTCTTCCACGACATCGGCGCCCGCAACGATTGCCGTCCCGGATGTCGGGCGGACCCGTGTCGTGAGAATTCCAATCGCTGTTGTTTTCCCGGCCCCGTTTGGCCCGAGAAGACCGAAGAATTCTCCCGCGCGCACGTCGAGGTCGAGCGATTCGAGCGCTATGACATCGCCCGCGGGCGGCGCGCTTGTGCCCGGCGGAGCCCACCGGGCGCCCTGCGAAGATCCGCCGGACTTTTTCTTTCCGCTGCCCTTGTAAACCTTGCGCAACGCGCGCATTTCGATCGCGTTCACTTCGTATTGTTTCGCTTCACGTTGTTAGAAGCCGTCAAGCGCCGATCGGGTGCCAGGTCGTCTTGAACTCAATGTAGTCGCGGATCTCATAGACGCTCTGCGACTTCTCCCCGGTCCAGTCGATCCCCTCCCCATCGCCCTCGTCGCGCTTCCGCGCGCGGACCCTCTTGATGCTCTCCGCGGCGCCGAGCTGCAGCTGCTTTTTTTCTTCCTGGCTGACGACCGCGTTCACGCCCCGAATGTGCGTGTGCGTGGCGAAGGTCGGCACCAGCTCCTTTCGGAAGCCCGTGAGAAGATTCACGATTCCGCCGGGAAGATCCGAGACCGCTAGCAGCTCTCCGAGTACGATCGCGGGGTACGGAAACTTCTCCGACGCGAGAGCGACGCAGGTATTCCCCGCAACTATCACCGGCGCGATCTGGCTTAGAAGTCCGAGCAGCGGGAAAGCATCGTCCGCGATGATGCCGATTATCCCCATCGGCTCGGCGACCGTAAAGTTGAAAAACGGGCCGGCCACTGGATTGGTGTTGCCGAGCACCTGCTCGTATTTGTCGGACCAGCCGGCGTAGTAGATGAGACGGTCGACGCTGGCGCTGACTTCCTTTGCCGCCGCTGGTTTTGTCGAAGCGCCGGAGATTACCAGCGCGTCGGCCATCTCCGCGCTTCGCGACTCGAGCATCTCACCCAGCCGGTAAATGATCTGGCCGCGGTTGTACGGCGTGCGCTGTGCCCAATCCGGCCCCGCCTTCGCGGCGGCTTCGACGGCGTTTCGCAAATCCTTGCGCGTGCACTGGGGAATGTTGCCCAGCAGCGCGCCGTGCGGGCTGTTCTTCTTTTGAATCGGGAAGACGCGTCCGCTCTCGGAGCGAATGAACTGGCCGCCGACGTAGACCTTTGGAGTTTTGGTGACGGGGATGCGCGCCATGGTCAGACCATCTTCCCGTAATCCATGAGTCCCTGGCGTCCGCCTTCGCGCCCGAACCCGGATTCTTTGTAGCCGCCGAACGGCGACGATGGATCGAACTTGTTGAAGGTATTCGCCCACACGACTCCCGCCTTGAGGAGCGTGCTCATCTTGAGGATTCGCGATCCCTTGTCGGTCCACACGCCCGCCGACAATCCATACATCGTGTTGTTCGCCTTCTCGACCGCTTCCTCAAGCGTGCGAAACGTGAGAACGCTGAGCACCGGTCCGAAAATCTCTTCGCGCGCGATGCGATGGCTCTGCGTGACTCCCGTGAATACGGTTGGCTTGAAGTAGTAGCCCGTAGTCGGCAATTGGCACGCTCCCGACTGATACATGTCCGCGCCCGCCGTCACGCCCGAGTCGACAAGCTCACTGATCCTTTCCAGCTGCGCCCTGGAGTTGATCGCGCCTACATCGGTGTTCTTGTCGAGCGGATTTCCCACGCGCAGCACATCGATCCGGTTCTTCAGCTTTCCGATGAACATCTCGGCGATCGATTCCTGGACGAGGAGCCTGCTCCCCGCGCAGCACACGTGCCCCTGATTAAAGAAGATTCCGTTCACGACGCCTTCAACCGCCTGGTCCACGGGCGAATCGTCGAAGACAATGTTGGCGGCCTTGCCGCCCAGCTCGAGGGTCAGCTTCTTGTCGGTGCCGGCGAGCTGGCGCATGATGATCTTGCCGACTTCGGTCGAGCCGGTGAATGCTATCTTCGCCGCTGAGGGATGCGTGACTAGCGCGGACCCAGTCTCGCCTGCGCCGCAGACAATGTTGACCACGCCCGGAGGAAGCTCCGCCTCGATCAACAGCTCGGCAAACTTCAAAGCAGTGACCGACGTCGTCTCAGCCGGCTTGAGCACCACAGTGTTTCCCATCGCGATCGCGGGCGCGATTTTCCAGGCCAGCATGAGCAGCGGGAAGTTCCACGGAATCACCTGACCGACGACACCGAGCGGGGCGATCTTCGCGCCGGGCATGGCATACTCGAGCTTGTCAGCCCAGCCCGCGTGATAGAAGAAATGCGCGGCCGTCATCGGCACATCGAAGTCGCGTGACTCCTTGATCGGCTTCCCGCCGTCCATCGATTCCGCGACCGCGAATTCCCGCGCGCGATCCTGAATGAGACGCGCGATGCGGTAGAGATATTTTCCGCGCTCCGTTCCCGGCAGCCTGCTCCAGGGGCCGAACGCCTTCTGCGCCGCCTGGTACGCGGCATCGACATCAGCCTGATTTGCCAGCGCGATCTCGGCCAGCACCTGTTCGGTCGCGGGATTGATCGACTGGAAGTACTTCCCCGATTTGGGCGGGACGAACTTCCCGCCGATGAAGAGGTCGTACCTCGATTTCAGCTTGGGATCGGCGGTCTCTGGCGCCGGATCGTATTCCCACAGATCGCCGAAGATCAGCTGCGGTATCGAGCCGCTGCCCGACGCGGGACGCGCGATCGCTCTGGGAGTCGTCATGTCAGTAGCTCTCCGCCGACTCGGTGAAGTAGTAAGGCGCCTGATAGGCACCCGTCTTTTCCTTTTCTATCTGCCGCAGCAAGTCGTTGAGCAGCGAGCTCGCCCCGAACCGATACCGAGTGGAATTGAGCCAGGCATCTCCCAGCGTCTCCTTGACTGCGACGAGATAGTGAAGCGCCTGCTTGGCGGTCTTGATCCCACCCGCCGGCTTCATCCCTATCGCGGTGCCCGTCGCCAGGTAGAAATCTCGAATCGCCTCGATCATCACCTGCGTGTTTGCGAGCGTGGCGCTCCCCGATGCCTTGCCGGTACTGGTCTTGATGAAATCCCCGGGACGGATGACCTGCATCGCCAGAAATGATGCGGCCCGGATGTTGTCGTACGTGTCGAGCTCGCTCACTTCGAGTATGACCTTGAGCTGGGCGTCGCCGCACGCCTCTACGACCGCGCTGATCTCGTCCTGAACGGCGTTGAACTCGCCGGCAAGGAAGAGTCCGCGATTGATGACCATGTCTATCTCATCCGCGCCATCGGCGACGGCGGCACGCACCTCTTCGAGCCGAAGCGCGAGCGGGCTCTGTCCCGAAGGAAACGCGGTCGCGACCGATGCCACCTTAATGGCGGTATCGGCGAGCCACGGCGCTGCGTACTTGACCAGAAACGGATAGATGCAGACAGCCGCTACCGGCGGCACATCCGGATCGGCGCTCGGCCGCCGAGCCTTCTGGCACAGCGACGCGACTTTGCCGGGAGTGTCTTTGCCTTCGAGCGTTGTCAGGTCGACCATTGAGACCGCGGTCTTGAGTCCCCAGAGTTTCGAGCCCTTTTTGATGCTTCGGGTCGTGAACTTCGCCGCGCGCTCTTCGATTCCGACCTGATCTACGGTGCCGATCTCGTCGAACAGCTTGCTGAAGCTTGTGCGCATAGCGGCAGCGGCAGGAGGGGACATGATCCTTCTAATATCGCGCCGGGAATCCCCCATTACAACGCTGGGGCCTGGACTATTACTTTGGCAGCATGGCTGATTCGCGACCCTACGCAGTTCTTTTCGATCTCGACGGCACGCTGGTCGATTCCATTGCTCTCCTGCTCGCCTCTATGAAGCACACGTTTCAGGGACGAGCCAGGACACCCAGCGACGAGGAATGGATCGAGGGGTTGGGGACTCCGCTGCCCAAGCAGCTCACTCCGTACATCGAATCGGACGAAGATCGTGAGCGCCTGATCAATCGCTATCGCACCTTCCAGCTCGAGAATCACGATCGGCTGATGGCGCGCTACGAAGGCGTGATCGACACTCTGGCACTGCTGTACCAGCGCGGGCATCCGCTGGGAGTCGTGACGAGCAAAGGGAACACGATGATGGAGCGGGGCTTGAAGTTCATCGGCGCCGACGACTACATCGAAGTCGCGATCGGGTACGACTCGGTGCACATCCACAAACCAGACCCCTACCCGGTCAAAGCGGCCCTCGAGAAGCTGGAATACGGCGCCGACGAGACTGTTTTCGTGGGTGATTCGCCGCACGACATAAAGTCCGGCAATGCGGCCGGAGTGATCACGATCGCCGCTTTGTGGGGCCCATTCACCCGCTCGGCGCTGGAATCCTTTCACCCGACGTATTTTCTCGACGACATCAGGAATCTGCCGCCGCTGCTCGACCGAATCACCGCGAAGAGTACGGGGTAATATATTTCCGTACGTTAGACCCTCTTAGGAGCAGCCAAATGGGTGTGTCATACCAAACGGGAACGCTGGTCCGCACCGGCGAGGAAAGAGCGACGCTCGTCCGCCGCACCTATTCGCTTGTACTTGTAAGCGTGATCGTCACGATGGTGGGAGCGTCGTTCGGGCTCTCGCAGCCGCGACTCCTGCTTTCGGTGGCGCAGCATCCGTTCATCTCCTTCTTCGTCGCCCTCGCGCCGTTGCTGGTGGCTACGCGCGTGAGAACGGATTTCCCGATGAATATCGGCCTCGTGCTGCTGTTCAATTTCGTGATGGGAGTGATCATTTCGCCGGCGCTCTTCTTCTACGGAAGGCAGTCGCCCGGCGTTATCGGTCAAGCAGCGGTACTGACCGTTGGCGCCTTCGGCATACTCACTCTCTACGCCTTCGTGAGCCGGCGCGATTTTAGCGCCTGGGGCAGCTTCCTGATGGTCGGCTTATGGGTGCTCATCGGCACAATGTTGCTGAGTTTCTTTTTCCAGAGCGCGGCGGTGAATCTGTGGCTCGCGTCGGTGACGGTGCTCCTCTTCAGCGGATTGCTGATTTTTGACACGTGGCGCCTGCGAAATATTTACGGCCCAGACGAATACGTCGGCGCTGCGGTCCAGATATACCTTGATCTGCTCAACATCTTCATGGCAGTCCTTCGAGTATTGGGGAACCGACGTAGCTGACAGAGAAC
>JBDTND010000076.1:0-9907 GCA_039933915.1 Gemmatimonadales bacterium | reverse complement strand
TCAGCTCGACACTGAGATGACAACTGATGTTGCACCGGTCGCATCCAGCCATATCCGGGTCGGTGTGCGTGCAATCCGCAAAATGACGGTGTCGCAGTGCGGACAGCGCATCACCGCTCCCATCCCGTGCGAGTAGACGAACAATGTGCCCATTGCTTGTGTGGCGTTGCAGCCCGCGCACTTCGCCACGGCTTGCGTAAGATCCGGAACGAAAACCTCGCTCAGCATTCCGGCTGCCGCGTTGCCGTCGAGGCGAAGGGCGTCGGCAACGAGCTCACCCTTTTTGGCTGATCGAGACGTCTTCTTAGCTGAACTAGAAGTCTTCCTGGCTGCTCGACTCGGCGCTCGCTTCATTGCTATCTCCTGTCTGCATTCCGGGCACCACGAATTCTGTCGATGCTATGCGCCCGTAGGACCAAAGCGTTCTGTTTTCACCAAATCAGCATGATGGCCGAGATCGACCAGCGCGGCAGCCACTGCTTCAACCAAAGGCGTGGGACCGCACACGAAGTCGCGCGACCGCTCGCTCGCAGGCCATGCGACTTCCGCGAGCATCATCCTGTCGATCCTGCGCCGGAATCCCTTCCAGTCATCCGGCGCTTCCCGGGTCAGCGTATGCGTGACCTCGAGCGTTGGATCGTTTTCGGCCAGACGCGCGAGCTCGTCACGATAGATCACCTCGTCCCACCGGCGCGATGAATACAGAAGCCGCGCCGGCACCCGATGCCTCGCTGCCGGATCAGATTTGGCAAGAGCGGCATTGCGGTGCCGCAGCATCGCCATCAGGGGCACGATACCCGAGCCTCCAGCCACCAGGAATAACGGTCCACCAAGCGGAAGATCCCAGACGAAGTAACCACCGATGGGACCGCGCAACTCGAGCTTGTCTCCGGCTCGAAGCTCGTTGACGAGGTATGGCGATACCTCGCCGTCCTCGAGCCGCTCGACGGTAAGCGCAAGATGAGCGTCCTCAGGTGGAGATGCGATCGAGTAGCTGCGCTCGGTCTGGTAACCGTCTTCCGCGGTGAGCCTGACATCCACGTGTTGTCCCGCCCGGTGTCCCGGCCACTCCGGAACATCGAGGAGAAGTGTTCGCGTCCTTGGCGTCTCGGGCACATTGTCGATCACAGTGGCGAGTCGCCATACGACTCGCGGCGCGCCTCCAATGGAAGTCACTCGTCTCCGGCGTATCGCTGCTCGCGCCAGGGATCACCATAGATGTGGTATCCGAGCGATTCCCAGAATCCGGGCGCGTCCTGCTCCATCATGCGCAGCTCACGCACCCATTTTGCGCTCTTCCAGAAGTAGAGGTGCGGCACGAGCAGGCGTGCCGGGCCGCCGTGCTCAGGGGCCAGCGGCGCACCTTCGTAGATGAACGCGATCCACGCTTTTCCGCCAACGAGATCCGCCAGCGGAACATTGGTCGTGTACCCGCCATCACAACGGGCCATCACGTAAGGCGCCGGCTCGACACCGCGCTTCGCTGCCTCGGCAAGAATGGTATCGATCGCCACGCCTTCCCATGCCGTGCCGAACTTGGACCACTTGGTGACGCAATGGATGTCCGTCTTGATCGTCTCACGCGGCAGCGCAAGAAACTCCTTCCAGGTCCAGTGGGCTGCCTGGCCAGCGGTGCCGAGCATCGTAAAGTCCCACTTTTCGAGAGACGTGCGCGGCGTCGGACCGGCGGAAAGCACCGGGAAGTCACGCGTTTCATACTGACCGGGCGGCAAGCGCGCTGCCTTGTCGGTAGTCGGACGTCGTCCGAGAAATCCTCTCGAGACTGGTGTCATCTCTGTCGCAAAGGAGTTATGCCGCCGGTTTTATCATAGTTGGCAATCCGGCTTTCTGCCACGCGACCCATCCGCCGATGAACGCACGCGCCTTCGACCATCCCGCCTTTCTAAGCTGCCGCGCCACACGGGCGCTGGTCGCTTCATCGGGTCAGGCACAGTAGACCACGAGTGTCGCCCGCTGCGACAGCCGCTTCTGCGTCGCGTCACGGACGGGATCTTCGGGGTTCAATCTGATCGCAGCGGCCGCCATGTGGGAATCGACGTCGTAGTTGCGATCGGACCGTGCGTCCACGACCACGACGGGTTCGCCCTTCGCCTGCAGCTCACCCATTTCTTCGATCGTGATCTTCTCGGGCTCCGAATCTCGCTCGGCCTCCGGGATCGGGGATGGTCCGCTGAGAGATGCGGCGGGCGTGGACGGGGTTGGCAGTGCGATTGCCGCCGATCGACTCAACGGCGCTGGAGCTTGTACCGGTCCAACCGCGCCGCGCGCGGACGCTCTCCTGAGAAAGAACGCGGTCCCACCGCCGTGCACGACGACCGACAGCAGCACCACCACCGATGTCAGCGAAAAGATCTGCTCGGCGTTCGGAATTCCAGCGAACACCGGGAGAAGCGCCAGCAGGAGCGAGCTGAGGCCCCGCGGACCGAACACCGCGATGAGACGTCGATCGCGCATGTTCAGGTTGAGTCCCGCCAGCATCGGGTAAAGCACGAGCGGACGCGCGATAATAGCAACGAAGGCAAAGAGAACGATTCGCCAGTTGAGTGAGCCCAGCCCCTGCCAGATCAGCGTCGTGCCAAGCGCGACGAAGGTGAGGAGCAGCAGCATCTCCGAAGTCGCTTCCCCGTATTCCAGAAAGCAATCGCACAGCTCCACGTCCTTGGCCGCGACGAGCAGACCCGCGACGAACGCGGCTACGAATCCGCTGCCGCCCGCGGCTTCAGCGAGAGCGAAGCTCGTGAACGCCAAGCCGAGCGCATATAGCGATTCGTAGTCGCGCCGAACACCCGTCCGTTCCCGAACGGCGGCCAGCAGCGAAATGCCGACCCAACCCACCAGCGCGCCGAGAGCCGGACCGAGCACGAATAGCCCGAGAAGGCTGCGTCCCACATTCGTGCCATTTGCGAGGCTCGTGGCCACCTGCGCGGGTCCCGAAGGGAGAAGCAGCATCGAGAGAATCACGATCGGGAGCAGCACGACGTCGTTCATGCCGGTCTCGAGCCGAAGCGCGATGCGTGGCGATTCCGGCAGCGCTTTCGACCGCAGCACTGTCCGGAGAAGCACGGGATCGGTCGATGCGAGTGCGGCGCCAAGTATCGCAGCCGCCGGCCCCGAGAGGCCGAGCAGCAGCCACGCAGTCAGAGCCGTGATTGTCGCCGGGATGAATGTGCCCGGACCGAGCAGTCGCCAGAGCATCGCGCCGCGAGCTCGAAGCTGGCTCGTGTCCAGTGTGACCGCATCGCTGAAGAGGAGTAGCGCGAGTCCCAGCATCGCGAGCGCATGGAGCGCGGGCGAGTGGAATCCAATGTCCGCGATCCCAAGTCCCCACGGGCCAAGGGCAGCGCCGAGCACGAGGAAAATCGCTACCAGAGGGAAGCCACTTCGCTCGATCACGCCCGACAGCAGGGACGCGACGACGATGACCATTCCGATCAGCGCGACTGTCGTGACGAAGCTTTCCACGCCTTATGATAGACAGCCGGCCACGTTCCAGCTACCCGGAACGCGGGCTAGGCGCTGTGGGTCGTCGCCGTGCTGCGGGCTGTTGTAATGAGGGCGACGGCGCATATCACGATCGCCGCCGCAACAGCTGTTCTGGCCGAGAGCCGCTCTCCCGCTATCGCCCACCCGAGGAGCACGGCGACGATCGGATTCACATAGGCATACGTGCCGAGTCGCGCCGGCGAGACTTTGTCGAGCAGCCAGATGTACGATGTGAAGCCGATCAGAGATCCAAACGTGATGAGATAGAGGAGACCTGAGGCCGATTCACCAGAGACATGGTGGATGTCGAATTGTGAGAACTCGCCCGTGACTCCAGCCACTATCATGAGCAGCACTCCGCCGCCAAGCATCTCCATTCCGGTCGTAAGCAATCCGGACTCTGGAAGCTGCGCGTCGCGCGACCAGAACGAGCCGATCGCCCACGAGAGCGATCCAAGAATCAATACAAGAGCGCCCAGCGGACTCACGTCGCCTTGCCCGGCGACATTACCAGGGCCGACAAGCACGATGATCCCGATGAAGCCGACGACCAGTCCAATCAGCACAGCGCCGCTCGGACGCCGGCGCGGAGGTCTCACCCACTCGATGATCACGAGCCAGAACGGAAGAATCGAGACGAGAAGCGCGGTCAGGCCTGACGGAACGAACTGCTCCGCCCAGACGACCGCTCCATTTCCGCCCAGCAGCAGGAACCCGCCCGCGATGATCGCGTTGCGCCAGTGCAGCCGCGTCGGCCTCGGCGCCCCGCGATATCGTGCCCAGAGATAGAGCAATGCTCCGGAGATAACGAACCGCAGCCCGCCCATGAGAAATGGAGGAATCGTCTCGACCGCGTACCTGATCGCGAGATAAGTGGATCCCCAGACGAGATAAATCGAAGCGAACGCAGTGAGAATCTGCGCGCGGGAAGCGTGGCTGCGTTCTTCGTTCAATGAAGAGAGATCGAGACAGGTGAGGGGAGGAGGTCGGCACAAATCTAATCGGGACCGTGAACGGTGCCGGTCAGTCGAAGGACTTGTTCTGACGCTCGCGTTTCTTGTGGGACTGCCGCTTCTTGGAGTCGAGCCGCGCCTCCTTCGCCGCACGCGTTGGCTTCGTCGCTTTTCGCTTTCGCGGGATGATGAGAGCGCGTCGCACCATGTCTGCAAGCCGCTCCTCCGCCAGCTCGCGATTGCGGCTCTGGCTTCGGAGATCGCTCGCGACGACGCGTATGCTCCCCTCGAGGGTGATCCGCGACGTCAGCTTCTCCTGCAGCCGGGCGCGCTGCTCATCGTTCACGGCGCGCGATGCCGCGATGTTCCAGAAAATCTCGACGCGGGACGACGTTTTGTTTACGTGCTGTCCACCGGCGCCGGACGACCGTGAAACCCGCACGTCGAGCTCACTGCGGGGAATCGAGAGGGTCTCGTTGACCGCGAGAAGATTCCGGGGAACGGTCACCGGCGGGTCGCTCACGGCATCATCGCCAGCGGAACAGCTTCAGCGCCGCGATGAACGTCACGACTCCCCAGGCGAGAATCACCAGCAGCTGCGGAGTCACGGCGGCGAAGGAAGCGCCCTCGAGCATGTTCGCGCGGAGTGCGTCGTTTACCGCTGTGAGCGGGAGCGCCCGCACGAACGGCTGCACCACCGGCGGGAAGTTCGACGAAGAGAAGAACACTCCCGAGAAGATCCACATCGGAAGCATGATGAAGTTCATGATTCCGGAGACAGCTTCCGTCGTGCGCGCGCGGGATGCGGCGAGAAGTCCGAGGCCGCCAAAGGAAACCGCGCCCAACAGGGAGATCAGGAACAGCGTGACCAGCGAGCCCCTCAGCGGAACCCCAAATGCCCAGTGGCCGAATCCCAGCAGAGTCACGACCTCGAGGATCAGAAAACCGAGCCGCGATGCGAGAAAAGACAGCAGATACTGGACCCGCGACATCGGCGTCGCCATCAGCCGCTTGAGCAGCTTCTTGCTCCGCGCGGTAACGATAGAGAAGCCGATTCCCCAGACGCTGCTTCCCATGAGATTCATGCCGAGCAGCCCGGGCACCAGGAAGTCTATGTATCGCGAGCCGGCTTCCGTCACATACATATCGGTCGCACGCACTGGATCCACCCTGCCCGCGCCGACCTGAACGGCGCGATCGACTACTACGCGCGCGTTCACCGCTTCGCTTCTGCCGCGGTCGTATACATAGCGGATGCTGTCCTTGAGCGTGGCAGGAACGACGAGCAGCGCCACCTTCCCGGTGCGGAGGGCGCGCGCGCCCGAGCTGTCATCAAACGTCTTGATGACGAGCGCGGAATCCTTTTTGAGAGCCTCGATGACAGCGGCGCTACCCGGCGCGCTCGCGAGCACACCTATCTGGATCTTGTCCGGTCCGCGCTGCCTGAAGGCAATCCCCAATCCCGCCGCGAGCAGAATCGGGAAGACAAAGGTCCAGAACACAGCTTCCGGCTCGCGGATGAATTCGCGAAAACGTACGAGGGTGAGCTGGACCATCGAGCTTTGCCTGAACCCTCTGCGCATTAGCGGACGGCGCTCTGCGACCAGTGCCGGCTCCTGCGGCAAGGACACGCGCTCACTCATCGCGCAGCGTCCTCCCTGTCAGCGACACGAAGACATCCTCGAGCGTCGCCGTCGTCTTTCGCGGCACCGGCGGGGGAAGGTGAGAGACGTCGATTGACTCCATGAGCTCGCGCGGTGAGCCGAGCGCGATCACATGACCATGGTCCACGATCGCGACTCGGTCGCAGAGACGCTCCGCCTCTTCCATATAGTGCGTCGTGAGGACAATCGTCCTCCCTTCCGCCTGAAACTGCTCGATGAGGTTCCACAGCTGGCGTCGTGCCTGGGGGTCGAGTCCGGTCGTGGGCTCATCCAGAAAAAGAAGCTGTGGATCGCCCACGAGCGCACATCCGACCGCGAGGCGCTGCTTTTGTCCGCCTGAGAGCGTCCCGACTCGTGAATACCGCTTCTCGCCAAGCTCGACCTGATCGATGACTTCCCCGACGTCGCGGGCATCGCGGTAGAAGCTCTGAAAAAGGGCGAGCGTCTCGTCGACGGTGAGCTTTTCGGAGAGCTGAGTGTCCTGAAGCTGAATCCCGAGCAGCTCGCGGAGATCGTCCCCGTCCGATTCCCAGCGCCGGCCAAGAACTTCTACGCTGCCCGAATCCGGGTTGAGAAGTCCTTCGCAGATCTCGATCGTCGTAGTCTTTCCGGCGCCATTGGGACCCAGCAGGCCAAAGCACTCTCCGGCGAGCACCTGCAGATCGAGGCCATCGACGGCGACGACGTTGTCGTAGGCTTTTCGGAGCTGCTGGACCCGAAGTGCCGGTGTCGAGGTACCCAGAGTTGTCACCACAGAACGACCATAAGTGTCACCGACAGGGGGCAATAACCTGTTTGCTGCTCTCTGAAACCCGTTGTAAGCTGTTACCGTATCACCATATAGCGTTGGCGGCAGAGCCAGGCACTGTCCCTGCCAACGTGGGTTTCAAACCAGAGGGGACAAACTATGCAGTTCAGAGCCGCGTCGGTACTGATCACCGCGTTTATCGTCGCATCGAGCTCGAAGCTCGACGCACAAATCGTGTTCAATTCGACATCCGTTCCGTCGCGCTTTTCATTTGGCGGTGACGTCGTGATCTCGCAGCCGAAAGGCGAGTTCGCGAACAACGTTCCCAACGGTTTCGGGTTCGATCTGACCGGAATGTTCAAGGTGGATCCCCGCGGATTCTTCAACATCCGCGCGGACCTGGGCGGCGTTCAATACGGGCGCGAGACACAGCGCGTCAACTTCCCCAACACCGGCCGTGTGGCGCTCGAACTCGAGACCGACAACCGGATCGGATTCGGTTCGATCGGCGCGCAGCTGCAAATCCCGGACGGCTGGTTCCGCCCCTATGCCAACGCAGCGATCGCGTCGACGTATCTCTTTACCCAGTCATCCATTTCCGGGACCGACAACTCGACCGCCGACTTCAGCACTACCAACTACGATGACTGGTCTCACGCGTGGGTATTCGGTGGCGGGCTGATGATTCCGTTTGGGAAGTCGATGGGCGCGCTCAACCTTGGAGCCAAGTATCACTACGGGGGTCAGGCGACCTATCTGAGAAAGGGTGACATCACCGACAATCCTGACGGCAGCATCACGCTGAATCCCCGCAGCAGCAAGACCGATCTCGTCCTCTGGCAGGTCGGCGTGTCGTTCAATATTCCAAGACCCTCGAGACATTAAGTCATGCTGATGCTGCTCGCCGCGGCGGTATTCGCGCAGTCCTCAGTCACAATGCAGATCGGGAACGACAAAAAGGACAGTGCCGCCACGGCGAGGGCCGATTCAATCGCAGTCCGCCGGGACATACGCCGTGATTCGATAAGGGCGAGATCGCGTGCCCGCGACTCATCACGGAAAGCGATTCGACTGGCGAACCGGCCACCTGTTACACCGGCGGTTCTTGCGTCCGCGTTCAGGGATGCGCGTGCGAGGGAGCTCCTCCTGCGGGCACGCGAGGCGCGGCTCAATCAGGATTCGACACTCACCGCTTACGACGCGAATGCCTACGAGCGGATGTCGGTCGGAATGGGTTTCAAGCGTATCGGCCGCGACCGGCTGCTCATGAGAAGTGAGCGGTCCTCACACGTAGTATGGCAGCGCGGCAAGGGCGCGACTATCGATGTCACCGGCCAGCGCAGCGTGTTCCCAATGCTCGACGGGATGGGAAAGGGAGATGCCGACTTCGGCATCGCGGGGGAAATTCCTTACGCTCCCGGCCGTGAGACTCTCTGGATTGGCTCAGGCCTCGCCAAGGCGGATGTCAGCGAGAACGAAGTCATCCACCCGCTCGCCCAAGGCGCGGAAGCCTACTACACCTATGCGTCCGGCGATTCCGTCAGCTTCCAGCTTCCCGGTGGACAACGACTCCAGCTGCGCGAGCTCCTCATCCGGCCCCGACAGCCGAAGTGGAACGTTGCCGTCGGCTCCCTCTGGTTCGACGCCGCGACAGCGCATCTCGTCCGCGCGGTTTACCGCATGGCGCAGGAGATGGACATCATGGCGGTCGCCAAAGAGGTCGACGACGACGGCGATAACCCCGACGACGAAATTCCCGCCTGGGTGAAGCCGATGATCCTGCCGATGAAGGCGAATGTCAGCGCAATCACTGTCGAGTACGGGCTGCACGAAGGACGATTCTGGCTTCCACGCTCTCAGACAGTCGAGGGGAATGCGCAGGTGAGCTTCATGCACATCCCGTTCAAGCTCGAGCAGCGCTACACGTACTCCGACGTCAACGGAACAACCCCGCTCGCTGATTTCAGCATAGCGGTGATGGACACGGCAAGCGATTCCGTGTCGCGCGCGGCCCGCAGAGCACGGCACGCCAATGAGTGCAAGCAGGGAACGCTGCGCACCAGGTCGCACGAGGACTCGGACGAAGGCCTGCGCACATTGATCAGAATTCCCTGCGATACGGCCGCGCTCGCGCATTCGAGCGAGCTGCCCAAATCCATCTACGACGATGGTGAAGCGGTATTCGGATCAGCCGAGCGCGACGCTCTGGTCTCCGAAGCGCTGACTCTGGGCGCGCAGCCGGAGTTTGCACCTCAGCGGCCCACGCTCTCCTACGGCCTCGCCTACACGCGCTTCAATCGAATCGAGGGCTTCTCGACCGCATTGGGCGCGGATCAGGTGCTCGGCGGCGGCTACTCCGCGCACGCGCTCTTCAGGTTGGGCGTCGCCGATTGGTCTCCAAACGGAGAGTTGTCGCTCGACCGCACCGACGGACGGCGCAAGATCGGCATCGCCGGTTATCGCCGTCTGGTCGCGTCGAACGACTGGGGCGATCCACTTGGCTTCAGCAGCTCTGTGTCGGCACTCGTTTTTGGACGCGATGAAGGATTCTATTACCGGACGTGGGGCGCGGAGCTCAAAGGAGAACAGGCCGACGGGATCTTTACAGACTGGCGTCTCTTCGCGGAGCAGCACTTCGATGCGACAGTGCACACGGAGTTCTCGATCGCGCATCCAGGCGGAGACAAGGGTGAGCTCACCAATATCGACGCCGTCGATGGAACGATTGTCGGCCTCGCGGTCGGACATCATTCATCATTCGGGCTGGATCCGCACGGATTCCGCGCGCTGACGGACTTCAAGCTCGAAGGAGCCGCCGGAACGTTCGACTATTCGCGCGGCTCATTGCAGACGACGCTGTCGCACGGACTCGGGGGACTCGATGGCGCGCTCACGCTCGGTGGAGGGACGTCCGGCGGACGCGTCCCGATTCAAAAGCAGTTCTTCCTTGGTGGCGTTCAGACGGTGCGCGGTCAGAGGGCGGGCGCGGCGATTGGCGATGCGTTCTGGATGAGCAGCCTGGAGATTGGCAGCCGCTC
>JBDTND010000075.1:0-10051 GCA_039933915.1 Gemmatimonadales bacterium | reverse complement strand
TAGTTCTGTCGCTCGCCGCTGCGGCAGCTTGCAGCCGCGATGGCAAGACCGCGACCTCAGGTCCCCAGGCGACATCGACCGCGGCAACAGGTAGCGCTTCCGCTTCTGGTGCGAAGATCGCGGTGCCTCACGCCGGCCCGCCGGGCGAGTGGCAGATGCCGGCCGGCGACTATGCGAGCTCGCGCTACAGCGAACTGGCGTCGATCACTCCGCAAAACGCTGCGAACCTGCATGTGGCTTGGGCCTTTTCGACTGGCGTCCTTCGCGGGCACGAAGGCCAGCCGCTCGTGATCAACAACACGATGTATGTGGTTACGCCGTATCCGAACGTCTCGTACGCGATCGATCTCGCGCAAACCGGACAACCGCTCAAGTGGAAATTCCGTCCTGACAACAATCAACAGGCAATCGGCAGAGCCTGCTGCGATGTCGTGAACCGCGGCGCAGCCTACGCGGACGGGAAAATCTTTTACAACCTGCTCGATGGGCACACAATCGCAATAGACGCGGCGACTGGCAATCAGGTGTGGCGGACGAAGATGGGCGATCTCTCCCGCGGCGAGACGATTACCATGGCGCCTATTGTCGTGAAGGGGAAAGTCATCGTCGGCTCGAGTGGCGGAGAGATGGGAGTGCGCGGATGGATCGCGGCCCTGGATGCGGCGACCGGCAAGGAGGTCTGGCGCGCCTACAACATTGGGCCTGACAAGGACGTGAAAGTCGGGCCGAAGTTCAAGCCGTTCTACGCTCACGATCGCGGAAAGGATCTTGGCGTTACCTCGTGGCCGGGCGACACGTGGAAAACCGGTGGTGGCGCGGTGTGGGGCTGGCTCTCCTATGATCCCGCACTCAATCTGATCTATCACGGCACGAGCAACCCCGGCCCCTGGAACGAGAACCAGCGCGCCGGCGACAACAAGTGGACAGCGGCGATACTGGCGCGCGATGCGGATACAGGAGAGATCGTGTGGGCGCTCCAGGTTACGCCGCACGACATGTGGGACTACGACGCAGTGAACGAGAACATTCTCGTCGACCTGACGGTCAAAGGTCAAATGCGGAAAGCGCTCGTGCACTTCGACCGGAACGGATTCGCCTACACGATCGACCGTGGAACCGGCGAGGTAATTCTCGCGGAGCCATTCGTGCCGATGAACTGGTCGACCGGAATCGATCTGGCGACGGGACGCCCGAAAGTGGTCGAGACGAAGAAGACGGCGCAGGACAAGAATGTGAAGGACATCTGTCCGAGCCTCGAAGGCGGAAAGAATCAGCAGCCCGCGGCGTTCTCGCCGCAAACGGGTCTCTTCTATGTGCCGACGAACAATCTCTGCATGGATTTTCAGGCGCGTGCCGTCACCTACATCGCGGGAACTCCATTCATCGGTGGCAACGCACCGGAGAAAGGCGGACCGGGCGGCTATCGCGGAGAGTTCATGGCCTGGGACGCGTCAACGGGCAAAAAGGTCTGGGGAATCAAGGAGCCGTATCCGGTCTGGGGTGGGGCACTCGCAACAGCGGGCGGCGTCGTCTTCTACGGGACGCTCGATGGCTGGTTCAAGGCTGTCGACGCCAGGAACGGCAAGGTTCTCTGGCAGTTCAAGGTGGGTTCGGGCGTCGTCGGCAATCCGGTGACGTACACGGGGCCCGACGGTAAGCAGTATGTCGCGATTTATGCAGGCATCGGTGGTGATATGGGCTTGCTCATCGCGGGGGACGTCGCGTCCAATCTGCCGTACGACGTACGCGAACGGGGAACCACTCTGCCCGATATCGGCAGATGGACGACCTGGGGAGGCGAGTTATTCGTGTTTTCGCTGTGATCTCGAAAACGAGCCTCGTCGTTCTGCTCGTCGTGCTCGTCGTGCTCGCCTGCAAAGCCGAGCGGGCCGGTGATGGCGCGATAACGACGGGAGACACGTCGTCCGCCAATGCGACATCACCGATACGCGCGGACACATCCACGAGCCGGTACTTCGTCGCTGGTGACAGCCTCCGCTTTATCGAACATCCGTCAAATCTTCCCGTTGGATTTCCATTGCAGGTAAGACCAATCCCCGTAAAAAATCCCTACGAAGGCGATAAAAGCGCGATTGCCACTGGTGGTCAACTCTTCATCGGATACAACTGCCTCGACTGCCACGGCGCGGAAGGATCGGGCGCGATGGGCCCGAGCTTTCAGGACGGGCGCTGGCACTTCGGCGGATCGAGCGGCGAAGTGTTCGAATCGATCTATCAGGGACGGCCGGACGGGATGCCGGCGTGGGGCGGACGCATTACCAACGATCAAATCTGGATGCTGACGGCGTATGTGCGCTCGCTGTCATCCAGGGATCTGAGCACCGAGAACTTTACCGGTAAGACGGTAGAGCGTACCGGTCACTGAGGATCCGTCGTCGGGAAGGAGAAGGAGGAGCATCATATGATCAGCCGGATATGGCACGGGTGGACCGTGCGGGAGAACGCGGACAAGTTCGAGACGCTTCTCCGCGCGGAGGTGCTGCCAGGAATTCACCGAACCAAGGGTTACATGGGCGCATATCTGTTGCGGCGCGAAGCAGCCAATAGCGAAGTCGAGTTCGTTACCATCACTCAATTCATGGACATCGATGCGGTAAAGGCATTTGCAGGGATGGATTACGAGCGAGCGGTAATCGCGCCTGGAGCCGGAGGGATGCTGACCCACTACGATGAGCGATCGGCCCACTACGACACGCGCATCACCCCGGCCGATGTCAGGGCGGCAGCCGCTCGCCTGAGCGGGAGAAACAGGATAATCTGAAAAGCCGTCGCTAGGACGAAGGCGGCGCCGGCGGCACTCCTCCAAACGCGTTGATGATCGCGAGGCCCATGTTGGCGATCGTCAGCTGAGGCTCGTTGTCGAGTATCCAGCGCTGATCCTTGTTCTCCCTGGTCATCACGCACGCGACGACGCGATTGCGAAGATACCACAGCGTGCACTCGGTTCTCACGGCATCCGTCTCGCCATCCTTGTGTGCGGCGCGCGCCCCGCCGGCGAAACGCTGCAGCATGAAGTCGGTGCCGTTGTGCTCGAGGATATCCAGCATCGCTGAGTCGGCAGCGGGACTCACCGCCTTACCCTTAGCCATGAGCTCGAAGAGATGCGCCATCTCATTGGGCGTGGTTACTCCCAAGCCGTACTTCACAGAGCTGTCCATCGCCACGCTCGAGATGCGAAGAAAGCTCTTCGAGTGGACGCGCGTGTGCGGCAGGCCGAGCGAATCCATCTTCGCCCACACTCGGCGGATGATGATGCGGTCGAGCAGGAGATTGGTCGCGGTGTTGTCGCTGATCGTCGACATTAGCCACGCCGCGTCATGAACCGTGAGCACGGTCCCGTTGTGGAGGAACTGGATGACACCCGAGCCGGGCACCTGATCGATCTTGAGAACCGTCAGTGGGTCGTCGAGTGAGAGCTGGCCCTTTGCGACCAGGTCGTAAACGGTCACGAGAATCGGAACCTTGATGAGACTGGCGGTGGGGAAGGTCTCGTCACCGCGCCGGCTGATGCGCGCACCTGTTTCCAGGTCGATGACGCTGTAACCCACGATGCCGTGATGCGCATCCGCGATCGAGTCGAGCTGCTTTCTCAACGCGGCGGTGTCGGCACGAATGATCTGGAGACGGCTAACTCCGGCCGAACCAACGCGACTCGCGGCGCATGCGATGACGCCGGCCAGGAGAATGGCGCCGTAACTGGCGGCGACGCGACGCCTGCGAGAGTGAAACATGGCTCCCATGTCAGTCGGTATCAGTTGGAGGTGGTTGTCGTCGCAGTGACGACGGATCCTTCGGGATCCAGAGTCTTTAGGACATCGCGCCACGCGAACTTCTTCCCGCTGCCTCTTACCCAATAGTCCATCCACGCCATCTCAGCGACGGATTTGAGCAGCTGATTGCGCGGATCGGGAATCCCGTGCGTGTTGCCGGGATAGACATAAAGCTCGGCTGGAACGCCCAGACGTTTGAGCGCCATGAACAGCTCTTCCGACTGCGGGCGCGGAACTCGCGGATCTCCATCGACCACGTGGATCATCGTCGGAGTCTTCGCGTTCCTGATGTACTTGAGCGGTGACTGGTTCCAGTAGGCCTCGAAGTCGTCATACGGCAGCTTGTTGCCGAGATAGAACTGACGATTTCTCTGCACGTCGCTCTCGGCGTACATCGAAATCCAGTTGGATGTCCCTGCCCCGCTGCTGATCGCCTTGAACCGATCTGTGTGAGTGAGGATCCAGTTGGACCAGTGTCCGCCAGCGCTCCAGCCGAGGACGCCCATCTTCGTGCTGTCGACAATGCCCTGCGAGATCAGGTAGTCGACACCGGTCATGATGTCCTCGTAGCCCTTCTGGAAATAGTTCCCGACGATGTCCGTCTTGTGCTGCTCGCCGTAGTTCGTCGAGCCCCGGTAGTTGGGCATCAGCACCGCGTATCCGGCGCCCGCATAAGTCTGCGCTCCATAGCCGCCGTTGAAGCCGAGGACGTCGGCGGACGCGGGGCCACCGTGAATGGCGACGATCAACGGATACCGGGTGCCGGCCTTGTAGCCGACGGGTTTGATCAGAATGCCGCCGACGGTCTTTCCGTCGGCGGATTTCCAGCTGATTTCCTCTTCATCGCCGAGCTCGAAGTTGCGGGCCTGCGGGTTGGCGTCCGTGAGCTGGCGCCAGCTGGCGCGAACCGGAATCTGACTCACATCGGCAACAGTGAAGAGCGTAGCAGGCGTGCGGGGATCCGCGTAATTCAACAGCAGCAGCCTGGAATCGTGGTCCTGATTCGTGTTGAGCGCGGCGCGGACATTCGATACCTGGCGCACGGCATTCCTGTCGAGGTCGAGCGCCATCAGCTGATTGGTAGCCTTGATTCCCTCATTGAAGTAGATCGTCTTTCCGTCCTTCGACCAGAAATCGATCCCGACATCGCCATCGAACGCGGCGCCCAGCTTTCTGAACTGCCCGCCCCGATCGTCGGCACGGCGCAGATAGACCCGGTTGTTGGTCATGCTGTACTGCGACATGTTGTCCGGCGCCGAGAACGCGATCCATTTGCTGTCGGGGGAGAACTCGAGATCGCTTTCGCCGACTTCGGTGTTGTTGGTCAGGCGCTCGATGTTGCCGGTGGATGTCTCGAGCAGATACAGGTCCGAGTAGATGTCCTGCTCGGTGATGTTCCGCATATAGCGGTTGGCGGATGCGCCGTGATACCCAATCCACCGTCCATCATCCGAGATGTTGAAATCGCTGACGGTTATTGCCGTGTCCCGCGTCAGTCTCACTGCCTTCTTTGAATCAACATCGAACGCCCACAGGCTGGAAAGGGGCGTAGCAAGGTTGCGGATCGAGACGTTGAACTTCTTCTCCATCCGCAGCTTCTCGTCCTTGTCGAGCGTGTCGGCAGTGACAAAGTAGATGCGACGGCTGTCGGGCGACCATTTCCAGAGTCCAACGCCGGCCTGCTGGTGCGTGAGCTGCACCGGCTTCGCGGAATCGACTCCGATCACAGGAAGCGCGTAGAGCTGCTCCTCGTCGGCTTTCCCGCTGCGGTAAACCAGCCATCTGCCATCCTTGCTGAAGGCGAGAGTCGATACTCCCTCCTTTGCGTCAGTGATCTTGCGCGCCTCACCGCCGTCTGGGCGCATGATGTAGATCTGGTTCTGGCTCGCCGCTCCTGTTGCGCCGGCACCCGAACCACCCGCTGACGAAGAGGGCGCACCAGATGCATCTCTATTGGAAAGGAAGACGAACAACTTTCCGTCGCGGGACCAGCGGGGCGATGTCTCGTTCTTGTCCTTCGTGAACGTCATCTGCCTTGTCGAAGCGACTCCATCCTTTACCGAGACCAGGTAGAGGTCGGTCTGGCGTCTGGCTTGATTCCAGTCCGGAGTAGAAAGTGTGTAGAGCATCCACTTTCCGTCCGGACTCGGCGTCGGCGACCCAACGTCGCGCTGGTACTGTCTGTCCAGAAAGGTGATTGGCCGGCGAGCCTCGGGGGAAACCGGTCTCTGCGCCAGCGTGGCGGCTGGTATGAGGGTGGCGATCAGGATCGGATGGATGCGCATGCGGCGGCTTGAGAAGGTCAGGCGGGCAGAGGGCGAGAAACGCTGGGATTAGCGTGAGGTAATATAGGGTCGGAACGATTCGGCACAGCAAATCGAATGCGCGATAGCGCCCGTGCAGTGCCGCGAAAATACGGGCCTGCGTACGTTTTTTGCCTGACTTGACTCTGAAATTGACAATCGCCGATTCGACAATGGGACCGGTTGTCAGGACCTCGGGAGGGGAGAAGAACACAATGCTGATCAACGGATCGAAATTCAGGGTGGCCACGCTGGCCATCGCCGCTGTGGCGCTCGCTGCGTGCGGCAAGAAGGACAATGGTGCTGCAGACACGACCGCCGTGGGAACCGCCGCCGGCGATACATCGGCGGCAGCAGCTCCGGCGCCATCGGGCTGGACGGATGCAAACATCGTTGCCTTGCTCGACGAAGCAAACATGGCTGACAGCGCGGCGGGCGCGGTCGCTGCAACCAAAGGCACCTCCGCGGCCGTTCGCGATTTCGGCAAGCGGATGACGCGCGATCACCACACGCTCCGGGCACAGGGTGCGGCTCTCGCGAAGAAGCTTGGCGTCGTGCCGGCGCTCCCGTCGGACGATCCCGTGATGCCGGCTGCCCAAAAGGAGATGGACACTCTGAACTCCACGGCCAAGGGCAAGGATTTCGACAAGGCGTACATCGACACCGAGGTCGAGATGCACAAGGCAGTTCTGGATCTTGCGACGAAGGCGGCAGCACAGACACAGAACAGCGAGTTGAAAAATCTCATCCAGAAGGCAGCTCCGGTGATTCAAGGGCACCTCGACCTGGCCGAGTCGATTCAAAAGAATCTGAAATAGGCAGTTGCTCCAAGGCATAATCTTCGATGTCGACGCACGCCCGTAGACAGCAACGACGCGCCGTTCGACATCGTGAAACCGCTCATAGGAATCGGAGCAGACAAGCCAGCCCCCGAAGACGATTGGCCTGAGCCATAAGAGCGCAGAGGTGCGAACGATCGCCTTCGGAGCGGCTGGGACGATGACGCGTTAAAGGGCGCGGTCGAGATCTATGATGGGCCAGCTGACCTGCTGGCCCACTACTACAATTCATCGCTTCTCGGGGGAAATACGGCGTGACACGGGTGATCCTGCTCCTGCAGGACCTGGCGCAGGCGGCGCAGGACATCGCGCGACCGTCAACGGGAGTTCCGCTACCAGTGCAGAGACCACCGGGGCCACCGCCGGGGTTCTCGCCCCAGGAAATGATCAAACAGCTCGTGCAATTCGTGGGATACTTTCTGGCGATTGGCGCGATTGGGTTTCGCTTTGGAGTCGTCCGTCGTATTCGCGGAATGACCGATGAGGCGCATGGAATGCCGCGCCCCGACAATGCCGCTTTTGTCGGAATGCTGGGCGCTATGCTGTTGATGCTGTCGCTGTTGGGTGGGCTGTATCTGGAATCCTTCACGCGCAAAGTCGTCATCGACGAAATACTCTCCGGAAACAGGCTCGACTCGTTCCTGTTCAGGCTGGGGATGCTGGCGGTGGCCTTGGTCGGATTTCGTCTCGTCAGAACAGATCGCTCGATTGGATGGGCGCTGGCCACAATCGGAGTTCTCGGTGCTGCTCTGCAGTCGGTTTACACCGGAAAAATCGGCGGCAAAGTCAACGCCGTTCACGTGCTCGCGGCCTCGACATGGCTCGGCACGCTGCTGGTGCTGACGATCGTGGGGATCAGGGGCGTCGCGCGGAGCAACGCGACTGGGGAGCAACGCGCACGCCGGGTCGCCGACCTGGTCAACGCCTTTTCACCGCTGGCGCTGACTTGCGCGGCGATCGTGGCGATCACCGGCGTCACAACAGCGTGGCTCCATCTGAAGCGCCTTTCAGCGCTCTGGACGACCAGCTACGGAATTGCCCTCATCGTCAAGCTCAGCCTCGTTCTGATCGTCGTCGTGCTCGGCGCCTGGAACTGGCGGCGCGTCCGCCCATCACTCGGCGACGAAGGCTCGGAACACACGATTCGCCGATCCGCAACGATGGAGCTGACGTTCGCCGCGCTGGTGCTGGTGGCTACTTCGGTGTTGGTGAGCCTGCCGTCGCCGAAGTAGCGGGCCACGGCGGGGCGTTCATGGTCGATGCAGCGAGAGCCGACTTAGTACTATATAGGTACTGGTTCTCTGGCTCGAGTGTTGGTCAACGACCTTCGGCGCTCATGGTGATTCCCCCCGCTGGCCTGAGCGTGATCTGCGGCTCTATCATCGGAGACCGGCCCCCTGCATAGCGAAGCCGCCACTTCTGCGCGATCGTCGCGAGAATCAGAATGCCTTCCATCCACGCGAACTGCTCCCCGATGCAGATGCGCGTCCCGCCGCCAAATGGGAAGTACGAGAACCTGGGGCGCGCCGCGGCTACTTCGGGGCGCCAGCGCTCAGGATCGAATCTCTCGGGATCGGGATGGAAACGCGGATCGCGGTGCATGATGTACTGGGACATGAGCACCATCGATCGCGCCGGAATCTGATAACCACCCGCCTCGAACTCGTTGATCGCCCTCCGACCCACCGCCCACGCCGGCGGATACAGACGCATGGACTCGGCGAGGATCATTCGCGTGTAGGGCAGGCTCGCAAGATCGTCTGGCCGTAGAAGACGATCGCCGAGGGCGTCGATCTCGCTGTGGAATCGCACCTCAACGTCAGGGTGCTGCGAGAGAAGGTACCAGGTCCACGACAATGCATTGGCAGTGGTCTCATGACCAGCTAGAAAGATCGTCATTGCCTCGTCGCGAACCTGAGTGTCGGTCATTCCTCCGCCGTCGCCCTCGGCGTCCTGCGCCAGTAGCAGCATCGACAGCAAGTCTCCCGTGTCCGCACCCGTCGCTCGACGCTCGTCGATGATGCGGTAGATAGTCGCGTCGAGGCGGGCGCGCGCGGCTTCGAACCGCTTGAGGTAAGGGAGTGGCAGCTTCTCTAGCAGCTCGCTGAACGGAAGGATGCCGATGTTGAACGCTTCGAAGGCCGTCGTGAGCGCTTCTCCTATCTCCGCTGCTTCCTTCTCGACATCCGCGCTGAAGAGCGTCTTGGCCACAATGGCGAGCGTCAGCTTCATCATGTCGTCGTGGACGTCGAGCGCTACTCCATCGGACCACCGGGAACGCGTCCGCTCGGCGAATTCGACCATCGAGAGCCCATACGCGGTAATCCGATCCCGGTGAAAAGCGGGCTGCGCGAGCCGCCGCTGGCGGAGATGAAATTCCCCCTCGCTCGTGAGAAGCCCTTCACCCAGCAGGCGTTTGGCGCGCACGAGCGCCCTGCTCTTTGTGAAGTTCTTCTGATTGGTGACGAGCACATCCCGGATGAGATCGGGATGGTTGAAGAGATAGATCCGCTCGTTGCCCACCTTGAAGAAAACGATGTCGCCGTATTGTTTTGCGGACTCCACGAGGAACGGCAGCCGCCGTCGCGCGAACTGGAGCAGCGTGTCGCCGGGAAATCTGGCGCGCGGCCCGGGCGGGCTCGGTTTTCCTCGGGTTTTGGTCAGCATGAATCCGGCGTGGAATCTTTTCTCGCGACAGGGGTGTTTGAAAAGTGGAACAAGCGGTCCGGCAGTACCCACAACGATATCCGGAATTCCAATCCATAGGCAGACGTTGGGCACGTATTTGTTGCATCGGGTCCTGAGAATCATCCTGTTGGCTCTAGCGCAGGGGGCTCGCGCGCGGGCCAATGCAGGGTCCGCTGTCGGGATGACGCCCTACGGCACAATCTCACTGACACGTTGGGGAGCGTTTTAAGAGGTTCGTTGGCAAAACCAGCGGTCGTGAATGAAATTATCTGCGTCTCCCCATTCCCCTACTCGATGCTGCACGCGTTCCCGCGCACTCGCCTCGCGATCTCTCTTCTCACATCCATTCCGACGGCTCTTTTCGCTCAGGCGACGCGGGCCGCCAAAACTACTCCGGTGGTTTTCGATGCCGACTCCGCACGGCTCGCCG
>JBDTND010000074.1:0-10072 GCA_039933915.1 Gemmatimonadales bacterium | reverse complement strand
CTGTATGACCTTCGTGGCCCGTCGGCGAATCGCGACGCGTGCTATCGTTCTCGACCGTTCCCTCGAGTCGCTTCCCATCTTCCGACTGAGCGACTCCGCCGAGGACACGGCAATTTCCTTCTCTCCGGAGTCCGGCGGGCGGTGGCGGGTGCTGCCCAGTCCGGGAGATCGGCTGCCCGGAACCTTCGATCAGGACGTGTACATCGAGCTCCTTCATCGCTACCACGAAGCGGGAGCGCCAGAAGACGGCGCGATAAGCTTCACGCTCCATGCTTTTCTGCGCTCGATCGGCCGGCGCGTTGACGGCAGAACGTATGAGCAGCTTCGCTCCGCTCTGACGCGACTCGAGAGGACGACTCTGGAGTCGAGCGGAGTGTACCTTGCCGCAAAGGAAGGACAGCCTCTGGAAGGACGTTTTACCATTCTCTCCTCTGTTTCTATCGCGCGCCGACGATTGGCAGAGCGCGAACAATTCACTCTTTTCCCGGTGCTGACCGCATCGGAACCGGGCGACGCCCGAGTCACGATCGGCCCCGTCATACGCGCAAACATTGCGGCGGGATATACCGTAACGCTCTCCGCAGTACACTATCAATCACTTACCAACCCAGTGGCCAGGCGGCTCTATCGTTTGCTCGAAGTCGCAAGAGAAGAGGGAATGGTAACCTGGAGGGTTCCCCTTGCCTCTCTCGCCGAGCAGCTGCCCCTGACCCAGCGCTATCCTTCCCATTTGCAACGAGTGCTCCAACCCGCCCACGAGATGCTCCTTGCCGCCGGCCTCCTCCGGGACGCGACCTTCAGACAGCTTAACCGGGATTGGCTCGTAGATTACGTGCTTGCCTCCCGCGTAGCCTGAGGGTGTTCCGATGGTGCCCTTTGTGCGTCATTGAGGAACACTGACTGGTCGGAGGCGTATTCATTACGTTACCGCCCTCCTCTTTCTCCCCAAGTGTATGTCCCGACCCAATAAGAAGTTACTCCTTGGCCTGGCTGTCATTCCGCTCCTGGCCGGAGGTTTCGTTTTCCAGCAGCGGGAGGCCCAGCAGGGCGCTCGACTGTTGGATCAGGTTCTCAACATTGTTTCAACCCGGTTCGTCGATACCGTTGACGCAGCGACCCTCTACGAAAAGGCCGCACGGGGACTGGTGCACGAGCTGAACGACCCGTACAGCGTTTTGCTCTCCCCGAAAGAGCTTTCCACGTTCAATGCGCAGACAAATGGGCGCTACGCCGGCATCGGAATGGAGATCGCCGAGACGCAGGGCTTCATCACCGTGCAGCGCGTGTTCCCGCACACGCCGGCTGAGCAGGCGGGTGTGCAGGAAGGCGATCGCATCAACATCATCGACACCACGAATATTCGCGGTTGGACCGTCTCGCAGACGTCCGACGCGCTCAAGGGAAATCCAGGGAGTAAAGTCAGCGTCAAGTTTTCCCGCCCGGGTGTGACTGAGCTGATTCCGATCACGTTCACGCGCGCGGTCATCAACATCCCGGCGGTTCCCTACGCGATCATGCTCGACAACAAGATCGGCTACATCCCGCTCCTCCAGTTCAACGAGAGCGCTAGAGAAGAGATCGAATCATCTGTCACGAAGCTCTCTCGGCAGGGTGCCAAGGGAATCATTCTCGATCTCCGCGGGAATCCCGGTGGAATCCTCGATCAGTCGCTGAGCGTCAGCAACCTCTTCCTCAAGAAGGGGCAGCAGATCTCGAGCATTCGCGCCCGCAATGGCGAGAATCAGAACTTCGTCGCGCAGGATGATCCGATTGCTCCCACGATACCGCTCGTCCTGTTGACGGACGGCCGTAGCGCATCGGCGTCGGAGATCGTGGCCGGCGCGCTCCAGGACCATGACCGTGCGCTGATCGTCGGCACGACTTCGTTCGGAAAGGGGCTGGTGCAGTCCGTGTTTCCGCTGGACGGTGGCTATGCTCTCAAGATGACCACCGCCAAGTGGTATACCCCGAGCGGCCGGTCCATTCAAAAGGAGCGCAAGCTGCTGCCAAGCGGCGAATTCGTTGAAGTGATGCCCGATTCCCTCGAGACCGATTCGGCACGGAGATCGCGGCCGGCGTTCAAGTCGGATGCTGGAAGAACCGTCTACGGCGGCGGGGCAGTCACGCCCGACATCATCGTCCGTCCCGACACCCTCACGACGGCCGAGCAGAAGGTCTTCAACGCGTTCGCTCCCAAGACGGCCGATGTAAGAGCTACCCTCATGGACTACGCGCTGGAGCTCAAGAAAACCGTGCGCCCAGACTTTGCGGTTTCACCAGCCTGGCGCGAAGAGTTCTATCGTCGGCTGCAAACCAAGGGCGTGACGATCGACAAAGCTCAGTACGAGTTGGCCGGATCAGAAATCGACCGCCTCCTTGGCAACACTGTCGCCCGGCTCGCGTTCGGCGATTCAACGGCGAAGCGGCGGAGCGTCCCCGACGACAACCAGCTGGTGCACGCACTCCAGGTTCTCAGGCAGAGCGCATCACAGCAGGATCTCTTCATGATCGCTCAACGTGAGCAGCCTCCGATAGCGGCTCGCAGATAGCGCTTCGACCACTGGAGCGGAGTAATTCCGCTGGAAAGCCCTGCTCTCGCCAGAGCAGGGCTTTTTCCATTAATATCCCATGATCTCATCGGAGTACTGACTCAAATGACTGGACTAGTTGTACTCGCAGTGATTATTGCCGCCGGCATCGTCGTCGCCGTCAAATCGTTCAGAGTGGTGGGACAGGCCGAAGTAATGGTCATCGAGCGTCTTGGACGTTTTCACCGCCTTGCACGCTCGGGCCTCAACATCCTCATTCCGTTCATCGAGCTCCCCCGCACGATCAATGTCCGGTACTTCGAGAGTGATGTCGGTGGAGTAAAGCGCGTCACTTCGGGCCACACGGCACGCATCGATCTGCGTGAGCAGGTGCTGAACTTTCCCAGTCAGCCCGTGATCACCAAGGACAACGTTACTATCGAGATCGATGCGGTGCTGTATTACCGCGTCGCCGATCCACAGAAGGCTACGTACTCGGTGCAGAATCTTCCCTACGCGCTCGAGACTCTGACACGAACTACGCTGCGAAACATCGTCGGTGAGATGGAGCTCGACGCGACACTCGGCAGCCGCGACGTGATCAACAAGCGGATGCGCGAGGTGATCGAGGAGGCGTCCATCGGCTGGGGCGTCGATGTGACACGAGTCGAGCTGCAATCCATCGAGCCCCCGCACGACATCCAGCAGTCGATGGAGCTTCAAATGCGCGCCGAGAGAGAGAGGCGTGCGGCCGTCACAAACGCCGAAGCCGGGAAGCGAGCGGCGATTCTCGAAGCCGAGGGAGTGCGCGAGTCGCAGGTGCTCCGCGCGGAAGGCGAGCGGGATGCGGCGGTGTTGCGGGCAAAGGGCCTCGCCGAAGCCAGGGTCGCAATGGCTCAGGCAGAAGCAGCAACGATCGAGAAGATTGGGAGCGCTCTCCCCGAAGGCCAAGCCGCGATGTATCTCCTCGGCATGAAGTACCTCGAGGCACTTCCAACGCTCGCACAGGGCAAGAACTCGACGATCTTCCTGCCCGCCGAAGCCGCTGGCGTGATGGGAGCCATCGGCGGACTCCGGGAGCTTGTCAACAGAACCGCGCCCTCCACGTTGAACACCAACGCTCCGCCTGACGCGCCCAAAAAGCAGGACTGATCTTGGCCTCGATCGATCAGAACCGGGCCGAGCGCGTCGCCCGTGCACATCCGTGCCCTGTTTGCGGCGAGTACAGTTTCAAGAAGCTGAAGGTGAAGCGCGCGAGCAAGGCACACCAGAAGACACTCGGAGAGGTTTGGCACGTCGTGCGAACTTGCGGAGTGTGCGACGCGCACGACGAGTTGGGCCTGGACGCCGAGGGCGATATCGTCTACGGTGGGTAGACCGGCTTCCGGATTCTAGCCCCCGGGAGGCCACTCATGCTTGTTCGAATACTTCCGGCCGAAAACCGCTTGCATGATGCTCCTCGCATCATCCGTTCTCACAATCGCGTCGATTCGTCCGGCAAGCGTGACTGGGCGCGTGAACTGCCGGTAGCGCCGATAGCCATGGCAAAAGCATAGCGGACCCTTTCGGGTGAGGTCGCCGAGAAGAATGTCCGGCTCGCCGAAAATCGTCATCGCGTAGAAGAAGTTAAGCGTCCGGGGTCTGGGCAGGTCGCTTTGCCGCACGTTCCTGGGCATACTGCCGTGCTTTCCCCATTGGACGTCGATGAGAACCTGGGACTTGGGCCACGTGGCGTGGAGGATCTGCCCGTGCCAGTAGGTCCAGATGTCGGTGGGGGCGTAAGTCGAGTCGTAGCCTACCCATAAGACCTCCTCGTCTGTCGGGACTGTGAACGGAATCCACGATCCGTGGACATCGTCCCGCCAAAGTAAATGGTAGGCAATGACCGGCCTGGTGGGGTGGAGGACCGCGACCACCCGCTCGAGCGGGAACGTTTCATCCCGTTGGAGGTATAAGACCGGTGCCAAGCGCCGTGCTAGGAGGGCTCCGCTCTCCGTTGGCCCAAGGGCGCCGGGCAGATTGGCCGGTCGGAGCGGGATGTGGGCATGCGGGCCACAGGCTGTGAGCGATACCAGCCCGATGCACATCCACTCTCGAATCTGGATGGCTTTTCTCATCAGTGATTAGCCGTCAATGTCACCGTACGCGACGTCCAACCGGGCAGCGTCGTGTGGTTGCCACTGGAGAACTCATGCGCAAGCCACGTCCGAATGCGTACAACCCCGCCCAGGCCCTTTTTCTCATCAGCAACGATCGCAGCGGGTCTCCACTTAGCTGTCCTTCCTGCTCGGGATCGATCGAGCGCGATCCGCACCAGATTCCGCCGCCGCCCTATACTCACGTAACCCTCCGTTGCAAGAGCTGCGGACGATCCGCGCATTACGTTGCTGGAGCAGCCTGAACACGGCCTGTTGCACAAAACTTGCCCACCTCTGAAAACCCGGATGGATGTGCGTCACGCGGACGAATATCCGGCGAGCGACCCGTACTGCCCCGTCGCTAGCCTATGGTAGATGCTCTACAGATTGCCCTTCGGGGGAGAGGAAAGTTAAATGGCACGCATCACTGGAACAGTCAAATGGTTCAACGACGCCAAGGGATTTGGGTTCATTTCGCGCGAAGGCGGTCCGGACGTGTTCGTCCATTTCAGCGCGATTGGTGGATCCGGGTTCAAATCTCTCGCCGAGGGCGATAAGGTGGAGTTCGAGGTCGTACAAGGTCAAAAGGGGCCTCAGGCCGCGGACGTCACCAAAGTAAGCTGAGCCAAATTCGTTCTGAAAAGCCCCGCAACGCGGGGCTTTTTTGCATCTGCTCCCTCACAAACCTTGCTTCACCGCGCGAGGCATTTGATTTGCTTTTGGATGCGCGCGCTTTCAATGCTCACTGAAACTGGAGGGTGCACGATGGCCGCAATCCGGAAAGGCTCGCTCACCGCCGGCCGTATCTCCGGAAAAGCGAAAAAGACACAAACTGCCTGAGACTGGTTTATGGCTGTGACAACGCTGTGAGAATGACAACAAAGGGCAGCAAGAAGCGAAGCGCTTCCACCCAGCTGACGGAGTATCGCCGGAAGCGCGATTTCAGCCGGACGGAGGAGCCGTCCGGTGAAGCGGCGGCCGCGCCAGCGCGAACTGGCCGGCTACGCTTCGTCATCCAGAAACACGCCGCGAGAAACCTGCACTTCGATCTTCGACTCGAGCTCGATGGTGTCATGAAAAGTTGGGCCGTACCCAAGGGGCCAAGCCTGGATCCGTCAGTGAAGCGGCTCGCCATGCAGGTCGAGGATCACCCGATCGACTACAACACCTTCGAAGGCACAATACCGAAGGGAGAGTACGGCGGCGGTATCGTAATGCTCTGGGATCGCGGGACGTATTCTTCGGACACGGCGACTTCGCCGGACGAAGAGGAAGAAGCAATCCGCGAAGGACTGAAGCGCGGAGATCTCAAGATCAGCTTCCACGGCAACCGGCTGCATGGCTCTTTCGCGCTCATTCGCATGAAGCTCGCGCGCGACAAGTCGTCCTCGTCCAAGCCGCAGTGGCTCCTCATCAAACACCGCGACGAGTTTGCGACCGACACGGACGTCGTCGCGAAAAACATGACATCGGTCGAATCCGGCCGTACAATGGAGGAAATCGGATCCGGAAAGAGCCGGGTCTGGAGGAGCAATCGTGAGCCGAAGGAAAGCAAGGCAGTGAAATCGGCCGTAGCCACACGCAAGCCACCGCCGGACGACACCAAACGGATTTCTCCAGCGCTGCTCGAGCCGATGTACGCGAGTGTGGGAAGCGAGATACCCGGAAAGGGTTGGACGTTCGAGCCCAAGTATGACGGGATCCGCGTCCTGGCTTACGTGACGGCGACGGACGTCAAGCTCATGACGCGAAACGGGAAGGACAAGGCGAAGCAATTTCCGGAAGTTGTTTCGGCCCTGATGAAGCTGGCGGCGCAGTCCAAACGGTCATTCGTTCTCGATGGTGAGATCGTAGCACTCGACGACGGGAAGCCGGCGCGCTTCCAGGGGCTGCAAAGCCGAATGCATGTGCAGGACTCGCACATGATTGAGAGACTCGCTGCTTCCACACCGTCCGCGCTCATTCTCTTCGACATCCTCATGGATGGCGACGAGATCCTGATGCGCGAGCCATGGACCGAGCGCCGCGAGCGCCTCGTCAAGCGTATCGGGAGAAAAGTCTCGGACCACATGCGACTTACAAGCTCACATGAAGGCGATGGCAGGAAGCTGCTGGAGAAAGCGCGGCGCGAGGGTTGGGAAGGTATCATCGCCAAGCGAATTGACGCGCCCTACGACCCCGGGGTCCGCTCCCGCGGTTGGTTAAAGCTGAAGATCGAATTCCGCGAAGAGTTCGTTGTCGGCGGTTACACCGAGCCCCGCAATAGCCGCGAGCGCATCGGTGCTCTCCTCCTCGGCTATTTCGATAAAGGGAGATTCATCTACGCGGGCCACACCGGGACAGGATTTACCCGGCAGGGCCTGGAGGAGATGTATCGACTCCTCAAGCCGCTCGAGAGAAAGACTTCGCCCTTCGAAGAGACCCCCAAAAGCAACGAGAAGGCCCATTGGGTCAAGCCCGACGTGGTGGTCGAAGTCAAGTTCAGTGAATGGACGGCGCAACGCCGCCTTCGCCAGCCGGTTTTTCTCGGGGTTCGGGACGACAAGAACGCCAGGGACATCGCGATCGAGCCCGCCAGTGTTCAGAAGAAGCCAGCATCTGGGGAGGCTGTCGCAAAGCGAAGGCAGCGCGTCACCGTCGCGGCTCGCAAGCGATCCGCCGCCAAGCCAGCCACCAGGAAACTGCCTCGCCGCTCAGCCGCCAGCACACCCCGAAGTGCTGTAGATACCGAGTCACTGTTGGAACAGCTCTCAGCGATCGAAAAGGAAAGAGCCAACGGAACGCTCGACTTCGGTGGCGGAAAGACCCTCAAGCTTTCCAGCCTCGACAAGGTCTTCTTCCCGAAGGAGAAGTACACCAAGGGCGACGTGATGCGCTATTACACCCGCCTCGCCGACTTCATCCTGCCGACGATGCAGGACCGTCCGCTCGTTCTGAAGCGATACCCCAACGGGATCGACGGCGAAAGCTTCTATCAGCAGAAGGCGCCGGAGCCCACACCGCCGGGGGTTCGGGTCGAGGTGATCAGGACGGAAGGCGGTGAGGAACAGCGACGCATCGTCGGTGGCGACCTGCTTACTCTGCTCTACACGATACAGCTGGGTGCCATCTCGGTGGATCCATGGCATTCCCGCGTTCAGTCCCTGGAATACGCGGATTATACTATCATCGATCTGGATCCGGGGCCGCGCGCGAACTTCGGCCGGGTCGTCGAGGTCGCCCGTTGGGTGAAGGAAGTCATCGATGGATTCGGATTGAACGCCGCGATCAAAACTTCCGGTGCGTCAGGGTTACACATTTATCTACCGCTCCCCCCGCGAACGCCGAACGAGGCCGCAACACTCGTAGCGCAGGTGATTGCGACCAAGGTCGCCTCCGCTCATCCAAAAGAAGCAACCATTGAGAGATCCGTAAAAGCGCGTGGCGCCGCAACGGTTTACGTCGATTACCTGCAGAACATCCAGGGTAAGACGGTAGCCGGCGCTTACTGCGTTCGCGCGAAGCCGGGAGCTACGGTCGCAACCCCGCTAAAATGGACCGAGGTCAACAACGCACTCGACCCGCGGGAATTCCATTTGGGAAATGCCGCGGAGCGTTTCGAGAAGGTTGGAGATATCTGGAACGAAGCGATGAGGAAGAAAAATTCGCTTCGCGCGTTGGTCTAGCTGGAGCTAACGACCGCCGTTTCCTACTTTGCGGAGGGGGAGCTCGATCTGACCGCCCTCACCTTCCGCCTTCGCGGAATCCCCGAAGATTGGATCGCTCGACTCATCGACCATGTGAGTGAGCTTGTAATAAAAGTGGAGCGAGTGAATCGGGGCCATGAAGCTGCGGTTCCCGGCACGGGAAATCGCGACGGCTTCTTCACGCACTCGACGGGGTAGGTCACGCGCCGCCGGAAGCGCAAGAAGTCGCTGTATTTCGGTGCTGTCTCGCGCGAGCAGTGCCGCGCACAGACTATCGAGATAAGCCAGCATAGCGACCGGGCCCCCAGTAAGGGTGTTTAGCCTTAGGTACACATTGCAACTAATACACCGTTCACGCAAGAGGTTCCGTGGCTACAGCCAGGGTCGATACCGGGCTGTTACAGTCCTAGGGATAGAGGAAATCGAACCTCAACCCGCGGTGCGGCCTACGCCTTTTCTTCGGTAAATACCTGAAAAGTTGGGCAGGTCTTCCCCTGCCTTCGCTCCGCCATTCCTCTGTAGGTTCGACGAGCCAGGCGGCCTGAAGGGCACGCCGAAAACTCGCTTTGTGCAAGCGTTTATGTAACAGCAATTCGTACATGTGCTGTAGCTCGCTTAGAGTGAAAGTCGGGGGCAGAAGTCGGAAGGCAATGGGTGCTTGATCCAGCCGGCTTTCGATCGTTCTGCTGGCGCCCTCGACCATGGAGCGCTGCCTGGCAGATAGGGAAGGAAGGTCCGCGAGCGTGAACCAGGCATAGCCGGCGTGAGGGGTTGCCGTTTCGTGCGGAACCAATCCCAGATACGCCACCGAAACATCAGCTTCGCTCGGATGGCGCTTCCCATCACCGAACGCGCCCACCTGGTCCATCCAGTCGGGGGATTCGCCAAGCGCGGCTTGTGCGGTCCTGGTTGCCGCCACATCCAGTGATTCGCCTGCCTGGGGGCTTCGCCACGGAAGGGACCATCGCTCGCGATCCCCGGAATTCCGCACCAGCAGAATCGCGAGCTCGTTTCTCATCGCCGCCACCAGAACTACATCAACAGTGTAGGAAGCGGTTTTGGCTGAGCGGTCGCGCATGTTCCTGCGAATTAGTCACTTTATGCGACTAAAGTCAAGACCGCGTCAATTGATTTTTTTCTGGGGAACGACATCTCGCGCGTTGCGAATGTCTGGAGGCGGGCAACCACTGATATACGACGCGAATTCTAAATCGTCAATCGAATTTTTTTCGAATTTTTTCGTTGGCGCGTCAACAAACTGCTTTGCAAGAACGCATCCTTACTTAGGCCGCGCCGCTCGCTCCTCTCCTCGACCGCGACTCGCATATGGCGGTATGCTGATCGGAAGGTGACCCGAGATTGGAGCCGTCCCGAGAAGAGCGCGCGCAGCCGCGGTTTGCGAAACGGGAAATCCTCCCCACGCAACGAGATACGCGCCGACCCATGGAAGCTGCGTCAGCAGATACGGATTTCCAAACGCGACGACGATCGGCTTGCGGCCGCGCTCGGCAAGTGTTTGCACGAAATTCGTAAACGCCTGCGGCGCGCTCGCACTCACGGCGTCCCAGCTCTGACCTACATAAGAGCTGACTATCGTCACATCAGAGGAATCGGCCGCGGCAATCAATCTCGGATAGTTGAGAGCCGCATCTTCAGTCGAGACAAACTCGGTGCGCAGATTTGGCAGACCGGTGCGTAGCTCCGCGTTGAAGGCGTTGCC
>JBDTND010000073.1:0-10094 GCA_039933915.1 Gemmatimonadales bacterium | reverse complement strand
CGAGCGAAGGTGAAAACGAAGATCCGTCCTGGGCGCCTGACGGGCGGCACATCGTCTTCAGTTCGACGCGGGGCGGCGACAAGCAGCTGTGGATTCTGGACACCGAGTCTGGCCGGGCGCGGCAGCTCACCCATAGCAAAGGCGCGAGGCTGGCGGCGTGGTCGCCGGTTCTCGCCAATCCTGAAGTAGGGACCTACTCTCAATGACGAAAACGTCTTCATTCCTTTTCTGTCTTCTCCCGCTCTCCCTGAGCGGATGCTTTTTCGCTACAAAGTCGGACTTCGACAGGCTTCAGCAAGACATTGTCGGCACACGCGCGACCTCGAACGCGTCCGATTCCGTTCAGCGCGCATACCTGGTCGACGTGAGCCGTTCGGTCAGGACACTGAGTGACTCGATCAATGCCCTCAGCAAGAGGGTCAATGCGATGAAGACCGCGACCGACGCCGACATGACCGCGATGAGGGAAGACGTCTCGCAGCTCCAGGATCTGAGCGGGCAAAGCGAGCAGCGACTTCGCGACATGAGAGCGAGGCTCGAAGAAAAGACGCCCGAAATGGTGCCGGACAGCACCGCGCCAGGCGGCGGCGCGCCGGCGAGCGGGCCGGGTCCGGGGCAGTTGCTGCAGGCAGGCCGGGACCAGCTGCTCAAGGGCGGTAATGTCTCTGCGCGCGCCGCGTTCAGCGAGCTCATCGCGAAGTACCCGCGCTCCGACCTGGTGCCCGAGGCCATGTTCTACACCGCGCAGGCGTACGCCGCGGAGCGGAACCCGCAGGCGGCCGATGCGCAGTACGCATTGCTGATCGTCAGGTATCCCAATTCCCCGCGGGTTCCGACCGCAATGTACAAACGCGCGGTACAGCTTCAGTCGGAAAAGAAGACTGCCGACGCGAAGCGACTCTTCCAGGACATCATCAAGCGGTTCCCGCGCTCTGACGAGGCAGCCCTCGCCGACGAGCGCTTACAGTCGATCAAGTAGTACGAGGCAGCGGGATGAGCGAAGCTCCTGGCCACGAGATGCCGTTCCTGGATCATCTGGAGGAGCTGCGTAAGCGCCTCTTCTGGATCGGCGGAGCGGTCCTGGTCGGCATCGTCGTGGGGTTCGTGCTGCTGTCGCAGCTGGACATCATCCGGCTGCTAGAGCGCCCGATTCTGCCACTGCTTCACGGCCAGAAGCTGATCTACACGCACCCAGGAACGTCCTTCCACATCCTCCTCAACGCGTCGCTGGTGCTGGGTTTGATTCTGGCGTCGCCGGTAATAGTGGGACAGATATGGGGATTCCTCGCGCCCGCTCTTTACTCGCACGAGAAGCGCGTGGTGATTCCGGTTCTCATCGCGATGGTCGCGCTCTTCCTGGCCGGAGTTGCTCTCAGCTACTTCGTGGTGCTGCCGCTGACGCTGCAATTCCTGATGAGTATCGAGTCGACGGCGCTGACACCGATGATCTCAGCGACGGAGTACTTCGACTTCGCGATCAGCATGTGCGTCGCGTTCGGAGTTGTGTTCGAGGTGCCCATCGCGATACTTGCGCTCACGGCGCTTGGGATCGTCACTCCGAAGTTCCTGTCCCGCTACAGAAGGCATGCGATCGTAATCTGTCTGGTGGCAGCAGCGTTCATCACGCCCGGCGCGGATCCATATTCCTTGTTTGCGCTCGCGATTCCGCTTTACGTGCTCTATGAGCTGAGTGTATTCGTGGCCCAGATCGCCTATCGCAAGCGCCACAAGCGGGAGTCTGCGCAGGACCTGGAAGACGCAGCGCACGACGGCGCGGGAGCCCCCGCATGATGCCCCGTCGTCGGGAGGCCGCAGTTAGTCCGCAATCCGCAGTTAGTCCGCAATCCGCAGTTAGTCCGCAGTCCGCAGTTAGTCCGCAGTCCGCAGTTAGTCCGCAGTCCGCAGTTAGTCCGCAGCCCGCATTTGATCCCCGCGGCGTGTATCTGTTCGCCCTTGCCGTGTTCCTGCTATGCGCGACTGGTCTCGCCGCGCAAGTCCGACCCGCGCCCACGGCTCCCCGGCGAGACACCGTTCGCGTGCCGAAGCGCGATACCATTCCGGCGCGGCCGGATACCACTCGCCGCGACAGCACCAAGGCCGCGGCGGATTCCGCCAAGCCCAAAGAGCTCATCAAATGGAACGAACAGGATTCAGTCATGCGCGATTTGATGTCGCGTCCCGGCTACTCCGCGACGCGGTATCAGGGTGACGAGGCCGTCTTCAATGCCCAGACGAGGACGCTGATACTCAAAGGAAAAAAGGCTGGAGTAAACCGCGACCAGACAGTCCTCGTCGCCGACAGCATTCTCTATAACGATTCCACCAAGATCATGGTGGCGCGCGGCGACACCGTCATCCTTCGCGACCCGGCACAGCAGACCGCCGACGTCATCGCGCGCGGTCAGATGTCATACAACCTCGAGCTGCACCGCGGCGTCGTCACCAATATCACCACGTCGATCGCCGAGACCGGGCAGAACTGGTTCGTGGGCGGAAAGACGGCCGCGTTCGTGAGTGACACTTCGCGCGGAAAGGAGACGGTGTTCTACGTTCGAAGCGGCACGATCACCAGCTGCGACGACTCGATCCCCGACTACCACTTCAAGTCGAGCCAGATCAAGATGGTCTCGAAGAACCTCATGGTGGCGCGCCCCGCGGTCCTCTACATCGGGGACGTTCCCATCCTGTGGCTGCCCTTCATCTTCCAGGACATGCGCTCGGGGCGCCGGAGCGGTGTTCTGACCCCGCGGTTCGGCGTGAGCGAGTTGTTTCGCAATAGCCCCACGTACCGGCGCCACCTCGAGAATCTCGGCTACTACTTCGCTTTCAGCGACTACATGGATGCGAGCTTCGCGCTCGACTGGCGGAGCGGAGCCAGGTCGACGGATGGAGATCCGGGTTGGGTGCGGCTCAATGGAGACCTCAACTATCGCTGGCTCGATCGCTTCGTGACCGGCAGCGTCAGGCTGTTCCGTCACAGCCAGCGCGATGGCTCGAGCAACACCGGTCTGACGTGGCTTCACTCGCAGGACTTTTCCCAGAATACGCGCTTCAGCACGAACATCAACTACGTCACCAACACATTCATCCAGCGGACCACGGCATTCATACCGGCGGCGGTCCTTGCAACCATTGCTTCGACGGCCAACTACTCCACCAAGATCGGCCCCGCTGCCCTCAGCCTGGGCGGCTCGCGCACACAGTATCCGGGCCGAGCGGAAGTGGCGCAGAGCTTCCCGAACTTCAACGTCACGGTTCCAACGCTCTCGCCGACATCCTGGCTCCAATGGAGTCCCGGATTCGACTTCAGAACAGACCAGCACTTCAACATCGACCAGACTGGTGAGTTCATGTATCGCTATTTCACCGGTCCCACCGGTGTCACGGACAGCGTTCGCCTCAAGCGCAATCTTCGGAATGCAAGCTCCAATTTCAACACGCCGCTGACAATTGCGGGATTCACCTGGACGAATTCCTTCTCGATGACGGATAACGAAGTAGACGCGCCTCAGACATTCGTCATCCGTGATCCGAACGATTCATCTGTCAGGAATTCCAGGGTTTTCGCAAAGACCTTTGACACTGACATCGACTGGCAGACCGGGTTCTCTCTTCCGAGCCTGCTGCACGGCTCATTGAAGCTGACGCCCACACTCTCATTTCAAAACGTCGACGGGAGTCACAAATTCTGGGTCAGATCCCACCTGAGCGACGGCCAGCTCGTTCACCAATCGAAGCGCCCGTCCATGGGACTCTCTGCGTCTCCTACGCTGTTCGCGTTATTCCCGGGGTTCGGGCCAGTTTCGCGGTTCCGCCACTCGATCAATGCCAGCATCGCCTATTCGTACTCCCCGACGGGCAACCTGAGCACAGAATTCCTGCGCGCCACTAACCAGAGCCGGCAGTCCTTCCTCGGATCATTCGCGCAGAATCAGATATCCCTGGGGCTCAACCACGTACTCGAAGCGAAGCTGAAAAGCACGGACACGAGCAGCACGGCAGAACCGAAGAAGATAAAAGTTCTGTCGATGGACTTCTCTTCGCTCTCCTATGATTTCGAGCGAGCGCGAAAGACCCACCGCTCGGGCTTCTCTACCTCGGACTTCAACACCAGTGTGGCGACGGACTTGATTCCGGGCTTCCGGGGCAACGTCCGCTGGTCGCTCTATCAGGGAGAGCTCATGAGCGATTCGGCGCGGTTCAAGCCTTATCGGACGGACATTGGGGCGTCGCTGACCCTGAACAGCCAATCCGGAATCTTCGGAGCGCTGACGCGAGTTTTCGGCCGGGCGGTTCCGGGGACGAATCCGCAGATCGAGAGGACGGAAGCAAGCGCGGACGATGCGCTCGCGAATCGCGTTGCGAATACGCCCGTTGCCGGCATCACGGCTCGCAACCGGCAGTATTCGGTTCCCGAGGGTCAGGGCTGGCAGATGACGCTGCAGTACAGCTCGACCCGGCAACGTCCCCCAACCGGAAACGGAGTCGTGATCGATCAGAACCTCGCGGAGGAGCGCTGCCAGCCTCTTCTGGCGAACCCGATCGTTTACCAGCGGTGCCTCGACCAGGCGCTGGCGGAAGCCAGTGCGGCGGCGCCGCTTCCGGGTGGAATCGGCGGCTCGCCGTTCATCCGCGTGCCGTCCCGCGACAACCTGCAGTCGGCGATGAACTTTCATCTGACGCCCAAGTGGAGCGGGAGCTGGAATACGAATTATGACTTTCAGGCAAGGAAATTCGGCAGCCACATGGTGACCTTGCAGCGGCAGCTTCACGACTGGAGGGCGATTTTCTCCTTCACGCAAGCTTCCAACGGAAACTTTGCGTTCAGCTTCTTCATTGCCCTCAACGCGGAGCCCGACCTAAAATTCAACTATGACAAGCAGACATACCGTCCGATAACACGCTGACGGTGACCCAGCGTCTGAACATCACCAATGGCGACAGCGCCGCCGGCACTCTCAGCGAGGCCGGCGTCGAGGGCAAGATCATCGCCTGGCGCGATGTGCTCCACGAAGGACCTGTCGACACGTCGCTCTCGCTTGAGGCGCTGAGCAAGGAGCGCGCGAAGTTCATCGCTGACCAGGGCTGGGGCGACTTCCCGCACGTCAGCGGAGACTTCGTCGAGCGCGACCGGGTGATCAGGCACCTCGACTACTTCGACGAGATCGTGCTCTGGTTCGAGGACGACCTCTACGACCAGCTGCAGCTCATACAGCTGCTCGATTTCTTCGGGCGAGGGGCTGGGCGGGGGAAGAAGCTCTGGGTCATAGTTGTCGACGGATACATTCCGCCGCTTTCGGCGGCGCAGCTCAAGGAGCTGGACGCAGCGCGACCGCGTGTGACTGCAGAGCAGCTCGAGCTGGGGAAGCGCGCGTGGAAAGCGTTCGGATCAACCGATCCGCGCGAGATCGCGAAGCTGCTGGATGAGAGCACCTCGGCGATAAAGTATCTCGCCAGCGCTTTTAGCCGGCATCTCGAGGAGTTTCCGTCGACCGTCACTGGTCTGTCCCGCTCCGAGCGCGAGGCATTGACCGCGATTGAAGCGGGCCACAACACTCCTGTCGCGGCGTTTCTCGAGGTCGCGCGACAGCAGGAGAGCATCTTCCTTGGCGATCTCGTGTTCTACTCTTATCTGGAGCGACTCAGCGGCAGAAAAGACGCGCTCGTAACATGGAAGGACGGCTCCGCTGTGATCGCGCCGACGACGGAACGGTCGCGCGAATTCGTGGAAGGCGAGCTCAAGCTGACGCCTTTGGGCCGCGAGGTGCTGGCCGGAAAAAAAGATTGGCAGCAGATCCACAAACAAACCCGCTGGCTCGGCGGAGTCGAGATAAAGCCGGGCGCCGGCGGATGGCGCTGGGATCCGTCAGCAGGCGAGTTGAGGAGCGTCGAGGAGGTCGCGAGCTCGCGAGCAACGAAGGCGAAAGCCAAGTCGCCCCGCAAAGCTGGTAAGCCTGAGCGCAAATCGACCCGCAAAGCTCGCGCGCCGAAGAAGCGCTCACCTCGAAAAAAGAAATGACAGACGAACTTCTGATCGACGGTGACTCGCTCACCGTCGAGGAAGCGTATGGAGTAGCGGTCGACCGGCTTCGCGTCGGACTCGCCCCGAAAGCGCGTGAGCGGATGCTTCGCACGCGCGCCGTGGTCGATGGCATCGTGGCGAGAAATGAAGTCGTATATGGCGTCACCACCGGCTTCGGAAAACTCTCCGAGATCGCGATACCGCCGGACAGACTTGCCGAGCTCCAGGTGAATCTCGTGCGCAGCCATTCGTCCGGAGTCGGGGACAGGCTGCCGGAGCCCGAAGCAAGAGCGATGATGCTTCTCCGCGCAAACGTGATCGCCAAAGGATACTCCGGGGCGCGGCCGGAGCTCGTCGACCTGCTGCTGCAGATGCTGAACGCCGACGTCTATCCGCCGATCCCGGAGCAAGGGAGCGTAGGAGCAAGCGGAGACCTCGCGCCTCTCGCCCATCTCGCTCTCTCTCTGATCGGTGAGGGAACGCTCATAAAGGGAGATCGCGAGGATTCGGCCGCCAAAATCCTGAAAGAAATCGGAGCAAAGCCCGTCGTGCTCGCTCCCAAGGAAGGGATCACGCTGATCAACGGGACGCAGGCGCACACCGCGGTAGCGCTCATTGCGCTCGTCCACGCGCGCGGTCTGTGGCGGACGGCCCATGTCGCCGGCGCGATGTCCCTGGAGGCGCTGCTCGGAACGCCTGTCGCGTTCGACGAACGCATCCACGAAGCGCGCGGCCAAAGGGGTCAGCTGCGGTCGGCGGCGCTGCTGCGCGACCTCATGGCGGATAGCGAGCTGCGCGAGTCCCATCGACACGGCGATCCGCGCGTGCAGGACCCATACGCCCTGCGCTGCATGCCGCAGGTGCACGGCCCTGTTCTCGACGCGCTCGATTTCATCGACAACGCTGTCTCGCGCGAGATCAACGCGGCTACCGACAACCCGCTGGTGTTCGAGAATGGCGAGACATTGAGCGGCGGGAATTTTCACGGACTCACCGTCGCGATGGCGCTCGACTTCCTCGCGATCGTGCTGACTCACCTGGCGACGATGGCTGAGCGGCGTATCGACCGGCTCGTTCACCCCGACCTCAACCAGGGACTGCCGCCGTTTCTCTCCCCCGAGGCGGGAATCAACTCCGGATTCATGATGGCTCAGGTGACCGCCGCGGCCCTGGCGAGCGAGTGCAAGGTGCTTTCCCATCCCGCCAGCGTAGATACAATCCCTACGGACGGCAGCAAGGAAGATGTCGTCCCAATGGCAATGGGCGCGGCGTGGAAGGCGCGGCGCGTTCTTCGCAACCTGGAAAACATTCTTGCGATCGAGCTGATGTGCGGAGCTCAGGCGATCGACTTCAGGGCACCGCTGCGTCCGGGACGGGGAGTGCGTACGGCACATGAGCGAGTGCGAGCAATCGTGAAGCGACTCGAGGGCGACCGCGTGCTGAGCGACGACATCGCCGCGCTGATGGCGGCGGTTTCGGATCAGCAGTTCACCGATATCGGATCCGTCACATGACAGACCTGAGAGTTCAGTACGACCCGAAGTCATTCGAGCAAGCCGCGGGAGTGCGCGGACCTGTCAGAGCACCTCGCGGCACCAGCATCTCGTGCAAGGGCTGGCAGCAGGAAGCCGCTTTGAGAATGCTGATGAACAATCTCGATCCCGATGTCGCCGAGCGTCCGGAAGATCTCGTGGTCTATGGTGGAACGGGAAAGGCGGCTCGCAACTGGGAGTGCTACGATGCGATCGTCCGCGAGCTGACCAATCTTGGCTCCGACGAAACGTTGCTCGTCCAGAGTGGCAAGCCGGTGGGAGTCTTTCGCACGCACGCGAGCGCGCCGCGGGTTCTCATCGCCAACAGCAACCTCGTGGGACGCTGGGCGACGTGGGAGCATTTCCGCGAGCTGGAGCGGAAGGGACTCATGATGTACGGCCAGATGACGGCCGGCTCGTGGATCTACATCGGGTCGCAGGGAATAGTGCAGGGCACCTACGAGACGCTCGGATCAGTCGCGCAAAAGCATTTTGCCGGAACTCTCAGCGGGCTGTTTGTGCTCACCGCTGGTTTGGGTGGAATGGGCGGAGCGCAGCCACTCGCGGCAACGATGCAGGGTGCCGTGGCGCTGGTGATAGAAGTTGACGAGTCGCGAATCGAGAAGCGGCTCAACACGGGTTATCTCGACCGAAGAGCACAGAATCTCGACGAAGCACTGGATCTCGTCGCCGCCGCAGCGCACCGGCACGAGGCGATATCAATTGGGCTGCTCGGCAACGCCGCCGATGTTCTCCCCGAGCTTGTGCGGCGGGGCGTCACTCCTGACGTTCTCACCGACCAGACGAGCGCGCACGACATGCTGAACGGCTACGTGCCCGCCGGAATCAGCCTCGCCGAGGCACTGGAGATGCGCGCGGCAGATCCGGAGGAATATGTCCGGCGCTCGACCCGGTCCGCGGTGATGCACGTGACGGCGATGCTCGAGATGCAGCAGCGCGGAGCTGTCACGTTCGATTACGGCAACAACATCCGAACGGTCGCGTTCGACGCCGGACTGGGCAACGCGTTCGACATCCCCGGGTTCGTGCCCGAGTACATCAGGCCGCTTTTCTGCGAAGGGAAGGGTCCTTTCCGCTGGGTGGCGCTGTCCGGCGACCCAAAGGACATCGAGCGGACCGACGATCTCGCTCTCGAGCTCTTTCCAGACGACGCGCATCTCCGCCGCTGGATTTCTCTCGCGCAGAAGCGCATAAAGTTTCAGGGGCTCCCGGCGCGCATCTGCTGGCTCGGTCAATCCGATCGCGCAAAGTTCGGCGTCGCCATCAACGATCTCGTCGCTTCCGGCGAGATTTCAGCGCCGATTGCGATCGGTCGCGATCATCTCGACACCGGAAGCGTGGCGTCGCCTTTCCGCGAGACCGAAGGAATGCGGGATGGAACCGATGCCGTCGCTGACTGGCCGCTGCTCAACGCGATGCTCAACGTCGCGAGCGGCGCGTCGTGGGTCTCATTTCACCACGGCGGCGGAGTTGGAATCGGGAATTCACTCCACGCCGGACAGGTCATCGTCGCAGATGGGACCCCCGAGATGCGGGTGCGCCTCGAGAGAGTGCTGACGAACGATCCGGGCACGGGTGTGGCCCGGCATGCCGACGCCGGGTACCCCGAAGCGATCGAGACCGCGCGGAAGCACGGCTTGCATCTGCCGATGACCGGCTGAGATGCTCACCAGCGAGTTCAAGCCATGGCACGTGCCGGTGTTTCTGGTCAAATACGCGTATCTCACCGTGACGCGGAGACCGGTCCTCGTCCACTTCGAGGTCACGATGCGGTGCAACGCTGCTTGCGGCTTCTGCGACTACTGGAAAACCGATCCATCGGCCAAGGCGGCTGAGGTCACGAGCTTCGCCGACGCGGCGCGCTTTTTTAACCCGATGGTCATCACCTTCACCGGTGGCGAGCCGACGCTCAGACGCGACCTGGAAGACCTGATCGCCGGCGTCAACGCCGCGGTCAGGCTCAAGTACATGACGCTGATCACGCACGGCGGCATGCTCTCGCCGGAGCGGGCGCGCTCGATCTGGAAGGCCGGCATCAACCAGTTCAACATCTCGCTCGACTACCTCGACGAGCGCCATGACCTCGCCCGCGGAATTCCCGGCCTGAGCGGCAAGATCATGAGCACGGTTCCACGGATGCGTGAGATAGGGATCACCGGAATCCGCTTTAACACGGTGATCAAGCGCGACAATCTCGATCAGCTGCTCCCCATAGTTACGCGCGCGCGAGAGCTCGGTGCCGGCGTCAATTTCAGCTGCTACACGGACGCCAAGAATGGAAACACCGACGGTCTGATCGAGCGCGACCAGACCCGGCAGCTCGAGGAAACAGTGCGCGAGCTCCTCGAGTTCAAGAGAAAACACCGCGGAGTCATCACGAACTCCGACTATTATCTGGATCAGATCCCTCGTTACGTGCGCGGCGAAATCACCGAGCCGTGCCGCTCGGGTATGAGAACCATTCACATCGATCCGCTGGGACGCGTGAAGCGCTGTCCCGATTTTCCGACGGATTTCCA
>JBDTND010000072.1:0-10124 GCA_039933915.1 Gemmatimonadales bacterium | reverse complement strand
AAGTCGCCAAGTCCCGATCGCTGCATCAACTCGTCGAACCGGATCGCGCGCAGCAGTCCAAGGACAGCGCGCGCAAGCAGCGATGACACGAACCAGCCAATCGCCACGACGACGATGAAGCCGAGTATTCGAGGAATTGCGCCCAGGATCATCGTGAACGCATCGGTGAACGAATTCATCACCGAGTCGGTAAAGGAGGGCCGCGTCTGGATCGGGACGGTCTGAACAGGGACCTGAGCAGTAGTCTGGAGCAGCATTGTCATCCTCGTGTTGAGGTGAACGCGCGAGAAGGGTCTACGAGCCGCCTTTCCCTGGGGTCTTTATGATTCGGTAAACCCGTCCATTTGAGCTGCAGATATATAACTCTCCCTGGGCATCTTCTCCAAAGGAAACAATGCTGCCGTGCCCGCCGTCGTCGATCCAATGATGAGATGCTCCAACTCTGCCGTTCGCGAAGCTGAGGCTCCGTACCCAGCTCTTGCAGTAGTCGGAGAAGAAGTATTCGCCCTGAACCTCCGGGATGTTGCGGCCCCGATACACAAATCCTCCGATGATCGAGCACGTCCCATCCGAATGGTCGTAGGAGAATTCCGGGACGTGATACGCTGACTTGTTGCAGAGCGGCACCCTGACGCAGTCGGGTCCCTCCATCGCGTTCCATCCATAGTTGATTCCCGCGCTCTGCATCGGCGCGATGTTGATCTCCTCGTATTTGCTCTGCCCTACGTCGGCGATGTAAATGAGCCCATTGATGCGATCGAACGCGAAACGCCACGGGTTGCGAAGACCGAGCGCCCAGATCTCGCCTTTTCCTCCTGCTGCAGCGTAAGGATTTCCGGAGGGGATCGAGTACGGGTCGCCGCGATCGACATTGATGCGCAGGAGCTTCCCGAGCAGAGCGTTGCGGTTTTGTCCATTCCCGTGCGGGTCGCCCTGACTGCCGCCATCTCCCATCCCGATGTACAGCATTCCATCGGGTCCGAAGAGATTGTGCCCGCCGTTGTGGTTCGCGTGCGGCTGATCGATGGCAAGTATCAGCTTCGCGGAAGCTGGATCGGCGGTATTGGGATCCGCCAGCGAAACACTGTACCGCTCGATCCGTGTATCGCCTTTCTTGTTCGTGTAGTTGACGAAGAGAAATCCGTTGGCGCGGTACTGCGGATGAAACGCGACGCTCAGCAGTCCGCGCTCGCCTCCGTAGCCGACCTTGCTCCTGATGTCGAGAAATGGCTTGTCGAGAAGAGTTCCATTCTCGATGATCCTGATGCGACCAGGCTGCTCGACGACAAAGAGCCGCGCATCCCCGGCCGGCGCCGTCGCATAGACGGGGTTGTCGAGGCCGCGCGCCACCTCTTCGATTCCAAGCGTAACCGCGCTCGGCGGGACTTCGGCCGCCTTCGCGGCGGGTGTCTCGTTTTTTGGAGAGGAGCACACTATCGAGGTGACAGCCACCACCAGCGACCACGACACTCGGACCATCCTCACGCCTCCTTTTTCGCCCTGTAGTGCTGCCGGGGGTCGAGCGCGTCGCGCAGCGCGTCACCCAGCAGGTTGAATCCCAGGACCGCCGCTCCGATCGCCACGCCTGGGAATACCGATGTCCACGGAGCGCGTCGAAGTTGATCCAGATCGCGACCGTCGGCAATCATCGATCCCCAGCTCGGCGCCGGCGGAGGAACGCCGAGTCCAAGAAATGACAGCGCCGCTTCGGCCATGATGGCGCCGGCGACTCCAAGAGTCGCCGCGATCACAACCGGCGCGATGACGTTCGGCAGCACATGCTGCAGCATGATGCGCAGATCACCGGCCCCGAGCGCCCGGATCGCCTGGATGTACTCGAGCTGCCGCACGACCAGCACCTGGCCGCGGACAATCCGCGCCATTCCCGCCCAGCCGACGATTCCAATCGTTGCGAACACGACACCTTCGGACGGCTGGAGCGCAGCGACCATCGCGATGAGCAGCAGCAGCGTCGGGAACGCGAGTGTGACATCCGCGAGGCGCATCACGATCTCGTCCACCCATTTTCCGTAGAATCCGGCGAGGAGTCCCATTGTGACGCCGAGCGTGAGCGCGATCCCCTGCGAGATGAGTCCCACGGTCAGCGACACGCGGGCGCCAAAAACGAGGCGCGACCAGATGTCGCGTCCCTGGATGTCGGTACCGAGCCAGTGGTCCCCCGACGGCCGTTGAAGGATGTGAAGCAGGTCGATGCTTATCGGATTCTGCCGCGCGATCAGCGGCGCCAGAATCGCCGCGAGGGCCATGACGATGACTATCCCTATGCCGAGGCGCGCGCGGTTGTCGCGCATGAACCTCTGCCGCTGCTTGGGATCGAGCATCGTCCTCCTCTGTCGTTATGCCGACGGATCACGCAGCTCTGGCGGCGTGTCCGGTGGCTGCCGTCTCCATCGGCGGTGCTGCCAGAAATACTGCGCCGGCACCGCGCGTACCCATTTCTCGAGATGTTCGGTGAACGTCCTGACGATTCCATCTACGTCGCTATCCATGTCGCCCGTGCGCTTTGCTTCGATCCGCTCGACGATCAGCCGATACCGTCCGTTCGGCTTTCTAAGCGCCACGACGAAGATTACCGGCACCTCGAATCGCAAGGCGAATACCGCCGCGCCGCGGGGCGTCTTGGCAGGCCTTCCAAAGAACGGGACGAAGGTAGACGCCAGCCCCATCACGCCCTGATCGGCCACAAACGCAACCGCCCGGCCGCCGCGCAGCGACCGTGGTGTCCGCCTCACGGCTTCGGAATCGTGGACCACAGTCATTCCGATCTTTTCGCGGGTGTGGTTGATGTACGCGTCGAACAGCGGGTTCGCCATCCCGCGCACGATTGCGTCGAGCGGAACTCCGCGCGCCGCGACGTACCCGCCGGCCAGCTCCCAGTTTCCGATGTGGCCGGTGACCAACACGGCGCCCTTCCCCTTGGCCATCACGTCCTCGATCTCCTCCCAGCCTTCGACGGTCTCGACCAGCTCCTGCAATCCGTCCTTGCCGATGGTATCGAGCAGCGCGGTCTCGATGAAGGTGCGGCCGAGGTGCCGGTACGATTCCTGGGCAAGCTGCTTGACGGCCGCCCGGTCGAGATTCGGGAACGCAGCGGCGATCTGTTTTTCGACGACAAGCTTCCGGATTCCCAGCGGACGGTAGCCGAGCGCGCCGAGCCTTTCGCCGAATTTGCAGGCGGTTTCCCAGCTCACCGCACGCAGCGCATGGATTGTCGCACGCATCGCGTAATACTCGGCGCGGTGGGCGAACGTGGGCTTCCTGACCGCCTTGGCTGGTTTCTCTGCGGCCGCGGTGTTTTTCGCCATCTGAGGCTGCCGCGCGATCGTCATTTCTTTCCGCGCCCGGCGACCTGATAGGTGAAATCGCGGGTGTCTTTCGCGACGCGGTCCCAGTTGTAATGCGTCTCGACTGCGTGGCGGGCCGCGCGTCCCATTTGCTTCCGGCGATCGGCGTTCAGAAGCAGCGAGCGGATTGAATCGGCAATCGCATCGGGATCGGTTGGAGGCACTACAATGCCAGTCTCACCATCGCGGACGGCGGAGCGAACTCCGCCTGAATCTCCCGCGACGGACGGCACGCCGGACGCGCCCGCCTCGAGAAATGAGATCCCGAATCCCTCGACGTTGATCTGATTGTCCACGCGCGACGCACCCAGATAAATCGTGGAGGTCGCGTACGCCTCTGGAAGCTCGTCGTCGCGCATCGGACCGACGAATCCGACTCTGTCGGAGACACCCAATTCGCGCGCCATTTCCCGCAATCTCATCTCGTCATGCCCTTCGCCCACCATGATGTAGCGGAGGTCCGGGAAATCGCGCGCCAGCATCGACAGCGCACGGATTCCCATATCCTGGCCTTTGTGCGGCACCAGCCGCGCTACCGTGAGGATAATCGGTCCTTCCCCCACGCCCCAGCGCCGGCGAAGGGCGCCAGTGTCGCGCGATGGATTGAAGTGTGCCGGATCGGTACCCAGATCGAGCGCTGCCACCGCCGGCAGCTTCTCCACTCCGACTTCCGTCATCACTTCCGACGCGAGCTGCGCAACCCAAGTCGAAGTTGCGACGATCCCTGCGGCGCCGCCCAGTATCGCTCGCGCGGATACCCGCTTGAGCTTGCTGCGCGATGCCTTCGCTCTCTCTCGCAAAAGATCTCCGCCATTCACATACACGAGGTACGGAGTGCCGATCTTGCGGTGCGCCCAGCTCACTCCGTAGCCGACGGGTCTAATGTTCCCGCAGTGCAGGACGTCGAAATCGGGCGAGCTGCTCGACGTAATCCAGCGCGCCCAGCGCAGCTGGTTCGAGAATCTGTTGGCGCGCTCGAATGGAAATGGCTGGCGGTAGATGTTGTATTCCTCGTGCCGGTCGAACGCGTCGGCGTTGGGCGAGCCGACTGTCGAGACGCTCATCGAGGTCTCCTCACCATCTCCGAACCGCCGGCACAGCTCTACGTGTCTCCTCGCCATTCCACCCAGGTCGGGTCCGTAGTCCTGGGTCACGAAGAGATGATTCACGCGGCTCCGGTCATCCGAGTGGATTATGGAACTCTTCGCCCGAGAGAAGATTGTGAATTCTCTGGTCGAACGTGTGATGCTGGCGCACGAACACCTGTCCCTCGCGCCTGATGCGCTCGCGCTGCGCCGAATTCTCGATGTAGTATCCGATCTTCTGCATGCACGAGTCGATGTCCTTGTACCAGGCGCAGTGATCTCCCTCGCGCAGCATGTCGGTGAGGCCCGGAGTTCCGTGTCCGAGATAGAATCCTCCGGCGAGGATCACCATCCATGTGCGGTCGGAAGTGTAGGTGCTTCCGCCCTTGGCGCGATCGGGATTGATGCCGAGCGAGATGCTCGAGCTCGAGCAGACGGCGGCAAACTCGTTTCCTTCGACGGATCGTCCGCTCCAATGGAGCGGCTTGCGCCAGGCTTCCCAGCCTTTGCCCCACACCTTGAGATCGTACTTCTTGGCGATCTTGAGCAGGAATCCCGCACGCGAAGGATCGTAACCGGTGCCGATAAAGCTGACGTCCGAGTGAAACTTCTTCCGCGGAGGGACAGGCTTGATGTCGCGGTCCGCCGCGGATGGAAGAAATTTCGCGGGCAGGCCCAGGGCTCTCCATTCCGCATCGAAGCCCGAGACGAAGAATGTCTGGGTCATCTTCCCAACCGCGACTATGTGCGCGATGTCGGGACGATAGGTGCTCTTGTGCCACTGAGGATCGTGGTACCACATCGAGTTGGGGCGGCCGTCGAGGATCGTGCGGACCGTATCGAGCTCAAGTCCGTGGCACTTTCCGAGAATCACGTGATCGGGCTTGAACCGCCGCGCCTGGGAGAGCGCCCACTTCTGTGTCAGCTTGCGTCCGATCATGCGGTTGGCGCGCTTGTCGTCGATCACAAGCGTCTTGTGGCCGTCTCTCCTCAGAGCACGCTCGGTGCACTTTTCCATCCGCCACTTATTGCTGCTGCCGATGATCAGGATTCTCAAGCTGTTTGCGGAACCTCAGCGTTCGTTGCGGATCGATAGTTCCCAGAGCCGGGCGTATTTGGCCATCACGCTCGCGGCCGCGAGACAGGCAAGCACGAGTCCGCGAGCGCCATCGCGAAATCCGCCTTTCAACAGATACATCCCGACGAACCTCGCCGGCGGCTTGAATACTATCGCAGCGGCCGTGCCCCGCCGCCCCGTCGCGAAGTTCTGCTCGGCCCACCAGCGGCTGTACCTCACGAATTTCTCAAAATACTGGTCGAGCGAAGAGTACGTGTAGTGCAGCAGCCGATTATTGACTTCACCAATCGTTCCGGACGTCACATCGACGTGCTCGTGGACGAGGTTGGCGTTGTACCGCAGCTCTCGCTTAAACAGACGGATGGGCTTGTCGCTCCCCCACCCGCCGTGTCGTATCTCCTTGCCGAGAAAGAAATTGCGGCGGGGGACGCGAAACGCGGACTTGTCGCCCGGGTTGTGCACGACCTGACCGATCTCCGCCGCCAGCTCGGGGGTGCAGCGCTCGTCGGCATCGAGGACCAGAACCCACCTTGTCTTCGCCCTCTCGATCGCGTTGTTTCTCGCGGCTCCGATAGTCGTGAACTTCGGGGCGATCACAGTTGCCCCCGCGCCACGCGCGCGGTCCACCGTATCGTCCAGAGAGTCGTTCTCTACGACGATCACCTCGCGAACCCAGTCGACGCTCGCGATGCATGCCTCTATGTTCGCGGATTCATCGTGAGCCGCGATCACCGCCGTTACGTCGGAGGAGCCGCGGTTGGAGGGACTCACCGCCTAACGGCGTCCCCGTGTGCGCGCGGCATTGGCGGCGCGGTCGAAGCCTTCGATCGTGCTGCTCTCTGGAAATTCCCTCGCGACTCTCACCCGGGCCGCCTTCCCCATCGCCTCGCGCGTCTCTTCGCTCTGCAGCATTCCCGCGACGGTGGCAGCCGTCGATGCGGAATCGTCGTCCGGATACAGCGCGCCGCTGATGCCGTTCGCGATGTAGCGCTGAGCGATGCCGCCCTCGCTCGCGACAGCCGGAATCCCCATCGCCATGAGATCGAGGATCCCGTAGACACCCGTGTCACCATCCGCCACGACCCAGCCGAGGTGCGCGTCGCGCATCAGATCGACCATGTCGCCGCGGTCGCCGAGAAAGCTGACGAGGTGCAGGACCCGAAGCGCGGCGGCCTGCATGCGGAGATCTTCGTCATCCGAGCCTGGTCCCACGATGATCAGCCGCAGATTCGGATGCCGGGGCGACAGCATCGAAATGGTACGAATCGCGGTGGCCGCGCGCCCGCGGGCCGTCGGATCGTAGACGCAGACGATGAACTTGAGCGGTCCTCCCTCCCTGGGCGCCTGCTCGACGGCCGGTTCTGCATCGGCACCCGTGGGCTTGTCGCCGTTCGTCGGGTAGGTCGAAACGTCGACTCCGATCTCCGCAATCGAGGTATCGACTGCATTCTTCGGCACGGTCGAGCCCTTGCGATCCCTCTCGCCCGCGAAGAGGTACGACGTTTTGGCGAGGCGTGAGGCCACGCGCCCCGCGAATCCCATCTCGAGTTTTCTGCCCGCAGGAGTCCAGCGCACCACGGCTCCGTTGCTGCTCATCCAGCACGCAGCGGCCGCGATGAGATGCTCCTTGTCAGTGCTGACGAAGATCGCGTCCGCATCCCAGCGGCGAAAAATCTTCTTGAGTCTGCGCGCCGCCGAGAAGAACCAGCCGTCGGTCGAAAATGGAATGATCTCGAACGGCTCGGGGATCGGCGTATGGCGAGGCTGTCCGGGCTCGCGTCGCGGAGATACCGCCAGGTGCACGTTGCTGTCGGGCGCCACCAGCAGCGTGACCTTCGCTCCCCGCTCCGAGATCCCGCGCGCGGCTCTCGCGAACAGCCGCGCTGTGCCTGACCATTCACGGCCCGAATGAAGAAATAAAGAGTGCAATTTTCCCTTAACCCGCTGAAGGTGCCATTTGGTTGGGAGAGCCGGCCGGATCATCGGCCTCTCCGTTCCCGCCGAACTGCAATGTATAGAGCCGGGAGTACGCCCCGCGCTTCGCCAGCAGCTCGGCGTGCGTTCCCTGCTCGACGATTTCGCCACGATCGAGCACGACTATCTGATCGGCGTGCGTGACCGTAGACAGCCTGTGCGCGATCACGAACACGGTCCTGCCCTTCAACAATCTGTCTATCGCTTCCTGCACCAGACGCTCGGATTCGGTATCCAGCGCGGAAGTCGCTTCATCGAGAATGAGGATTGGAGGGTCACTGAGCAAGGCCCGTGCAATCGCCAGTCGCTGCCGCTGGCCACCCGAGAGTCGCGTGCCTCGCTCGCCGAGGAGCGTATCGTAGCCGCGCGGGAGCTCCACGATGAACTCATGGGCGTTGGCTGCTTTCGCGGCGGCTTCGATCTGAGCCTGAGTGTACTTGTCCGGCGCGCCGTACGCGATGTTGTTGCGGACACTGTCGTGAAAGAGAACAGTCTCCTGGCTCACGATTCCCGTGAGAGCGCGAAGCGTCGTGAGCCTGATCTCGCGGGTATCGATACCGTCGAGAAGGATCTTGCCCTCGTTCGGCTCGTAGAAGCGGGGAATCAGATCTACCAGCGTGCTCTTTCCCGAGCCACTGGGGCCCACGAGCGCTATGACGTCCCCCTTTCTCGCGGTGAGATCGATGCCCGAAAGAACGGGTCCCTCTCCGTAGGAAAAACTCACATTGTCGAACCTGAGATCCCGATCGAATGCCGCACTGTCCCTCGTGCCGGCATCGCGCTGGAATTCGGCGGGCGAGTCCAGGATGTCGAAGAGCCGCTCCGCGGAGGCGAGGGACGACTGGGCGGTGGTGCGCATCTGCGAGAGCTGCTTGAGCGGCTGAAGCAGGCGAAGCACGAGCGTGAGAAACGCAAGCAAAGTCGCGCCCGTCATCGTGCCGCTCCTCAGCACCTGCCACGCGCCTATCCACAGCACCAGCACGGCAATCATGGTGCCGATGATCTCGGTTATCGGCGGGGCGAGCAGCGCGAGACGGGTGAGCTTGAGACTGCTCATCGCGTACTTGTTGCTGCCGCTGGCGAACCTTGCCTCCTCGTACCTCTCGGTGCCCGACGCTTTGACGAGCCGGATGCCGCCGATGGTCTCCTGGAGAACGCTGGTCATCTCGCCGTGGACGTTGCCTCTCCGGAGATTGCCCCGCCTCAGCTTCTTCAGCATCGGCTGGAGAGAAAGTCCGAGAAGCGGAAGTATTATCAGCGCGACAAGAGTCAGCTGCCAAGAGATGCTGAACAGAATCGCGATGTAGACGAGAACAAGAGATGCGCTCTGCAGTGACTGAGTGACGATCTGCGTGAGAATCAGCCTCGTCTCGAACGTGTCGTTGATCACACGCGACAGAATCTGGCCGGCCTTCATCTGCGTGAAGTAGCCGAGCGGAAGGTGCGCGAGGTGGCGATAGACGGCGTTACGGAGATCGCGGGTCACGTACTCCTGCAGCGTCGCGCCGAACTGCCCCGCGATCCAGACGAGGAGATTCTTGAGGATCACCGCCAGCATCACGAGGAGAATTACGTTGCGCAGCGAGCGCATCTCGTCGCCGGGGATGATTCTCCCGCCCACGGTCGCGTCGATCAGCCTGGCCACCCATCCCTTCTCCATTCCCGTCGCGGGCTGGTGGAACAGGATGTTGAGGAACGGAATCAGCAGCGCGATCGCGAAGCCGTCGAGCAGCGCCGCGAGCAGGTTGCAGACAATCGTGATCGCCATGCGCCAGGCGTGCGGGCGCAGGAATGGCAGAAGCTTCTTATAGACTGGCGTGTCCACTCGACTTCCGAGCCGCGATCGGGGCTCTGCTTCCATTCAGGAGTTTGAGGCGCGGTGCGCTCAATCGAGTTACCGGCGCGGTGTGAGCAGCGCCAGCGGCAGAATTACTTCCTCGGGCGTCACGCCGCCGTGGAGGAAGGATCCACGATAACGGCTCTGGTACTCCCGCAGCTTCGTCGGATAGACGAAGAAGCAATCGTTCGTGGCCAAGAGCGTGTTGCCGCCCGCCCCTCGCCGCGGCAGCCGCAGCATGTCCTCGTCAGTAAACAGCAGCGCCTGGTCCGGCCGTTCAGCGCGCAGGTCCTCGCCGAACTTGTAGCGGAGATTTGCGCTGGCGTCGCGCTTGGCGAACACCGTCGCCGGAGTGTTGCAGTGTATCGAGCCGTGGTCGGTCGTGAGCAACACGGAGATCTTTCGCCGGGATGCTTCCTTGAGCACGCTGAACAACGCTGACCGCTGAAACCACTGGCGGGTGATCTGGCGGAGGGCGATCTCGTCGCGCGCGACCTCGAACAGGATCTGCGACTCGCTGCGGCCGTGCGTGAGCAGATCCACGAAGTTGAAGACGAAGGCGCTCACACCCTCGGGGCCGATCGCGGTTCCGAGGTGTCGCTCGAGCTCGTCGGAGTTGGCGGACGTGGAGATCTTCTGATAGCGAACCGGAGTCTTTCCGATCAGCTCCTCGAGGTGCGACTCCAGCAGATCCTTCTCGTGCGCGTTGAGCGACTCGTCCTCGCGATCGGCGTTTCCCCACCAATCGGGCAGACGCGCCGCGATCTCACCGGGAAAGAGCCCGC
>JBDTND010000071.1:0-10222 GCA_039933915.1 Gemmatimonadales bacterium | reverse complement strand
GGTAGACGCGAGGGACTTAAAATCCCTTGGGATAAGATCCCATGCGGGTTCGATCCCCGCCCCGAGCATGCACAATTCCGCGGACTGAGCCTGCGGGCGGCGCTGCACCACAAACGAGACTTTCTTCCGGACGCACGATGAGCGCAGCGACCGCAACCAAGTTCGCGCCGAGAAGAATCGGACGCGTGCTGCTGATCGTGAATCCGGCCTCGCGCCGGGGTGCGCGGCTGCGTCGCAAAGCGCTCGAGGCGTTTGCAAACGCGGGGGTCGAGTGCGAGCTCATGGAGACCCAGGCGCCCGGGCACGCCGCGGTCATCGCAAAGGCTCATGCGCACAAATACGACGCCGTGTTCACTTTGGGGGGCGATGGAACCGTGATGGAAGTGCTCGGCGCGCTCGCCCACCAGGGACCGCCGCTTGGCGTGCTGGCGGGCGGGACCGCGAATGTCGTAGCCAGGACGCTTCGGATTCCGCTCAACCCCTCCCGCGCAGTCCCGATGCTGCTTCAGGGGAATGAAGCCACCATGGACATGGGGCGCCTGGGCGACGGGCGCCGGTTTGCCATCGGAGTCGGCGTTGGTCTGGACGCGACGATGATCGCGGAAGCGCCGGCCGTTCTGAAGAGACGGTTCGGCTTCATGGCCTACGTGATCGGCGGTTACAAGGCGGTGCTCCGCAACCGGAAGTTCGAGCTACGCCTGACCGTGGATGGCATCGTCTACGCTCGCTCCGCTTCAGCGGTTTTCATCGCGAATTTCGGCGCCGTCCTCAATGACCTGGTCGCCTTTGGCGACGGGATCGTTCACGATGACGGTCTGCTCAACGCCTGTGTCTTTTCGCCGCGCAACCTTTGGGACTCGATGCGGATTCTCCGCCGCATGCTCGGCAAGGATTTCAGCCCCGATCCATGCCTCTTCTATAAGTCCGGCCGCGAGTTCAAAATCGAAACTCTGCCGCCAATGCCTGCTCAAGCCGACGGGGAGCTCCTGCCGGGGACACCCGTCGCGGTTTCGGTCGATCCGCTGGCCGGGCGCTTGCTCATTCCAAGGAGGGATTGAGTCCGGCACCAGGCAGCAAATGCATGAGGAGAGATTCATGATGGAACACGGAAGCTCGTTTCTGAAAATCCAGGTCGGCAATGCGGTCACTCAGCACCGCGCTTTCATGAGCGCGCTCGAGCTCCACGAGCAGCAGGCCGAGGATCCGCGCTTAAGCGACTTGTGCCTGCGGCACATCCCGCACATGCGGGAGCACCAGCGAATGCTCGAGGAATATCAGTCGCAGCTTGGCGTCGAGGCCGGGCTCGTGCAGGATGCCATTGCACCGGCGGTCACTGTGGTGGCCGATCTCGCTGATGCCGCGCGAGAGAGCGATTACCGTCGACTCGTCAGCGACATCGTCATGGCCCGCCAATCAGAGGATGCCTTCAAGACGTTCCGGGAGGCGGGAAAAATGATGGGCAACCGCACGCTGCACGAAATCGGCGACATCGGAGAGCGCTATCAGGACGCCTATGTGAAGGAGGCGAACCGGCTGGCCCAGCACATGTTCGTTGAGCGAGTCCAGGGCGTCGATAATGACGCGCGCAAATCGGATTTCACACGCCTCGACGCGACCCTCTGACTACGCGCCGCGGACTGGCGCGCGCCCGGAGTGGCCGCGCCGCACTTACACCGTTCTCACGCGGCGCTAACTTCCCCACATGAACGATGTCGTATCGCTCGCCGCCGAGCTCCTGGCGATTCAGTCGACGACCGGCTCCGAGGCGAGCATCGTCGACTATGTGTCGCGGTGGCTTGTCGCGCGCAATTGGAACGTGACCCTGCAGGAAGTGAGTCGGGGGCGCGCCAATATCTGGGGCTCGAGGTCGGGTGGTGACGGAGGCGTCACCTTCTCGACGCATCTCGATACCGTTCCGCCGTACATGCCTCCCCGGCTGGAAGGAACGCGACTCTTCGGACGCGGATCCTCGGATGCCAAGGGAATCGCGGCCGCGATGATGGTCGCGGCAGACAAGCTGGTGTCCGGCGGGGAGAAGCGAGTCGGCGTGCTGTTCGTCGTCGGGGAGGAAAAGGGATCGGATGGCGCTCGCGCCGCGAACAACCTCCGCGCCACCAGTCGCTTCCTGATCAACGGCGAGCCGACCGAAAGCAAGCTCGCGACCGGAGCGAAGGGCTCGCTCAGAGCGACAATTCGCACACGCGGCCGCGAGGCCCATTCCGCGTATCCCCACCTCGGCGTCTCGGCAATCGAGCCAATGCTCGAGCTGCTGCCGACGCTGCGCACGCTGCCACTTCCATCCGATCCCGTGCTTGGTGAAACCACCGTCAATATCGGAACGATCAAAGGCGGTACCGAAGCGAACATCATTCCCGCGCACGCCGAAGCCGAGATCATGTTCCGACTCGCAGGAGATGTGGAGCCGATCAGGAAGATGGTGCTCGACTGGGCGAAGGGACACGCCGATGTGGAATTCGGATCGCACATACCGGCGCAGCGGTTCGCGACGGTGCCGGGATTCGAGACCGGACCCGTCGCCTACACCTCTGACATTCCGCTGCTCTCGAACTGGGGCGAGCCGCTGCTGTTTGGGCCGGGCTCGATTCACGTCGCGCACACGCCCGACGAATACATCGATGTCGAAGAGCTGAGAGCCAGCGTCGACACGTACGAACGACTTGCCAGGACACTTCTCGCCAGATGACTTCTCCAATTCCCGGAAAGCGCAAAGCCAAATGGCCCGTCGCCGTACTCGGCGCGACCGGCGCCGTGGGGCAGATGTTCGTCCGCTTGCTGTCGGACCATCCCTGGTTCGAGATCGCCGAGCTGGCGGCGTCGGAGCGATCCGCCGGCAAGAAATACGGCGAGGTGACGCGCTGGCTGGAAGGATCTCCTCCTCCCGACGCGATTCAGAGCCGGCGCGTGATCGCCTGTGATCCGGGAGTCGTCAGCGCGCCCATCGTATTCTCCGCGCTCGATGCGGTTGTCGCGGGCGAGGTCGAGGCGGAGTTTGCGAAGGCCGGAAAGTTCGTCCTGAGCAACGCCAAGAATTTCCGGATGGAGCCGGACGTGCCGCTCGTGATTCCGGAAGTGAACGGCGATCATCTCGCGCTCATCAAATGCCAGCGTGAGCACCGCGGCTGGAACGGCGCGATCGTGACGAACGCCAACTGCTCGGCGACCGTTGCCGCGGTCGCACTGGCTCCCTTGCATCAGAAATTCGGAATCAGGCAGCTCTTTATCTCGACGATGCAGGCGGTCTCTGGCGCCGGTTACCCGGGCGTGCCATCGCTCGACATACTCGGCAACGTGATTCCATATATCGCCGACGAGGAGCCCAAGCTCGAGCGGGAGATGCTCAAGCTGCTCGGAACCTACGCGGACGACGAGGTGACGAGCGCGACATTCAAGGTGAGCGCGCACACCAACCGTGTGCCGGTGGAGCACGGCCACACGATCTGCATGACGATCGGTTTCGAGGATACACCCAGCCCTGAATCGGCGATCGAAACGATGAGGTCATGGCAGGGGCTCGCCTCGACGGTCGGACTTCCGACGCGGCCAAATCATCCTCTCGTCGTTACCGATGCGTCCGATCGTCCCCAGCCGAAACGCGATGTCAACGCCGGCAACGGGATGACTGTCACCGTCGGACGAGTTCGTCGCGACGCGGTGCTCGACCTGCGGATGGTCGCCCTCGGACACAACACGGTTCGGGGGGCGGCGGGCGGATCCGTCCTGAACGCCGAGCTGCTCGCCTCTACCGGCGCTTTCGACTCCGCGTGATCGTCGTAAAATTCGGCGGAACATCGGTTGGCGATGCCGAGGCGATCGAGCGCACCGCGGCGATCGTCAAAGGCCGTCTCGACCGCCAGCCGGCGGTCGTCGTATCGGCACTGGGCGGCGCGACCAATTCGCTGCTCGCGATCGGAGAGCAGTCCGCGAAGGGACATCTGATCGGCGCATTGCGAGGCGTAGAGACGCTCCGCGATCGCCACTTCCAGCAGTGTGAGAAACTGCTCGGCACATCCGCCGAAGCATCTGAAGTGGCTTCCGAGATGAGCGCAACATTCGACGAGCTGGCGAGCCTGGCCGAGGCTCTTTCGGTGCTGGGGCACGCGACTCCGCGCAGCTTCGATGCGATTGCCGCGTTCGGCGAGCAGCTGTCGTCGCATCTGGTCGCGGCGTTCTTCAAGCTGCGCGACATTCCCGCTGAGCATGTCGATGCCAGGGACGTATTCGTGACGGACGACAATTACATGTCCGCGGAGCCCCAGGTCGATGCCATTGCCGAGGCGGCGCGCGACGTGATCCAGCCGATGATTCAGGAGGGCAGGGTCCCGGTGCTGGGAGGCTTCATCGGTCGCACGCCGAAGGGAATCACGACGACGCTCGGGCGCGGCGGGTCTGACTACAGCGCGTCGCTGCTTGGTGCCGCGCTCCACGCCGATGCGATCGAGATCTGGACGGACGTCGACGGAATGTTGACTGCCGACCCCCGTGTCGTGAAAGGCTCGAAGCTGATCGAGCAGATCCGCTTCGACGAGGCGTCGGAGCTGGCTTCGTTCGGAGCGAAGGTGCTGCACCCGAACACGATAGCGCCGGCGGTGCGTCTTGGGATTCCGGTCTACATCTACAATTCGCGGGATCCGAAGGGGAAGGGAACTCGTATCACTTTCGATGCGCCACGGCGGGCCGTAAGCGCGATCGCCGGCAAAGGTGGTATAACCGTAGTAAAGGTCGCCGCGGCGAAGATGTTGTTCGCGCGCGGATTCCTCAGGCGCGTGTTCGAGATATTCGAGAAGAACGGCGTATCGGTCGACGTCGTCGCGACGTCCGAGGTCTCGGTGTCGGCAACGGTCGACGATCCCACTGGCCTCGAGTCTCTGGTGGTGGAGCTCGCCGCGCTCGGAGATGTCTCGGTCGAGCGGGATCGCGCGATCGTCGCCGTCGTGGGAGCGGCGATCAGTGAGGACAGCGTGGCGATGGGCCGCGCGATCGGCGCTCTGGACGGGATCAAGGTTCACATGATGTCGCTGAGCGCGACTGGAATAAATCTGACCGTGATTGTAGACGGCGATCAGCTCAATCCCGCGATGGAGCGACTCCACGATGCCTTTTTCGGAACGGCGAGGAAATGAGCAAGCGCACCATTGCGATCATCGGTGACGGGAAGATGGGCCAGGCGATCCGCGACCTGGCGCTCGAGAAGGGCTGGCTGGTGACGGCTGTCATCGGCGAACGGGAGAGCGCGGATGGTGTCGGCATCAGCAAGCGTTCGCTCGGTGAGCCCGATGTCGCCGTGGAGTTCAGTCAGCCAGGCGCGGCCGTGGCGAACATAAGCGCTTGCCTGCGCGAGGGTGTGCCGGTCGTTGCCGGCACCACCGGCTGGTACGACGCGCTGTCGGAGGTGACGCGCCTTGCAAACGAGACGGGTACGCCGCTCATCTGGTCGCCCAATTTCTCACTCGGCGTCAACGTAATGATCGAGCTCGCCCGCTACGCCGGCACGTTGATGCGGACGCTCGAAGACTTCGACGCCCACATCGTCGAGACGCACCACTCGAAGAAGAAAGACGCTCCGTCGGGTACGGCCATCGCCATCGCAAAAGCCGCGAGCGATGCATTGGGGCGGCCCATCCCGACCACGAGCGTCAGGACCGGATCAGTACCGGGCACCCACGAGCTCGTATTCGACGGCACCTTCGAGCAACTCTCGCTTATGCACCTCGCGCGCGACCGTCGTGTGTTCGCCGAAGGAGCCCTCAAGGCCGCAGACTGGCTCGTCGGCAAGAAGGGAGTTTTCACCATGCGGGATGTACTCGAGCTTCCAGCGCGATAGGCGACACTCGCTCTTCGCGGCACGAGCCGCGTAGATTTAACGGATGAACACGAAGCGGCTCGCGGGCTGTGGAACCGCGCTCGTCACCCCGTTCACGAAATCCGGCGAGATCGACGAGAAATCGCTGCGCTCCTTTGTCGAGTGGCAAATCTCCAGCGGCGTCCATTTCCTGGTCCCGTGCGGCTCAACCGGCGAAGCCGCGACGCTGACCACCGCCGAGCATCGCAGCGTGGTCGAGATCACCGTCGAGCAGACCGCTGGGCGAGTCCCGGTCGTTGCCGGAGCGGCATCGAACGACACCAGGAAGGCGATTGCGCTGTCGCGAGAGATGGAGTCCGCGGGCGCGACACACCTGCTCCACGCCTCCCCCATGTACAACAAGCCTCCGCAGCGTGGGATCGTCGCACATTTCAGGGCGATCGCGGACGCCGTTCACATTCCCATCGTCGTCTACAATGTGCCGGGACGCACAGCGAGCAACATAGAAGCGGCGACGACTCTCGAGCTGGCCGAGCATGAGAACATCGTTGCGGTGAAGGAGGCGTCCGGGAATCCGTCGCAGATCAGCGAGATCATCCGGCATCGGCCCGCCCGTTTTTCGGTCCTGTCGGGAGATGATCCGCTCACGCTCCAGGTGATGGTTGATGGCGGAGACGGCGTAATTTCAGTCACTTCGAACGCGGCCCCGCAGCTCGTGGCCCAGCTCACGGAGCTCTGCGCTGCGGGAACCTTTGATGCCGCGCGGGCCATTCATCATCAGCTTGCAGAGTGGACAGCAGCCGCATTCATCGAGTCGAATCCAATTCCGGTGAAAGCCGGGCTCGCGATGATGGGCAAGATGTCCAACGTTCTTCGGCTTCCCCTGGTGTCCCTCGCCGAGAGATATGAGCCGACGGTGCGTGCGGCTCTCGTTTCCGTCGGGGCGCTCACTGCGTGAGCGCTACCGGCGTCCGCGACCTCGAACGGCGCATCGATGCGCTTGCCTCTACTCCGGCGGGCAGCCAGCTCCCTGAAGAAGCCCGTAGCGTGGTGAGAGCGCTATTGGACGCGCTCGAAGCAGGAAATGCGAGGGCAGCGGAAAAAGATCCCGCGACTGGCGACTGGCGCGCCGTCCCATGGGTCAAGCGCGGGATTCTCCTCGGGTTTCGAGCCGGCGCGATCGTCGACATGTCGGTTGCAACCAGGGAGGCCGATGTGGCCCTGGCCTTCTTCGACAAGGACACCTATCCGCCGCGACGATTGAATATTGCGGACGGCGTTCGGATCGTGCCCGGCGGCTCGAGCGTGAGGCGCGGCGCGTACGTCGCGAGTGGCGTGGTGTGCATGCCGCCGATGTACATCAACGTCGGCGCGCATATTGGCACAGGCACGATGATCGATTCCCACGCTCTCGTCGGATCGTGCGCGCAGGTGGGCGAGCGTGTGCATCTGAGCGCCGCGGCGCAGCTGGGTGGCGTTCTCGAGCCTGTGAATGCGTCTCCGGTGGTGGTCGAGGACGATGTCATCGTCGGTGGCAATTGCGGTATTTATGAGGGAACGGTCGTGCGCAAAGGCGCGGTGATCGGCGCGGGGGTGATACTCACTCGAGGCACGCCAGTCTTCGACCTGGTGCGGGAGACGGTGCATCGCGCGGAGGGTGGAAAGCCGCTGGTCATTCCCGAGAACGCCGTCGTCGTGCCGGGGGCGCGCGCGGTGAAAGCGGACTGGGCGCAGGACCAGGGCATTTCGCTCCAGACTCCAGTCATCGTGAAGTACCGTGACGAGAAGACAGACGCGGCGACGGCGCTCGAGTCTTGGCTCCGTTGAAGGTGTCCGGCACGATTCGCGTGCCGGGTGACAAATCCATTTCGCACCGGTCGCTGATTCTTGGGACGCTGGCCGAGGGCGAATCTCTCGTGCGCGGAATCCTCGATTCCGAGGACGTGCGCTCAACCGCCGAAGCCCTTCGCGCTCTCGGCGCCGCGATTCCGCCGCTCTCGGCCGAGATGCGCGTGAAGGGCGGAGGTTTGCGAGGTCTCCGGCGGCCGCGCACACCGCTCGACTGCGGAAACAGTGGAACTACCACTCGTCTCGTCGCCGGCGTCGTCGCCGCTCATCCGTTCTCGGCGCGCTTCGAAGGGGACGCCAGCCTGAGCCGTCGCCCGATGAAGCGCATTGCGGAACCGCTCACTTACATGGGCGCGCGATTCGAGTTCGAGCACGGCGACGGCCTGCCGATGACCGTGCATGGCGTGGATCTCCGCAGCGTCGACTGGGACACCGGAACGTCGAGCGCGCAGGTGAAGAGCGCGATCCTGCTAGCTGGTCTGGTATCAGGCGTCGAGGTTCGGGTCACGGAAAAATCGCGGTCGCGCGACCACACGGAGAGAATGCTTCGCGCGATGGGGGCCGACGTCGAGACCGATGGAAATCAGGTGTGTCTGCGTCCGTCGCGCCGTCTCGGGGCAATCGAGGTCAGCGTGCCCGCCGACCCGTCCTCGGCCGCGTTTTTTGTCGCCTTGGCGTCGCTCGCGACCGGTGGGAAGCTTGCGCTGGTGGATGTCTGTCTCAATCCGACACGTTCGGGTTTCGTCGAAGCGATGAAGCGCATGGGAGCGGACATCAATGAGACGGCCCGCGCCGACAGCGGAGGCGAAGAGATCGGCTCGCTCGAGGTTCGCCCGGCTCCGCTTCACGCCACGCGCATCGCGGCAGATGAAGTTCCTTCGCTCATCGACGAGCTGCCTCTGCTCGCGTGCGTCGCAGCCGGCGCGGGCGTGGATCTCGAGATCACCGGTGCCGCGGAGCTTCGCGTGAAGGAAAGCGATCGCATCAGCGTCGTCGTGCAGAATCTGCGCGCAGTGGGAGCGGAGGTGGACGAGCTGCCCGACGGGCTGCGCGTCCACGGATCGCGCCGCGAGCTGTCGGGGACGATCGATCCGCGTGGCGACCACCGCATTGCGATGGCGTTCGGCGTGCTGTCCGCTGCGTCGGGGAATCGCATCACGGTGGCGAATCCGGAGTGCGTTGCCGTGTCGTATCCAGGTTTCTGGGATGACCTTCGCCGGGTCGCCGCATGACGAAGCGGACGTCGGTGATCGCGATCGACGGCCCGGCGGCGTCGGGGAAATCGTCGACCGCCCAGATGGTGGCAGAAAAGCTTGGGTTTCTCCACGTGGACTCGGGCTCACTTTATCGCGCGGCCACCGCGGCGATGCTGCGCGCGGAGAAAGACGCATCGAAGTGGACGGAGGCCGGCGTTCTCGAAGCAGCGCGTCCGGTGGAGCTCCGGGCGGCCCGCACTTCGTTCTATCCGGCGCTCGATGGCCGGGCGATCGAAGACGAGATTCGCGGCAACGATGTGACCAGAAACGTCTCGCGGGTCGCGCAGATGCCGCGCGTTCGGAACTGGGTGAACGAAAAGGTTCGGCTCGCCGCGGAGACCAACAACGTTGTCGTCGATGGGCGGGACATGGGGACCGTGGTGTTTCCCGATGCCGATCTCAAGATCTTCCTGGTCGCTGATTCCCGGGAGCGCGCCGCCAGGCGGCTCCGGCAGCGGGGCACGCCGGCCTCGGGGCAATTGCTCGACGACGAGACGATACGCATCAACGAACGGGATGCGCGTGACGCCCGGCAGACGGTGCCGGCCCGGGACGCGGTGGTGATCGACACGACCGGCCTGACGCATGATGAGCAAGTGGAACAGATTGTGAGTCTATCGCAGCAGCGCTCCGCGTAAACGGGGTGCTTTTAACCCATCTGCTCGTCAAACAGGACAATCTGGAGGGGTTGCCGAAATGCGTCGTTTCACGGACCGGGCAGGCGCTGACTGGAGAGCGTTCGAAACCATACGGCCGGGTGGTCTTCCCGATCGCAGAGTTAAGCCCGCGAGCGTTACGGTCGCGTTCAAGTGCGACGATGGAAGCGAGGTCGCAATGGATCTTCCTATCGGTGCTCTCGAGGGGCTGAGCGACGAAGAGCTGATCCTCCTGCTCACGAAGGGACTCAAGTAGTTCCGACTCGAGTTGAGCACACGCTCCAAGTTGACCGCGCAGGGCGAAGCGTCTACATTTAAAGGCTTGATTCGATCGAACTCAACCCTTTAACCAGCAACATGATAGACTCGCCCACCGACACACAAACCGCTACCGGCACGACGCTGACCGCGCGCGAGAAGCGCGATCTGCAGAAGGCGCAGCTGCGTCCGCTTGCCAACCTGAGACCCGAGCTCTACGACGACGACGATTATTCGCAGGACGAGCTCGAGACAATGATGGAGATGTACAACGGGACGATGGCCTCGATCGAAGAGGGCGAAATCGTCAAGTCCCGTGTGCTCGATATCCGTGACAACATGGTCGTCCTCGACATCGGCTTCAAATCCGAAGGGACGATCCC
>JBDTND010000070.1:0-10284 GCA_039933915.1 Gemmatimonadales bacterium | reverse complement strand
ATCATCTTCATGCTGGTCATCCCCGCGATCACGGCCGGATTCCAGGCGATCCCGCCAACGGGTGTCAATCTCAAGCCGCACCCCGAGGAAGACCAGGATCAGGTTCTCGGTATAGACGCGAATGGCCAGTACTACCTGAACAAGAAAGCGATTCCCAACGCGCAGCTCGGCCCGATGCTCAAGGCGATCTTCGAGACGCGCGAGACGGACAAGCTGCTCTACGTGAAGGCGCACAAGGATCTTCAGTACGGCAAGGTGCTCGACGCGCTCGACATCGCGGCTCACAACGATGTCCGCGTCACCGGGATGATCACTGATCAGCGCCCGGGAACGGTCTCCGCTATTCAGACCGACAATATGTTCAACGCACCGGCGGCACCTGGAGGAAAGCAATAATGGCCATGTCAGGAGGAGGGGGCAGAGGCCTCACGAACGAGATCAACGTCACGCCGATGATCGACGTGCTGCTGGTGTTGCTCATCATCTTCATGATGGTGATACCGATGTCGCGAAAGGCGATCGATCTTCAGTTGCCTGATCCGACGCCGGACAATTCGAATTCGGGACCACCGCCGTCGCAGATCGTGCTCGAGGTGCTCCCGGGCAATACGTTCAAGATCAACTCGCAGCCTACACCAAAGGCTGAGCTCGCGAAGAAGCTCAAGGAGATCTATGACCCACGGCCGGACAAGATCATCTTCGTGAAAGGCGATACGGCTGTGAAGTATTCCGAGGTCATCGCGGCCATGGATATCGCGCGCGGTGCTGGCGTCAAGGTGATTGCCACGACACCGAAGGATGTGAAGTAGTCACGCGCTATCGCACGCCGCGGCTGGAGTTACCGCGCAGAAAGGAAGAGGACAGGTGGAAAGGGATCATTGCGTCGCTGCTGGTGCACGCACTGATCCTTTTTCTCGTTCTCGCGCCCATCGTCGGCTCGTCCGATTTCACGCGTCCCGATGTCGTCGGCGGCGGGGGTGAGGGGCCGGCGGGCGGGGGCGGCGGCGGGATGAACGCGCCGGGGTCCCGCGAGGAGCGCGTCGAGTTCGTGCGCGTGAAGGCAGACCCGACGACGATGCCCAAAGTCACCGCCCGTACGGTGCCTCTGGTGAAACCTCCCGAGCCGAAGCCGCGAGTGGAGTCGCCGGTGTCGCCGGCGCAGCAAGTGATTACTCCGCAGGTAAACGCATCTGCCTCGGGGGAGGGAACGGGGAACGCGGGAACGACTGGCGCCGGCCCCGGCAGCGGCGGGGGTGTTGGATCCGGCGAAGGCACGGGTAAGGGAAGCAGCATTGGTCCCGGAACCGGCGGCGGTCCCGGAAAGGATTATCCGCCGACAGTGAGAGATCTGTTCATTCCGCCAATGCCGGCGCCACAGTCGGTGAAAGGCTTTCACCTGAAGGCTTTTTTCGACGTGGACGAAAAGGGAAACGCAAAACTCATTGGGTTCAATGCCACGCGCGATGGCGACTACAACAAGCGCGTCGCGGAAGTGCTGAGATCAATGCGGTTCAGACCCGGCGTGCATGCCGATGGGACGGCGAAGCGGGACACGGCTGAAATCGAGATCATTTTCTAGCCCGATTCCCTAGCAAAAGCCCGGCTGCGACAATACATTCTGCCCCCAAAGCAGGAGGAAGACACCGGGCGCCAACCAGCACTAGAGGGATAGAGTTGACCACCACGACTGCCACGGCCGATACCCCCCCCGCGTCGCGCGAGTTCGTCAAGGCGATGACGCTAACCGACGCGACGATGCTGGTCGCGGGCTCGATGATCGGCTCGGGCATCTTCATCGTCACCGCGGAGATGTCCAGGACTGTAGGCTCACCCTTCTGGCTTCTGATGGCGTGGCTCATCACGGGCATCATCACGATCTTCGGCGCGCTCTCTTATGGCGAGCTCGCGGCGATGTATCCTCGCGCCGGCGGCCAGTACATCTTCCTCCGAGAGTCCATGGGTTCGCTCATGGGCTTTCTTTATGGCTGGACGCTGTTTGTCGTGATCCAGACCGGAACCATCGCCGCTGTTGCCGTCGCGTTCGGCAGATACCTCGGCGTCCTGTGGCCGAGCATCACGCCAGACAGGTACGGCTGGTTTCCGCAGATGGATTTCGCCACGTCGGGCGCACCAATCGAAATGGGGTTGACGCCCCAGCGGGTGATCGCGCTGATCACCATCTGGATTCTGACCTGGGTCAATCTTCGCGGGATCAAGGAGGGGAAGATCGTGCAGACGACGCTCACGGTCGTAAAGACCGGAGCTCTCGCCGCGCTGATCCTGCTTGGCCTCACCATCGGCCGCCATCCTGAGGCGATCGCAGCGAATTTCTCGAGCATGAACTTCAATCCGGTCTCGTTCACGCCGGCGTTCGTGATCCTTTTCGGCGCAGCGCTGGTGGGCTCGCTCTTCTCGAGCGATGCGTGGAACAACGTGACGTTCGCCGCGGCAGAGGTCCACAATCCGCAGAGAAATCTTCCCCGGGCGCTCATCTACGGTACTGGACTGGTCAGCATTCTATACATTCTCGCCAACGTCTCGTACCTGACCGTCCTCCCCATGCACGGCGTAAAGGACGGGGCGACGGTGATGCAGCGGGGGGTGGAGTTCGCCATGCAGGATCGCGTCGCCAGCGCAATGGCTGAAACGATCTTCGGCCCCGTGGGGGCGTCGATCATGGCGGTTGCGATTCTCATCTCGACCTTCGGCTGCAACAATGGACTGATTCTATCCGGGGCGCGCGTCTACTATGCGATGGCCCGCGACAGGCTGTTCTTTCGTAAGGCCGGGACGCTCAACAAGAACAGCGTCCCCGCGGCGGCCCTCGTCGCGCAATCAATCTGGACGAGCCTCCTCTGTCTCACCGGCACCTACGGGCAGCTGCTCAACTACGTCATTTTCGCAGCGCTGATTTTCTACGCGCTGACCACGGTGGGCCTGTTTCGGCTCCGCAAGCTTCGCCCCGATGCGGAGCGTCCGTACAAGGTCGTCGGCTACCCTGTACTGCCCGCTTTGTACATCATTCTCGCGTCGGCAATCGCGCTTATTCTGCTGATAGCGAATCAGACGCGAGCTCAGGCCATCTCAGGGCTCGTGATCGTACTGCTCGGCGTTCCAGTTTATTTCATCTGGCGCAAGGTGGAATCCGCACCAGCGCGCTGAGCACGAGCCCGTTCCCGCGCGGAACGGTCTCTATTTACCCTTGGAGAATTAAAGAATGAATCGGAAGTTTGGAGTAGTTGTCAGCATGCTCACTCTCGTTTTGTCGCTGCTCGCGAGCTTCGCCCCCATCGTCGCGGGCGCCCAGGGTGTCTCCGGGAATCGGACGGACAGCGCTGCCGCGGCCGCAATGACGGGCACGGCCCAGCCGGTTCCGGTGGAGCACAAGGCCGGAGGAGAGGCGAATCTCATCATTCCGGACCTCTCCCAGGTCAGCTTCCTTGGAGGAATTCACGGACGATCGCTTCTCATGGGCGGACTCGTGATCTGCGCCCTCGGACTTCTTTTCGGGCTTGTCTTTTACAGCCAGCTGAAGCGCATGGCCGTGCACGAGTCGATGCTCGAAGTCTCTGAGCTGATCTACGAAACCTGCAAGACATATCTGATCAGGCAGGGTTGGTTCATTCTCGTTCTCGAGCTGTTCATCGGCTTCGTGATCCTGCTTTACTTCGCCTTCCTGGTGCATCTCGCACCGATGAAGGTCGCGATCATCCTGTTCTTCAGCCTCGTCGGCATCGCCGGCAGCTACGGCGTAGCGTGGTTCGGCATCAGGATCAACACCTTCGCCAACTCCCGCACCGCGTTCGCCAGCCTTCGCGGGAAGCCGTATCCGTGCTACTCGATTCCCCTCAAGGCGGGAATGAGCATTGGAATGCTCCTCATCAGCGTCGAGCTGGTGATCATGCTGTTCATCCTGCTCTTCATACCGGGCGACTACGCGGGACCATGCTTCATCGGCTTCGCCATCGGCGAGTCGCTGGGTGCGTCGGCGCTGCGTATCGCCGGTGGAATCTTCACGAAGATCGCGGACATCGGCGCTGACCTGATGAAGATCGTCTTCAACGTCAAGGAAGACGATGCGCGGAACCCGGGCGTGATCGCGGACTGCACGGGCGACAACGCGGGAGACTCGGTCGGACCCAGCGCCGACGGCTTCGAGACTTATGGCGTGACCGGTGTCGCGCTCATCGCGTTCATCGTGCTGGCCGTCCGCGACCCGGCGGTGCAGGTGCAGCTGCTGGTCTGGATCTTCGTGATGCGCATTATGATGGTCGTGGCGAGCGGACTTTCATATCTGGTGAACGAAGCGTTCGCCAAGGCGAAGTACGTAAACGCCGACGACATGAACTACGAGGCGCCGCTGACCACGCTGGTCTGGCTGACGTCGCTGGTCTCCGTCGCGGCCACCTATCTCGTTTCCTACATGCTGCTGCCCGACTTGGGAGACGGCTCGCTGTGGTGGAAGCTGTCGACGGTGATCACCTGCGGCACGCTGGCGGGAGCGATCATTCCTGAGCTGGTCAAGGTATTCACCTCCGTGGATTCGCGGCACGTCAGGGAAATCGTGGTGTCATCGCGAGAGGGCGGCGCCTCGCTCAACATTTTGTCGGGACTCGTGGCCGGTAACTTCAGCGCGTACTGGATCGGCATGGCGATCATGCTCCTGATGTCGATCGCATTCCTCGTGAGCACACTCGGGTTTGGCGCGCTCATGATTGCCCCGGCGGTGTTCGCGTTCGGTCTGGTTGCGTTCGGATTCCTTGGGATGGGTCCCGTCACGATCGCGGTCGATTCGTACGGCCCCGTCACCGACAACGCGCAATCGGTCTTCGAGCTGTCCCAGATCGAGCAGATTCCCGGCATCAACCAGCAGCTGAAAACCGAGTACGGCTTCGATCCGCAGTTCGTGAGGGCGAAGCACCTGCTCGAGGAAAACGACGGCGCAGGCAACACGTTCAAGGCCACTGCCAAGCCGGTGCTCATCGGAACAGCGGTCGTGGGCGCCACCACGATGATTTTTTCGATCATCCTCGCATTGACGCACGGGTTGCAGCCGGAGTTCATCGCCAACCTTTCGATCCTGCATCCGCCATTTCTGCTCGGCCTGATTGCGGGTGGCGCGATGATCTACTGGTTCACGGGGGCGTCGACGCAGGCCGTCACCACCGGAGCCTACAGAGCTGTGGAGTTCATCAAGGCCAACATCCACCTCGAGAGCACGGCGAAGGCATCCGTCGCGGACAGCAAGAAGGTCGTGGACATTTGCACCAAGTACGCGCAGGAAGGGATGGTCAACATCTTCCTGACGGTTTTCTTCGCCACGCTCGCCTTCGCGTTCATCGAGCCGTACTTCTTCATCGGCTACCTGATTTCCATCGCGCTGTTCGGCCTGTTCCAGGCGATCTTCATGGCCAATGCCGGCGGTGCATGGGACAACGCCAAGAAGATCGTGGAAGTGGAGCTGAAGCAAAAAGGCACTCCGCTCCACGCCGCGACAGTTGTCGGCGACACCGTGGGCGATCCATTCAAGGATACGTCGTCGGTCGCTCTCAATCCGATCATCAAGTTCACCACGCTGTTCGGGCTGCTCGCGGTGGAGCTCGCCGTCTCGCTCACCGCGGACAAGGGCGCGCTCCTGACGCGCAGCCTGGCGGCGGTGTTCTTCCTCATCTCGGTGACATTCGTCTGGCGGTCGTTCTACGCCATGCGGGTGCCGAGCATCGATGCCGCGTAGTTTTGCGCAATGACAGCATGCCGTGGCGGGCCAGGCGGTCCGCCACGGTAACCTTTTTCCATTCCAGATGATCCGGTCTCTCTTAGCGCGGAAGCCGATCAGCGAACTGCTGGCGGAGGAAGGTCACCCGAACTCCCTCAAGCGAGCTCTCGGCGCTGGGGACCTGATCATGCTCGCGATCGGCGCGGTGATCGGCGCCGGAATCTTCTCCTCGATCGGGACGGCGGCGGCGGGAGAGATTCTCCCCACCGGGGTGGTAGTTCGGTACGGTGCCGGGCCGGCACTCGTCATTTCGTTCCTTCTGCTCGGACTGGTGTGCGGGCTTGCCGCGCTCTGCTACGCTGAGCTGGCGTCAATGATTCCGCAGGCGGGGAGCGCGTACGCGTACTCCTACGCCACACTTGGCGAGCTGGTAGCCTGGATCATCGGATGGGATCTCATTCTCGAGTATGCCGTCGGCAACGTGGCGGTAGCTGTCGCATGGAGTGGCTATTTCGTTTCGCTCCTCAGTGCGTTCAACATCACCCTCCCCGCGTGGACCACTCACGGCTATCGGGCAGCGTTATTGAGCTCCGATCCCGCCGTGCACTCACTGCTCGAAACCGCGCCGCGCCTCGCGGGAATTCCGGTGTTGGTGAACATTCCGGCGTTCCTCATCGTTATGGCCGTAACGTGGCTGCTGATGCGGGGCGTTAAAGAGAGTGCACGCGCAAACAACATCATGGTCGTGATCAAGCTGCTCGTGCTGACGCTGTTCGTGGTCGTCGGAGCGATGCACATCGACACGAAGAACTACGTCCCGTTCGCACCGAATGGCTGGCGCGGGATTCACCAGGGCGCCGCGATCGTATTCTTTGCCTACATCGGCTTCGATGCGATCTCGACCGCGGCGGAAGAGACCAAGAATCCGCAGCGCAATATGCCAATCGGCATTCTGGGCGGCCTGGCCATCTGTACCGTGATCTACGTCATCGTCGGAGCGGTGGCGACCGGGATGGTTCCCTACCAGGAGCTCAAAGCCGCCGACCCGCTCGCCAAGGCACTGACAATGGCAGGACTCTCGACCGCCAGCTGGATCGTTTCGCTGGGCGCTGTCGTCTCGCTCACAGCCGTGCTTCTGGTGTTCCAGTACGGGCAGCCGCGAATCTTTTTTGCGATGGGGCGTGACGGGCTGCTGCCGAGGTGGGCAGCAAAGGTTCATCCCAAGACGCGCGTTCCCCACATCACCACTCTTGTAACCGGTGTAGCGGTCGCCGTGGGGTCACTCCTCGCCGACGAAAACGAGATCTACGATCTCACCAACATCGGAACGCTGTCGGCATTCGCGATCGTGTGCATCGGGGTGCTGGTCCTGCGCCACACGGAGCCCGATCGGCCGCGCCCGTTCCGCGTGCCCTTCGTCTGGCCGGTGACGATCCTCGGCGCGGCCGCTTGCATCTACATCATGTTCGGCTTACCTACGCGAGCGTGGGAACGTTTTGGGATCTGGCTCCTGATCGGCCTCGCGTCCTACATCGCCTACGGCTACAGAAATTCGACGCTGCGGCGCGGTACAGGCCCGGTATCAGTCGATTCAGGTCCTCCTCCCGCCAGTCGCGCGGACTGATCCCCACGCCGCAACAAACCCGAGAATGATTTTCAGCAGACTGAGGCGGATTTCGCTCACATCATGGATCGTCGTCGCCATGGTCATCGGCGTGATCGTCGGCTGGGCGTTCCCGGCGTTCGCGATCAATCTCAAACCGTTGTCGACGATCTTCCTCAGGATGATCAAGTCGATCATCGTGCCCATCATATTCGGCACTCTGGTCGTCGGGATTGCGGGGCACGGCGACGACATGAAGCGAGTGGGGCGGCTCGCGCTCAAGTCCATCATCTACTTCGAGATCGTCACGACGATCGCGCTTTTTATCGGCCTCGGCGCCGCCAATCTCGTGAAGCCCGGTGTCGGTGTGACGATCCATGCGTCGGCCGAGCAGGGACAGCAGCTCGCGCAGGCGACGCCGACCGGGATGGGCTTCCTCGAGCACGTCGTGCCCCAGAGCTTCTTCGAGGCCGCAAGCAAGAACGAAGTCCTTCAGATCGTGTTCTTTTCGATTCTCTTCGCCGTGGCGCTGTCGCAGGTGAAAGGTCGCCCGAAAGAGATCGTTCTCGCCGGCTGCGAAGGGCTGGCCGAGGTGATGTTCAAGTTCACGGCGATCGTGATGCGCTACGCGCCGATCGGCATCGGCGCCGCGATCGCCGTCACGGTTGGGCACGGTGGACTCGGTGTGCTGATCAATCTCGGGAAGCTCGTTCTCACTCTCTACGGCGCGCTGATTGTCTTCGTCCTGGTCGTATTCGTGCCGATCGTCATCATTTTCCGCGTTCCAGCGCGCCGCTTCATCGAGGCCGTGAAGCAGCCGGCCCTCATTGCGTTCTCGACCACTTCATCGGAAGCCGCGCTTCCACGCGCGATGCAGGCGATGGAGTCGATCGGAGTTCCGAGACGAATCGTGGCGTTCGTCATGCCGACCGGCTACTCGTTCAATCTGGACGGGTCGACGCTGTATCTCGCCGTTGCGGCGATGTTCGTGGCTCAGGCCGCGGGAGTGCCGCTCTCGTTGGGCCAGCAGTTGATCATGATGCTGACGCTGATGCTGACCAGTAAGGGGGTTGCAGCGGTTCCGCGTGCCTCACTCGTCATTCTCGCGGGAACGCTTCACACGTTCGGGCTGCCGCTCGAGGGAATCGCGATAATTCTTGGAGTCGACGAGCTGATGGACATGGCCCGCACGAGCGTCAATCTCGTGGGGAACTGCCTTGCCACGGTCGTGATGGCTAGGTTGGAAGGTGAATTCGTCGAGCTGCGGCCCGGAGAGCTCCCCGGGCCGGAAGGACCTCTTCCGACCGGACCTGGGCTCCCGGCACCGCAGACTTCAGGCGCTGCTCCAGCCGCTTCCTGAGCGGCGATCCGCGGTCCATCAATCCGCCACTCAGCGCGACAGCAACCGCCGCGCGCTCGTCGGTAAATAAATGCCGAGAAAGCGCGCGAATGTGAAGCACCAGCTCTTCCGCCGCGAGCGTAAGTAGCGCGTTCGCGCGCGGGTCTCCCGCCGCCGCGGTGCTGAACACAACGGGAACGAGCGATGCAAACGCGCGCGCATCGGCGGTGGCTGCCCACGGTACGAGGTCCTCCACATCGTCGCACTGGGTGGCGGCAAGAATCGGGAAGAGAAGCGCCGTCGGCGGCTCGCGCCCGTCGCTCGACGCAGCAACGATCCCCAGCGCGCGTCTCCCAATCCATCCACCGCTGCCTTCATCGCCGAACGCTGGCCCCCAGCCGCCGCAGCGGACGATCTCTCCGGCGGGACTCCGGCCGTATGCAATCGAGCCGGTGCCGACTACGAGCAGAATGCCCGCGCGGTCGTCGAACGCGTCGTACATCGCGATGAGTCCATCCGAATCGATGACTACTTCCTCCGCGAGCTCCCTGGCGTCGAGCGCCGCATGCAGCGCTCGCCTCTCTTCTTCGCGGCCGGTGCCGGCCACACCCGCGTAGAGAACCCGCGGCATTACCGCGCCGGGTTGCGCGATTTCGCTGAGGGCGCGCAGCACCAGGTCAGCGATGACGTCGGCCGACCGCGCCGCTTCTCCAGGCCTGACCGCGGACTTGGGTCCGTCCACCGTCGCGAGTATTTCGCCTTCGGCCGTCCCGACGATCACTCGGGTTTTCGACCCGCCGCCGTCAACTCCAATTAAGATCTCGCTCACTTCCAGCGATCTCCTTCAGTGGGCGCGGGGTGCGTGTAGGATGAAATTATGGCGACTCCCATCGTAAAGGATGTGCCGATGAGCACGTACCATGGCCACGCGATGTGCGAGAGGGTCGTTAGCGTCCCCCTGATCGAGGGAAAAAACGGCATCATCTGCTTCGCGAAAACAACGAAGCTCATCGCGAAAATCCCGACCGCCATGCCGGTTATGGCATCTCGCTGATTCGCTCGCCGCCAGAGCATTCCGAGAAAGAAGCCGCCGAGCAGAGCGCCGTAGGTAAAGGATGCAATGGAGAGCGCCACGATTACGACGGGCGTGCCCTGTTCAGGATAGAGCAACGCCATCACGAGAAGGATGACACCCCAGAACATCGTGAAGAGCTTGGCCATTCTGAGCGTGCGGGGGTCGTCGGCGCTGCGTCCAGTCAGTGGAAGATAGATGTCGTGAGTCGTCGACGCGGCGAGCGCATTGAGCGCGCCCGAGTGTGCACTCATGGTCGCGGCGAGCACGGCCGCGACGATCAGACCGCGCAATCCAGCGGGCATCGCATCGACGACGAAAGTGGGGAAGATCGAATCCGGTAACGCGAAGTGACGGCCGCCGTAGTACGCGAACAAACCGATTCCAATCATCAGGAACAGCGTGAATTGCAGAAAGACCGCAATGCCGCTCCCGATAAGCGCCTTTCTGGCTTCCTTCAGGCTCGACGCGGCGAGCAGGCGCTGCACGATGAGCTGGTCGGCTCCGTGCGACGCCATCGAGAGGAACGCGCCACCGATGAGTCCGGCGAACAA
>JBDTND010000069.1:0-10346 GCA_039933915.1 Gemmatimonadales bacterium | reverse complement strand
CCGTACGATTACTATGAAGTCGCTCTGATTACGGCCGAGGGCAACTCGGTCTATAACGGCAATGGCGATCTGCTGAAATCCGTCCGCAACGAGGCGGCGGGCGTGGGCGCCAATGGCGTGGTAATCGACTCCCTGCGCGCGACACATGCGACGGTCAAAGTGCTCGGGGCGGTGCTGGGGGCAAGCGATGCGGAACGGAAGGCGCGAGCCATCGCGATCTGGATGCCGAGCGATACGGCGCGCGTACGGGAAGCGTGCAGCGGCAAGTGACCGCGGTTGCGCTGCTCTCAATAGTTGCCGCGTCCGCATGCAAGGATAGCAAGTTCGTTCCGCTCGGAAACGCCGAAACGATCCTCGCGGAGATCAAGGTTGCTGGCGCGCCGAGAATCGCCCGGCGCATCGAGACCGACGAGAGCTTTGCACGCGCCGTTATCGATGGCATCTCGACCGGGGATAGCGTATGGCTCAAAGTCGCCGCGGAGCTCACCCCGGCGTCCGCGGCTGCCGAAGCCAGCCTGTCGATCGCATTGGCATCCGCTCTCCCCCACTCCCCCGACGACGTTCTGGCTATGCTCGGACCGAAATATCCGGTGGAGGAGGTTTGCGGTATTCCCTTTCTCAAGGCGGATTCCGCCCGGGTAACGACCTATCACGCTGAAGCGACCGCCGCTCTCCAGGGAGTACGCACGGCATTGCTGCTGCCGAAACGCGATTCCTGTCGCATCGCGCTGGACGATGCGCGCGATCGGCGTCTGGAGCGAATCAATCCGTCGTACATCATCAAGAACAAACCCGCGGCGCCAGTGCGGCGTGCAACGCGAAGGCCTGTGAAGAAGCCCTCGACGGTTGCCGCTCCAGTCACTCCCCCCGTTACCCCGCCGGACACGAGTTCGTCCGATTGACGTCATTGATGGAGTCTCCCCGCGGAGACCATCGATGCTAAACGGAAAGAGCGTCTGAATACCGGCCGACCGGCGCGGCACGGGCGCTTCCATAGCCAGGAGTTGATTTGAAGCGTTCAATTTTTGCTGTTGCCCTCGCGGGCGTGGCGCTTGTCGCGCTGCCTTTTGGTGCAAGCGCGCAGGTGTCGTCAGTGGCGAAGCCGGTGCAGTTCGGTATTGCGCTCGGCGCGGCGCTGCCGGTGAGTGACCTGTCCGACGCGACCAACACCGGATTCAACATCACCGGCACAATCGGGTTCCAGCCCCAGATGATTCCGCTCGGAATCCGGGTCGACGGAGCCTACAACCGGTTCGGGATCAAGCAGGGCGGCGGAGACATCCATTTCACCAGTGTCACGGGAAATTTTGTGTACTCGATCCCATCTACCGGCGTATCTCCGTACCTGATCGGTGGGGCGGGCTGGTACAACGCCGCGATCAACCTCACAGGCTTCGGCAACGGATCAGACAACCACTTCGGCTGGAACGTCGGCGGCGGCATCAAGATGCCGTTGAGCGGATTCGACACGTTCCTCGAGGCCCGCTACAACCAGGTTCAAGGCAATGGCGGCTCTCTCAAGTTCATTCCGATCACCTTCGGAATAATGTTCTAGGAGGTCCTGCCGGCAGGACACAAAACGGGAGGGAGCACATGCTCTCTCCCGCTTTTGTTTTTTGTCCACTGCAACCGGGCGAACTTTCCTGCCATAATGCATACAAGTGACTCATTCCGGTTGTTATCACCGCATCCGGTGTCCTTCGCTCAAGCCCAAACAAGAAAATGCGCCTTCTCGTAGTTGACGACGACGCTGCCATACTGAAGCTGGTCGCCCGCATACTCCGTGACGACGCGTACGCCGTCGATACAGCTTCCACGGGCGAAGAAGCACGAATGCTCGCCCTGGTGAACGAGTACGACGGGATCATCCTCGATCTCCAGCTGGGAGACCGCCACGGTTTCGAGATTCTCCAGGAGCTGAGGCGGAACGGACGGCGTACGCCGGTTCTCCTTTACTCGGGCCTCGCCGACCCCGAGACGATCGTTCGGGGCCTGGACGCCGGCGCCGATGACTACGTCGTGAAGCCGGTTTCCAATGAGGAATTGCGCGCGAGGGTGCGCACGCTGGTCCGGCGAGGTGCTGGTGGAGGCCAGCGCGTAGGTGAGCAGGTGACGGTCGGAAACCTCACGCTCAATCGACTTACCCGGAGAGTGACCTGCGCCAAGGAGGAATTGACTCTGACGTCGATGGAGCTGAAGCTCCTGGAGCACCTGATGCTGAGAGCGGGCGAGACCGTCACGCGGAACGAGCTCCACGAAAAGGTGTGGGACATGCACTTCGACCCAAGCTCGAATGTCATTGATGCGCACGTGGCCAGACTGAGGAAGAAACTCCACAAAGCGGGAGCATCTTCCGAGATCGCCACACGAAGAGGAATGGGCTTCGTGTTCGGCTCCCCACCCGCAACCCCTTCCCCTGAATAGACTTAGCGCACGGTAGCGACAATGACAAAACAGTCATAATCGCTTCACGGAGACGTCACAGAGCGAGGTACATATTGTGCCTCAAGCAAAAATCACTCTGCACCTGAGCTTCGGCTCAAGGTCACTGGAGGCTCTGGTAGATGTCTGCTCTTCGCCCGATGTTGGTCGCACTTGCACTCGGCAGCGCAATGATCTCGCGCCCGGCAGAGGCCCAGAACGCTTCAGTCAGCCTGACCCACCTGTTGACCGTTACCGTCCCGCCCCGCGTCAGAGTTCAGATGGCACCTGTTGCCTCCGTTGTTCAGACCGGTACCAACGTTGTTCGCGGACCCGCTTCATTGAACGGCTTGGCGCTCACCGTCAGCGCAACGCAGGCCTGGAGTCTTTCGATTGAATCGGCCAGCAAATCCAACGTTCAGTGGTCGCTTGATAACCGGTCTGGCTTTGCCCGCGTGACGAAGCAGGCTGCCGCGGTTGCTTCAGGCACGATCTCCCAGGTCCCATCCGGGGCGACGCTGTTCTTTCGCGATTCCGCCGCCAGCTCGCGCACCAGCGACAACGAAGGAGCCGCGCCGGAAGCGATTGTACTTACCGTTACCGCCCAGTAGGCATTTCGCTCTACCGCGTGAAGAACGAAAGCCGATCACCATCACGACCTGATTGGTTCGCCAGACCGGCCGTCCCGGCCGCGACCTCTGCTTATGACCGGCAACCAGGGATATCACAAAACTGCTAGTGCCCCACAGAGGCCGGAAAAGAAATCCGCTCACATTCGTTACTTGGCCGGAAACTGCATCGTCCCTATGTCGGCGAGGCCTAATAGGACTCATCCGTGCCGGTCCAAAAACCTGTTCGCGATGGGCAACCTCGCATAACCAGATCAGCGTCCTCCGAGGCCAGAGTTACGACTCTCCTGCGGGCGCACTCTCGAACAAGGAGATGCTTTGAAGCGTTCAATGTTCCTCGCGATCGCCGCGATCGCACTCGTCGCTGCTCCGCGCGTCTCGCATGCGCAGATTCCCGGCCTCGTGAAGCCCTTCCAGCTTGGTATCGCTGGTGGCGCCGCACAGCCGATGAGCGACCTCAAGACCAGCAACGACATGGGCTATAACGGCACCGTTGCACTGGGAATCAATCTTCCGCTCATTCCGGTTGGCCTGCGCATCGATGGTGCGTACAACCAGTTTGGTCAGAAGGCGGGTGGCCCCAAGCTCCACGTAATGAGCGCGACTGGTAACGTCGTGTGGCGCCTGCCGAGCGTTGGCTTGTCGCCGTACCTGATCGGTGGCGCTGGGCTCTACGCCTCGGCTGCTGAAGTCACAGGTCTTCCGAAAGCCACGTCCAACGACTTCGGTTGGAACGCCGGCGCTGGCGTCGCCCTTCCGCTGACGGTCTTCAAGGCCTTCGTCGAAGCGCGGTACAACAGCGTGTCGGTGAACGGTGGTGGCAAGATGGAGTTCGTGCCGATCACGTTCGGAATCATGTTCTAAGCTTTACGGCTCTTCATGAGCCGCGGAGTTGAAAACGGGGGAGGCGAAAGCCTCCCCCGTTTTTTTGCGTCCGCTGGCGAGGCGTATCGCAATCAGTTGAACTGGCGAAGCTGGACCTGTGCGCTGTTGAGAAAAGTACCGTAGAAGCGGACGAAATCCCCGCTGCGGAGATTGTTGAACCTGTTCAGATCGGTAGAGCTCAGGTTGGACGGAAGCGAGATCGTCAACGTGTTGTAGTTGTTGACGTCGACCGTGAACAGACCGTTCCGCCTGTCTACCTGCCGAACAGTCCCCTGAAGTAATTGCAGGTTCGACGACGACCCCGTGCCGTTCACCGACTGGTCTACCTGCACATAGTCCGTGTAGTAGGTGTTGCCGTTCGCCTGAATGCGAGCCGTCACGCGGTCTCCATTCTCGAGCGACGTCGGAGAGTAGCTCCGATTCTGATAGACGACCTGGGTCTGATTGTCGTAGGCCACGGGAACGGTCTGGCCGTTTGACTGCTGAATCGAGATGTACTGCGAGCGCGTGTCGACGCCGCGGATCGTGCCGCTGAGCTGTCCCGACTGCGCCTGACCGCCCGCGCCCCCGCCCCCGAGTATACCACCAAGGACGTTTCCGAGATTTCCGGCGCAGGCCCCAAGGGAAACGATCATGAGCGCCGCGGCGGCGCCCCTTCCTACTCGTTGAATATTTGGCATATGCCCTCCTGTGCCTGTATGAATAGGCAATCGCGGTGCCTCGCCGACCGCTCTATCTTTTGAATCGATGACACGATCCTCGATGGTCCTGATTGGCTGCTTCACAGTGCTGGCAGCGTGCGGCCGGTCCTCGAGCAAGGCTGAAGATTCCACCTCATCAGCTCCGACTGCCTCGCATGCGGGCAACCAGCCCGAAGTCGCGGCTGCGAAGCCGGGCGGCCTTGGCTCTCCGTGCCCGCGGACCGGGCTCTGGGCCCTATGCAGCGTCGAGAAGCGCCTCATCCAGTCGGGCTTTGTCGTCAAACGCATAAGCGGCGAGGCTCCGCGGCGAGCGGGATTCAGTGTCCCGCCCGCCGTCTATACACTCGGGCATTCCCGCCTCGAGGTATTCATCTATCCCGACGAAGCGACGCTCACGCGAGAGGTCGCCAAAATCGATACGGTGACGGCAGCTCCGCGCGGCGCGCGGAGTCCGTGGGACACTCCGCCGGAGTTCGTGCGGTCGGCAAATCTCGCGGCCGTTTTTCTCACCGATAGCCCGCAGCAGGCGGAGCGATTGATGCTCGCGCTTACCGCGGGAGCGCCACAGCCATGAAATCTGGATCGTGATGACGCCTGAGCGGCCAACCCAACAGCAGAGATGACAAGCCCGCATTTGATCGCGCCACTTCCGCCCGTCTCGACCCCCGCCGGGCTCAAGCGACCAGGCCGTGCGCGGGGTCTGCCCGAGGATCTCCTCAAGGCGGCGTCACAGCGTCTGGCAGCGATGTCGCTGCTGTTCGCCGTGCTTTGGATCGTCGGCGAGGTGCTCGGGCATCTTGCCGCCCGCGCCATAGCTCCGCACAATCCCGCGTGGCGGCGGTTCGAGCTAACCGATGCGATTGCTGTCGCGGCCGTGATCCTGTCCCTCGCGCTCTTCGCGTACATTCGCCGGACGGATCGTGACCCGAGATTCATTCTCGACCTTGGGCTCTGGTATTTGATTTTCACGGCGTTGTCGCTCGGCCTCTTGTTTCACGTAGGCAACGTGCCCATAAGCACCACCGTCGTCCCGGAGATTTCGTGGATTGGAGCGGTAATCCTGATCTTCGCCGCGATGGTACCGACCACTCCGACAAAGATGCTGGTTGCGGGACTCATCGCCGCCTCCATGAATCCGGTCGGCATGCTGATTTCCAGGGCGCAGGGTCAGGGGAATTTCGGGCCAGCGAGTCACGTTCTGCTCATGCACTACCCGGACTACATCCTCGTTGGAGCAGCCGTCGTCATCGCGCACGTGGTCACAAAGCTCGGCCAACAGGTGACCCGGGCCCGGGAAATGGGCAGCTACCAGCTGGGCGAGCTATTGGGACGCGGAGGCATGGGAGAGGTCTACAAAGCGACGCATAGAATGCTCGCTCGCGCCGCCGCGATCAAGCTCATTCGGCCCGAAATGCTGGGCGCAGTCGACGAAGAGGCAGCGCGTCTCGCCGTCACGCGCTTCAGGCGAGAAGCAGAAGCCGCCGCGAATCTGCGCTCGCAGCACACCGTGGAGCTTTACGACTTCGGCGTCACTGAGGACGGGACGCTCTATCTGGTGATGGAATTCCTCGAGGGAATGGATCTCGAATCGCTGGTTCGCCAGACAGGTCCGCTGCCCGCGGCGAGAGTGATGCACATCATGCGACAGGTTTGCGACTCGCTCGAGGAGGCACATGCCATGGGCCTCGTGCACAGGGATATCAAGCCCGCCAACATTCACCTGGGTCGCGTAGGACTCAACCACGATTTCGTCAAGGTTCTCGATTTCGGACTCGTGAAAGAGGTGGCGAGCCTGAGCACCGAGCACTCGATGGCGACAATTCCAGGGCAAATGGCGCTCGGAACACCGGCGTACATGGCGCCCGAGATGGCGCTCGGCGAAACCGTTGATGGCCGCGCCGACATCTACGCGCTCGGCTGCGTCGCCTACTATCTGCTCACGGGGAAGCTCGTGTTCGAAGCGGAGAAGACTTTCCAGCTGATCGCCAAGCATCTGCAAACTCCCCCAATTCCGCCATCGCAGAGGACGGAGAACGCCATTTCACCGGAGCTCGAGAGGCTGATCCTGAAATGCCTCGCAAAGAGTCCAAGCGACCGGCCGGCGAGCGCGGCGCATTTGGCCGAGGCTCTGAGCTGGATCCCGGCCGACGTCTGGGATGAAGCGCGCGCCAGGTCGTGGTGGGAAGCGAATTACAAACCGCCCGCTGCCGCATCAACTGTCTCTCTAGCCACCCCGGTCGTGACCAATCCCGCGAGCGTCGGGGTCTGACTGGCGGTAACCGATCCGTTCGACGCCGCATCGAGCCCGGTTCTGGACAGAGAAACGCCCGTCGGCCAGAATTGGAGTCCCCCAACACTGGAGCTACTAAATGCAGACCCGCATCCTTACTCTGGCGCTTGCCGCAATGGTGGTGATGCCGGCGATCGCGAGCGCACAGCAAGCGAATCCCGTTGCGGATGCATTCCGTGACAATGCGCGCGAGGCCGCGAAGAATCTCATCGCGGCGGCCGAGGAATTCCCCGCCGACAAGTACGCATACAAGCCGACCCCAGTGCAGATGAGCGTGGGCGATATCGTGGTCCATCTCATTCAGGGCAATGACTATCTCTGCGGCTCGATTGGCGGAACGAAAGCGCCGGCGCGCACCAAGGTCGCGTCGACCGACTCCAGGGACGCGCTCCTCACGCAGCTGCGCGAATCATTCGCATTCTGCGACCAGTCGCTCGCCCCGCTGAGCGACGCGAACCTCGGAGAGCAGCTTCCCTTCTTCGGCGGACGCAAGATGTCGCGCGCGGCTGTCATGACCGTCACCACGGCTGACTGGGCCGACCACTACAGCCAGTACGCGAATTATCTCCGGCTCAACGGGTTGGTGCCGCCGACGGCAGTAAAGAAGCCCGCGATGTAGCCTTCACGCCACTGGTTCGTGGCTCGAAGTCAGTGTGTGCGCGACGAGGGGCCCTATCACGGGTCGCGTCGCGCCCGCACCCGAAGGCCGGAAATCCTCCATGCACCAGGCGACCGCCTGCCGGGATATCGCGCGAAATGCCCGCGATGGAAATGGGATCGCTGGATGAGCACCGCGTTCCGCCACCTGAACCATTTCCCTCACCTGCGCTGCAATTTCCGAGAGCGACAATCCGCGCCGCTGCTCGGCTGCAACTTTTGCCTTGACTGAGATGCGGAGCGCATCGAGATAGGTAAAGAGCGCTTTATCGTCGCGGACGAAATCGTCGGGCAACCCAGCGGCTGCAATTGGGAAATCTTCCATGGCGATTCGGCTGAGAGAAAGGCGTCGCCAGCAGCGCCAGGATCGCCTCAAATCGAAGCAGATCGGAAGTACGGGCTGGTGGGGGCATCCCGTACATGGTTCGTCGTTGAACCTGGTACCAAGTTAGTTACCCATGGCGATCGGCGCTGCGATGAACGACGTCTGGTTGGCTGCATCCTTGCGATCCTTACCAATGCTGTCAGGCGCCAAGCAGGCGAGTCAGCACAGCCGCGATCGCGGCTCCCCCTAATGCCCCGGCGCTTCGGCGACGCCTCCGCGGCATCTCGAGGCGAGATGTCCATTCCAGAGAACAGAATTCAATCCACCGACAAAATTGTGCTCGGCTCGGCCAATCACTCGTCCGAGCGCGAAAGCAGAAAGGACTGCGTGCGCCGCGACCTGACACGACGGCTTCAGCATGTGTGCGAAAATCTTTCGATCGATGATTTCAACGATCTCGTTGGCAGGATGACTCGTGAGCAGCTGAGGGGCGAAAGACATCGTCCCCCATACAGTGCGTAGCGACGCACGTGGCCGCCCGATGCACAGCGAGCCCGACTCGGTCATGAGTCGGGCTCTTGTTTTTCCTGCACTCCGTCCGTCGAGGGCCGCGAACCTGGGGGTTGTCCCGCCGGGTGATCGGGCGCAGTTTCCCCCGAATGTCCGAATCGCTGCGCAGGCTCGTGCTAGCCCTGGTCGTGGTTGGAATCGTCGGCCTGTGGGTGGAGCTGCTCCTGCTGCGGCACGCCGAGTCAGCGACCCAGCTGATCCCGCACGTTGCTCTCGGGATCGGTCTCGCCAGCACCGTGGCCGTCTATTTCCGGCCCGAACCGATGACCCTCAGGATTTTCCAGGTGGTCATGTTGATCTTCCTGATCACCGGCGCTTTGGGCGTTTACCTGCACCTGCGTGGCAACGTAGAGTTCGCGCTGGAGCGGGATCCAACGCTCACGGGCGCGAAGCTGATCTGGAAAGCGCTCCGCGGCGCGAGTCCTGCGCTGGCTCCCGGCGCGCTCGCTCAGCTGGGGTTGCTCGGACTCGTCTTTACGTACAAGCATCCTGCATTCACGGGAACCGGCGGTGCGCAGAACCTGGATTAGACTGAGTTGTTGCGACTTTACATTCGACGCACCCGCGTCGACAACATGGGGATCTCATGAACCGTCTCAATGCCCTGCCACTCCTGGTGTCACTCTCGGCGATCGCTCTCGTATTTGGCGTAGACGCGTGCAGCGCCAAGTCCGACAAGCCGGCAGACACCGTCGCCGCCGTCACGGACACGACGGCGCTCGCACCAGCCGCGGTCACACCGCCCGCCGCGAGCAATACCGCCTCGTCGACAACGGCGATCGTTCCGATCAACATCAACACTGCGACCGACGCCGAGATTCTTCGGATTCCGGGAGTGGGACCGCGGATGCTGCGCGAGTTCAAGGAATACCGTCCGTGGACGTCGATCGAGCAATTCCGGCGCGAGATCGGCAAGTACGTGGACAAGGCGGAAGTCGCGCGACTCGAGCAGTACATCGTCATCAAGTAGCTCGCGGCGTGGGCGCTGAAGTAGAGTGGTGTTGCCGGGGCCTCCCCGAAGGTTTGGGAGGCCTCAGTCGCTCTGGCTAGGTGCGAGCCCAGGGGATTGCGTCGAGACGCTCGAACGGAATCTGCGCTCCCGTCTTTTCTGATATGCCGAAGGTGTCGGGAGCTTCATACAATTTCGACAGAGCGGCATCGATCTCCGCCAGCTCCCGTGAGATTCGCGTGTCGTTCGACGCGTCGAGCTCCTCATTCATGGTATCAGTACCGCGATCGGCCATGTGAAACGGCGCCGACGTCAGATCGCCGCTTCGGTCCTGGTCAGTCGACCCGGAGGACTGGGCGAGTGATCTATTGAGCGCGGTCAGCGCCCGGGCGCGCTCCTCCTTCAGACGCTTTTCGAGGTGCTTACTCTGTTTCGCAGTGAGGGCCATTGAATTTCCCCAGGGCGTGAGGCCTGGCTATTTCAGGTAGGCGTAATTGCCGCGCCACTGAGGTCCGCGGCGGGCTTCTGCGGCTTCGTCCAGGCTGGCCGCTGGTAGGCGGGACGGGCTTCGATCGCAAGCAGCTCCGCATAATAGGCGATGATTCGCGCCTTGACCGATTTGTTCGTGTCGCTCGCCGAAGCCTCGAAAGGAGCGTAGCGCGTCGTCCCTCCCTTATCGAGCCGGAACCACCACCACGGCGGCATCCCCTGTTGACCGGGGGACTCGACCGAGCAGAAAAAAGTGCGTCCTGAATCTTCGAACTGGAATTCTCTGGTTTCTTTATCGGTTTGACTCATGAATCAATCTACCGTGAAGCACGCATCAGGAGGCGAAATTTCTTCGTACACGGGCGGAATCCCGTCATTCACGCTCCTCAAACCACTCAAACCGGTAAGCCACCGCCGGTCCCCCGGCCCC
>JBDTND010000068.1:0-10354 GCA_039933915.1 Gemmatimonadales bacterium | reverse complement strand
CCCGTTCCCATTCCGAACACGGTCGTTAAGCCCTACAGCGCCGATGGTACTCCGTTCGAGAGGACGCGGGAGAGTAGGCCGTCGCCGGCACCTCATCAAGGGCCACTCAGTTCATTCTGGGTGGCCCTTTTTGCTGGCACCTGAACTGATGACTGCACGCTTCCGGCTGATCGCTTCCCGCTTCCCGCCACCGGCTCTTAACTCGAAGTCGGTGTCGCTTATGTTTCAATTGCCGGCCGAGATCCGGGCGGGCAAGACGATCGCGCGAAAGGGTTCTCCCACGATCTCGCGGTTGCTTACCTTATTCCGCCCGGCAAGTCTCACCCGGGTCGATAGGGATTTGTTTTTGGGGTGTAGGTCAATTGGCAGACCGCCGGACTGTTAATCCGGAAGTTGCAGGTTCGAGTCCTGCCGCCCCAGTCAGAGAGAGACCGTTCAGGAAACTGGACGCTTTGTTTCGTTAATCGTCGACTTTGTGCGGGCAGCGGGCTGCCGGCCGCGATCAGCCGGAAGTGAGGAGTCTTCCGTTCTTCGACCCTCGGCCTCAGAATAGCTACTCTCAGAAATGCCAATTGGAATGGCCAAACGACACATGGTTCTGCGACTAGTCTGCGCCACCTTTGTTGCGATCGGATTCTATGGGAATCCTCTCGTGGCGCAGTTGGTCCCCGAACCGGTAATGACCCGGTTCACGTACGCGGTGGTCAGCGGAAATGACACAAGCTGGCAGTACGTCGTGCGCACACCCGCGCATTTTCAATCAGACGTTGTGCTTGGCAGCCAGGGAGCAGCGCTACAGATTGCCGCCGCCACGGATCACGCTGGGCTGGTGCGACGACTCGAGCTCACGGTTTTCAGGTTTCCATCCGGCCATCCCGAGGCCAAATGGACAAGCGCACAACGCGCGATTTATGAGCTCGGCCCCGATTCGGTGTTTGGAACCGTCCAGGCCGCACGAGGGCAGCAGAATCAGCGGTATCCGGCTCCCGCCGGCTCGGTCATCTTTCAATGGAGCTACGTAGCTCTTCTCGAGCAAATAGTCGTTCGGGCTCGCGAACTCGGTGTCTCAATGGCGGAAATCCCGGTCTACTTTTTCGGCACTTCCGGATACGTGCTCCCCGCGAAAGTTCGGTTTCAGGCCGGGTCAGACTCGGTCGCCGTCAGCCTTGGCCAGTCGGAATTCACCTTGGTTCTCGACAAATTCCGACGAATCCAATCGGGCAGTGCCCGAGGTCAGGAGATCCGGCATGTAGCGCCGCGCAACGTTTTCCCCGCCGACAGCAACATCACCAGAGAACTGAGATGCCCTGACGCGGAGTTGCGCCCGGATCTGGCGCGGATTCGGGACGATCCAGCCGTGCGTCAGATTCTCGACCTTTATCCCGGGGCAGGTCGAGTGGATAAGTTTCGCGCTCTGCGCAACGAGACGGATCTCCCCGTATGCAAAGAGCTTCTAGACATGTTCCCGCCGCAGGGGTTGCCCCCGCAACTGGTGGATCTGGGGCAGGTCTATCTGATGGTCGTTGGGCCGACCGGACAGCGTGCCGCCGTCGGCCTTGTCTCGCACGACTTGTCGGTCGCGCATTTTACCTTGACGAGTCGCTAGGCACCGGCGACTCGTCCCGCCTCTTGAATCGCGATTTACGCGCAGGGCTCAACAACGGAAGACTGTACGCGAGCGGCTGATCGCTGCCCGCTCCGCGCTTTCGGCACGAACAAAGCCCGTGGTCACCTAGACTGAGAGGGAGACGAGCCGCGCCCGCATCCACTCACCGAGTGGTCCGTTGTCGTACGCCGGTGGCGTGAAGCGGGTCGCGATCAGCCGGCAGCGTGTAGTCTTCCGTTGATCTGCCTTTTGTTTGGCGCGGCCAAGCAACTAGCTTGTGTGATGCCCAGAGCCGGTATCGTCACCGTCGTCGGAAAGCCCAACGTCGGAAAATCGACGCTCCTCAACCGGATCGTCGGACAGAAGCTGAGCATCACGAGTCCCAAACCGCAATCGACGCGCGACCGCGTCGTCGGGATCTATACGAACGAGGATTCCCAGATGGTGATCCTCGACACGCCGGGACTCCTCAACCCCCGCTATCCGCTCCAGCAGGCGATGCGCTCCACGGCTCTGCGCGCGCTTGACGAAGCAGATGTGATCGTCTACCTAGCGGACGCGACCGAGGACAGTCCGCCGTCGCTCGCAGAGGCGGCCGATCTGCCGTCGCCGCCGCGGACCCGAGTGATAACAGTCCTGAACAAGTCGGACGCCATTCCGCTTTCCCGTCGCGTCGAATCGACTCCGGACAATGAAGTGATATACGTGTCCGCTCTCACGGGTGACGGAATTCCGGAATTAATGACGCGGATAGCGGGTCACCTGCCCGAGAGCCCTTTCCTGTATCCGGAAGACGAGATCAGCACCCAGCCGGTTCGATTCTTCGCTGGTGAGCTCGTGCGCGAGACAGTGCTCGAGCAACTGCATGACGAGGTGCCCTACAGCGTCGCTGTTCAGGTCGAAGAATATCGCGAGGACCGCTCGCCTCTCTACATCCGCGCAGTAATTTATGTCGAGAGGGACAGCCAGAAAGCGATCATCATCGGGGCCAAGGGGGCGCAGATCCGGAAAATAGGAGAATCAGCGCGCAAGAAGATCGAAGTATTCGCCGGCGCCAAGGTGTATCTCGACTTGTGGGTGAAGGTGCTCGCGAACTGGCGCAAGAATCCCGGCAGTCTTTCACGATTCGGTTATCAACTAGCTACAGGAAAAGGAAAATGAGCTTGTCTGCGCGTCTCCTCGAAATACTCGTCTGCCCGAAATGCAAGAGCGAGCTCGAGTATCGCGAAGCGGAGCAGGCCCTTATCTGCAACAAATGCCGTCTTCGCTACGCAGTGCGTGACGACATTCCCATCATGCTGATAGATGAGGCCACTCCTTTTTAGCGTCGCGCTGTCTGCAATCGTCGCCTGGGAGACCCACGCGCAATCGCCGACCGGAAGCGAAGGTGCTCTCTTCCTCCTCCTGCCAACCGGCGCGCAGGCAGTCGGCATGGGGCAGGCTATGGTCGCCGCCAAGCCGGGGAGCGAAGGCATCTGGTGGAATCCGGCATCCATCGCGGAGCAGGACAGGAAAGAGCTCGCGATTCATCACTCCAAGACGATTGCCGGTGTCGGCGATGCTCTGAGCTTCGTCGTGCCAACGGCCTCGTACGGCACCGCGGCTTTTTCGATCAACATCCTCAACATCGGCGACCAGCAGGTCAAGGATGATCAGAACAACGTCGTTGGAGTAATTCTTCCGCGCGATGTGGTATTTGCCGGGACCTACGCGGCGAACATCACCAAGCGACTGACCGCCGGTCTGAACTACAAGATCGTCCAGCTTCGCGTGGACTGCTCCGGCGAGTGCAGCAGCGTTGGCCCGAACGTGCAAAGCTCACGAGCGGTCGATATCGGAGGTCAGTACGACGCCAAGACCGGCGCTCCGCTTACGTTCGGTGTGGCTATTCGCAACCTCGGCGGGAAGCTCAACTCCAGGGAGACCAACCAGCGCGATCCGCTCCCGACGCAGGTCGAGCTCGGCGCAACGTACCGTCTCAGATTCATCGATCACTACGTGAAGGACACCGAGCTGCGAGCGTCCGGCAGCTTCGTGGATTCGCGGTCGTTTGGCGGCAAGGCAGTTCGCTTCGGCACCGAAGTGATGTACCAGGGCAAAGTGCACCTGCGCGCGGGCTACGTCGGACACGATCGACGGGGAGACGCCAGCGCCGCTCTTGGATTTGGGCTGCAGAGCGGGGGACTCATTTTCGACATCGCTCGTACTTTCGGCGGGCTTCCGGCGGACAACGGGCAGGCGCCCGTGTACGTCTCTCTCCGCTATCTGTTCTAAACGGGTGAAGTTCCTCTACGCTCTGCTGGTGTTCGTCCCCATCGCGATCGGCGCGCGATTCGCCGGGGCGCCACCGATCGCCGTCTTCATTCTTAGCGCACTGGCGATCATTCCGCTCTCCGGCGTCCTCGGCGCGGCCACAGAGGCGGTGGCCTTGCACACGAGCGCGGGAATTGGCGGGGTCCTCAGCGCAACCATGGGCAATCTCGCGGAGCTGATCATCGCCTCGGTGGCGCTCCGTGCCGGCCTCATCGATCTGGTGAAAGCATCGATTACCGGTTCAATACTGGGCAACCTGCTTCTGGTTCTGGGCATCGCGCTCTTTGCCGGGGGACTCAAGTTCAGGGTGCAGACGTTCAACCGTCACCTTGCGGGATCCAGCTCGACAGTACTGCTCATCGCCGTTTTTGGGCTGGTGGTGCCGACGCTGTTCCATGGGCTCCACCCGGACCCGGAACGGGTCGCGACAGTTCGGATGTCGCATTACGTAGCGGGGCTTCTTATTGTGGGGTATCTGGCCTGGCTGATCTTTTCACTCTGGACGCATTCGTCGGAATTTGCGAGTGAAAAGCACGGTCCGCCCGTGACTGTAGCCCCAAAATGGTCGTCTAAGAAGGCACTGGCTGTGCTGCTCATAACGGCAGTTGCGATTGGTGTTGTGGCGGAGGTTCTCGTTTCGGCTACCGAAGAAGCGGTGAAGGTTCTGGGTCTGTCCGAGTTTTTTGTCGGATTGATCCTTATTCCCATCATCGGCAACGCGGCCGAAAACAGCTCCGCGATCATCATGGCGATGCGGAACCGAATGGATCTCGCGCTCAACATCGCCGTTGGCTCAAGCATCCAGGTGGCGCTGCTCATCGCGCCGTTGTTGGTTCTTCTCGGGATGGCGTTCCACCAGCCTATGGATCTCGCATTCACCGCGATGGAGGTGGCGAGTGTCGCACTGGCTGTTCTGGTTGCGTCGTCCGTGATCAGAGACGCGGAAACGAACTGGCTCGAGGGAGTCCTGCTGCTTCTCGCGTATGCTGTACTTGGAGTTGCATTTTTTTTCTTCTGACAGAGCAGAATCACCGCGACCTGGAAAGCCGACGATTTGCAGCAGCCTAACGCGATACGCTTCTCACCCGATGGTGCCTCACTACCCGCGCACGTAAGTGCGTGGATCGACGGGCAGGGGGCTTCGGTCGTCACGCTCAGCTCCGGCGACGAGCTGATGTCGATTGGCCTGCGCGCGCGTCCGCGATTCGTCCTCTTCGACGCGCGCAAAAAATCTGAGCCCGTGCTCGCCGCCCTCCACAGAGTGAAGAAGGATTCCTACACGGCAGTCGTGCCGTGCGCCGTGCTTTGCGGCAAGTCGGCCGAGTCCCTCTCAAAGGCGTTTGATGCCGGCGCCGATGAAGTCATCCGCGACGGAATGGAGGCGCCCGAGGCCGTTCGCCGGCTGACCGCGATGCTGATCCGGTCGGAACGCGACCTGATCGTCCACCCCTCGACGCGCCTCGCCGGCACGTCCGCCATCGAGACCGAGATCGGGCGGCGTCTCGCGCTGGGCGATGCTTTCGCCGTCTGCTACGCCGACCTCGATCACTTCAAGGAATTCAACGATCGCTACAGTTACAATGAAGGCGATCGCGTAATCAGGATTCTCGCCAAGCTTCTGCACGACGTCGTGAAGGGAACCTGCGGCGAGGATGGATTCATCGGGCACATCGGCGGCGATGACTTTATCTTCATCATTCCGTACAACGCGATTCCGGCGGTGTGCGGGGAGATCGTCGCAACCTTTGATCTTCTGGCGCCGTACCAGTATTCGGAGCAGGACCGCCGAGCGGGATACTTCTTTGGAAAGGACCGAAGAGGGCACCTCGATCGCGTGCCTCTGATGACTCTGTCGATCGGAGTCGTCACCAACTTGCGCCGCACATTGACCTCCGCCCGCCAGGCGAGCCAACTTGCGACTGAGATGAAAACGTACGCCAAGAGTCTGCCTGGCTCGGTATATACCGTTGATCGACGTAGCGATGATCGTGTGACACCGCAGGAGCCGCTTCCAGCAATTCGCGACATACGCCAGATCGGAGAGAACGAATGAACGTCAGCTGTCCTGATTGCCGCTCCATTTTCCGAGTGGACCCTGCGAAGGTTCCACCCGCGGGCGTGCGCGCGCGGTGCTCGGTGTGCAGCGGTGTCATCACGATTCCGGCGCCGACCGGCCAGAATACGCCCGCTGGCGGCGCCGGAGCCACGCGCGCGGCCGCGCCTGGCGCCGAGCAGACGTCGCAGGACCGCCCTCGCCAGACTCCGGCCTCCCAGGGTGGGTGGGATTCGCCGCCGTTCAGCGGTTCCTCGCAGCGCGGTCCAGCCGCGCCTCCGGCACAGCGTCCAGCTCCTCCGCCACCACCATCCCCTCAGCGGTCAGCGGAGACTCCTGCTGCTCCTCGGCCGCGACAGGAATCTGCTCAGGGTAGCCCTGTTACGGCTACGGTTACGCCGCCTTCGCCGGCATCCGGGCTGTCCGAGTTCGGAACCCCTCCAGCGCCACCCTTCACAGCACGTCCCGCGGCGCCGTACATACCTTCTGCAGCTTCAACCGGCTCGGCACCTTCGGCGCCTCCGTTCGTACCTTCAGCGCCTGCCGTTCGCCCGGCGGCCGCTCCACCACGCCCGCCGTCTACCCCGCCCAGCACCCTCCCCGTAGCCGGAGCTGGCTCGCGCCGTCCTCTGAATCCGTTTCTCTCCAAGGATCCAAATCAGCGCGCCAAGAGGCTCGCGCGCGCCCTCGTCTCGGACATCATTACTTACCATCCCGCCAAGCACGCGGAAGGTCTTCGCGATGGAACTCTCAAGCAGCTCTTTCGGGAAGAGATAAAAAAGAGCTTTGAAGAGTATATTGCGCAGGTGGGCCAGCAGCTGGCCGAGAGCACCACGTACTTTCAGGAAGCACTCAACGAAGTGCTCGGTGCCGGCAAGAAAATCTTCTAGGGTTCGAGGGGCAGCGGGAAATGGCGGAAAGTGAACGCAGTCGAGGTCTCATCAAGACGAGAGACCGGCTGGCGGAGTTGCGGAGGTATCTTTGACATCGACGGCAAGCGCGCTCGATTGAGCGTACTCGACGCCGAGATGGCCGACCCGGGCTTCTGGAACAACCAGGAAAAGGCGCAAGCGACGCTGCAGGAAGTGAAGACGCTGCGCGCATGGATCGACCCCTACGAAAAACTCAGCGGCAGGGTGACGAGCGCGCTCGAGCTCGACGAACTCCTTCTCGACGGATCGGAGCCGGAGATGGAGCGCGATCTCGACGCCGAGGCGTCGCAGCTGCGCGAAGACCTTGCCTCGTTCGAGGTAAAATCTCTCCTGCGCGGTCCCGATGATTTTCGCGACGCACAGCTCGAGATCAGCGCCGGCGCCGGCGGAACCGAGGCGCAGGATTGGGCGCAGATGCTCATGCGCATGTACATCCGCTGGGCTGAACGTCGCGGGTTCGAGGTGAGCGTCCTCGACGAGAGCGAGGGAGAAGAGGCGGGAATCAAGGGCGCCGTTCTGGAGATCAAAGGGCTGTACGCGTACGGATTCCTGCGCCCCGAGACGGGAGTTCATCGTCTGGTTCGCATCTCTCCATTCGACGCGAACGCGAGGCGGCACACCAGCTTTGCGTCAGTGTTCGTCTATCCCGTCGTCAACGAAGAGATCAACATCGAGATCCACGACGACGACCTGCGGATCGACGTGTATCGCGCGTCCGGCGCCGGCGGCCAGCACGTCAACAAGACCAGCTCCGCGGTTCGCATCACGCACCTGCCGACCGGAACTGTCGTCGGATCCCAGGCGGAAAGATCGCAGTTCAAGAACAAGGCGACCGCGATGAAGATGCTGAAAAACAAGCTCTATCAGGCGGAGATCGAGCGGCGCGAGGCGCACAAGGCGGAGCTCGACTCCACCAAGTCGGATGTGAGCTTCGGCAGCCAGATCAGGAGCTACGTCTTCCAGCCGTACACGATGGTCAACGACCACCGCACGGAGCTCAAGATTCCCGATGTCCAGAAGGTGATGGACGGCGGGATAGATCCGTTCATCGAGGCATATCTAAAGCAGGGCGGCGGTTCGACAACGGCGGCGGCATGACCGAGGAGCTGAACTTCGTTCTCCAGGCGCGTCGCGAGAAACTCGAGGCCCTGGAGGCGGCGGGCATAGTACCGTACGCCTACGGATTCGACCCCACACATTCCGCGGCCGCGGCTCTCTCGCTGCTCGGCACCGCCGACGAGGGGCCGGCTGTCACGCTCGCCGGGCGCATCGTCGCATGGCGCTCGCACGGCAAGACGACGTTCGCGCACCTGTCGGATTCAACCGGAAAAATCCAGCTCTACTTCAAGAAGGATCAGCTGGGAGAGAAGATGTATTCTCTCCTGGCGCACCTGGATCTCGGCGACATCATCGGAGTTCACGGTCCGCTCTTTCGAACACGCACTGGGGAGGTGACCGTGCGGGTCGATCGGGTTGAGCTCCTCGCGAAATCGCTCCGTCCCCTGCCATACGGCAAGGAAGAAGAGGTCAATGGTCAGGTGCTGCGCCACTCCGGATTCACGGATCCGGAACAGCGCTATCGACAGCGCTACGCGGATCTGGCCGTCCACCCGGAGGTAAGGGCGCTGTTCGTCGCGCGGTCGCGCATGACGCGAGCGATTCGCTCCTTTCTGGACGACCGGGATTTTCTCGAAGTCGAGACGCCGATTCTGCAACCACTCTACGGGGGAGCGGCGGCGCGTCCGTTCACGACGGTTCACAATGCGCTCGACATGCCCCTGTTCCTCAGGATCGCGGACGAGCTTTATCTGAAGAGACTGGTCGTGGGCGGGTTGGACCGTGTGTATGAGATCGGTCATGACTTTCGAAATGAAGGAATCGACCGCACGCACAATCCCGAGTTCACCATGCTCGAGTTCTATCAGGCGTACGCCGACTACATGGGAATGATGGAGGTAGTCGAGCAGCTGATAGAGAAGACAGCTGAGGCGGTTCGGTCGGTCCCGGAGCTCGCTGCCAACGTTCCGACTTTTGAGCGTCCATTTCCGCGCGTCGAATGGATTCCGTCGCTCAACACCGCCGCGGGCGTGGACGTGACGGCACTCGATGACGCGGCGCTGCGCGCACTTGCGACTCGCGTCGGGGTAGAAAGACCCGAGGCAATGAGCCGGCCGAAAGTGCTGGACGAGATGTTCCAGGCCCTCGTCGAGTCGAAGCTCGTGAAGCCGACGTTCGTCGTCGACTATCCGGTGGAGCTGTCGCCGCTGGCCAAACCGAAGCGCGGGAACCCGAAACTCACCGAGCGATTCGAGCTGTTCGCCAACGGCAAGGAGATGGCGAACGCCTTCAGCGAGCTGAATGATCCGCTCGACCAGCGCCGTCGTTTCGAGGCGCAGGCGAGGCTGAACGCCGGGGGCGATCAAGAGGCATCCGGTGTAATAGATGAAGACTACCTCCGGGCGATGGAGTACGGAATGCCTCCAATGGGGGGTGTGGGAATAGGTATTGACCGGCTGTTCATGTATCTGTCGGGTGCAACCAACATCCGCGACGTGATTCTTTTTCCGACGATGAGACCAGAGTGACGAAGCTCGAATTGCAGATTGCGTGGAGATACCTGCGGAGCCGCCGCGGCTCGAAGCTGCTGTCTCTCATCAGCATCATCGCCATTGGCGGCGTGATGGTGGGAGTGAGCGCGCTCATCATCATCATTGGAGTGATGAACGGCCTGCAGCACGATCTTCGCGAAAAAATCCTCGTCGGAAGCCCCGACATTCGCGTTCTGAGCTTCGGTGAAGATCTCAAGATCACGGACTGGCCGAGCGTGCTGGCCAAGGTGCGGAAGCAGCCGGGTGTTGTGACGGCAGCGCCGTTCGTGCTTACAGAGGGTGTGATGTCGGGCGGGCACGACTACTCGAGCGGGGCTTACATCGTCGGACTGCAGCCCCAGGGGCGCGGTGTTCCAGATGTGACGACGATTCGCGAACACGCGGTGCAGGGCGATTTCCGTTTCGCCAGCACCGACGGACAGCGCCGCGGCGTGGTGCTCGGCAAGCTGCTCGCCGCCCGCTTCAACACGTACCTTGGCGACAGCATTGTACTTCTTACCGTCGGCGGTGCCAAAATGAACCCCGTGACGGGAATCGTTCCGAATTCGCAAACCTTCGAAGTCACAGGGATCGTGTCGACGGGGATGTACGAATACGACAACTCGTACGTGTTCATCGCGCTGGACAAGGCGCAGAAACTCGCCGGCCTCGCCGATGGTGTGACCGGCATAGAGGTAAGGACCACAGACCGCTGGCAGGCAGGGATCGTCGCATCAGGGTTGGTCGGCGCTCTGGGATGGCCCTACCGAACTGTCGATTGGCAGGAGCAGAACCGCTCGCTCTTCCAGGCTCTCAAGCTGGAGAAGCTCGGTATGGGTGTGATTCTGCTGCTGATCGTTCT
>JBDTND010000067.1:0-10401 GCA_039933915.1 Gemmatimonadales bacterium | reverse complement strand
CTCGAACGCCGTCAACGCCTGGAGCTGGGGCGCCGTGGAATGGTCCGTCGCGAGAAAGCAGCCATGATAGTGAACCACTCGCGATTGTTTGCGTGCAACGAGTGTCGCAAGTGTTCCGCGCTGCGTTTGAGCCGACCCGCGGGTCGTATCGCCAGGCGTCCTCGACTGATACACGACATCACCGTCGCTCCGAATTCGGAGACGGTAGTCCGGACACCTTCCAAAGCAGGGACTGCGCTCGAGGACGAGACTGTCCGCGCTGGCTGCCCGAGTCTCGCTTGAGGGCGGAGGGCCGGAGCATCCGCCCAGAATACACGCCAGGACAATGACGACTTTTCTATCCATGATGTTTCGGAAAGTCCAGTTCAAACCAGCGGGTTGGGGCTAAGGGGTTCTATCCTTGATGGCGGTCTCCAGGGCGCTCCACGCGAGCAGCGCGCACTTCACGCGGGCCGGGAACCGCGCCACTCCCGACAGAGCCCGCAGCGAGCCGATCTTCTCGTCCGCGGCGGCCGCTGGATCGCCGAGCATCACATCGCGGAATTTCTTTCTGAGCCCCTCGATTTCCTCGGTGCTTTTTCCTTTGACGAGCTGCGTCATCATCGACGCCGAAGCCTGAGAGATCGAGCACCCACGTCCGGAGAACCTGAGGTCGCACACGCAGTCGCCATCGAACGCCACCTGAAGCGCAATCTCGTCGCCGCAGAGCGGATTTTTCATCTCCACGCTCGCATCCGGCTTCTCGAGCGTCCCTTTGTTCCTCGGCCTCCGATAATGATCGAGAATCAGCTCCTGGTACAACGCCGAGAGCTCGGCGGATTTGTCAGGAGGGGGCATACGCGAAGATCTCCCGTGCTTTCCTGATTCCGACTACCAGCGCATCAATGTCAGTCTCGTCGTTGTACACGTAAAACGACGCGCGCGCCGTTGCCGGAACGTCGAGCCGCCGCATGAGAGGCTGCGCACAGTGATGTCCCGCGCGAATGCAGACGCCTTCGCCGTCGAGAATCGTCGCGAGATCGTGGGGGTGCACGTCTGTCATCGTGAAGCTCAGGACTCCGCTGCGCTCGCTCGCGGGCGGTCCGTAGATGCGAAGACTCTCGATGGCTTCAAGCCGCTCCTGCGCGACGGTCATCAGCGCTCGCTCGTGCAGCCGCACCCGATCCATTCCGATCTTGTCCAGATAGTCGACGGCGGCCGCGAGACCCACCGCATTTGCGGCGTTGGGCGTGCCCGCCTCGAACTTGTGCGGCAGCACATTCCATGTCGTGCGGTCATCGTGGACGAACTCGATCATGTCGCCGCCCGTCTGGTACGGCGGCATCTCCTCGAGCATCGCGCGCTTGCCGATCAAGCCGCCGATTCCCATTGGTCCGAGCATCTTGTGGCCGCTGAAGGCGTAGAAATCGACGCCGAGGGTATCGAACGAGACGGGGAAGTGTGGGGCGCTCTGCGCGCCATCGCAGACGAGAATCGCGTCCGTCTTCTCGCGCACGAGGCGCGCGATGGCGTCGATGGGATTGATCGTCCCCAGCGCGTTCGAGACGTGGCTCACCGCGACGATCTTGGTCCGCTTGTTGAGCAGTCCACTCAGGAAATCGAGATCGATCTTTCCGTCGGGGGTGAGCTCGCACACCCTGAACTTCGCCCCCTTCCTCATGGCGAGCACCTGCCACGGGACGAAGTTCGCATGGTGATCCATCGCCGTGACGACGATCTCGTCACCGCTCACGACGTTCGCCATTCCCCACGAGCTCGCGACCAGATTCAGACTTTCAGTCGTTCCACGCGTGAAGATGAGACAATCGGAATCACGGACTCCAAGGAACTGCGCAATCCGAACGCGCGCCTGGTGGTAGCACTCCGTCGCCCGCACGGATAGCGCGTACGCGCCGCGATGCGGGTTCGCGTTGGCTGTCTCGTAGAAATCGCGCAGCGCATCCAGAACCACCCTGGGCTTCTGTGAGGTGGCTGCCGAGTCGAGATAGTGAAGACGAGGATTGTTCGCGAGAAGCGGGAAGTCGGGCCTGAGATTCACGGCACTCTCACCGTCGAGGCTTCGTACTGCCCATCGATTCTCTTGCAGCGCGGCCCAACCAGGATCTGGTTCCCGTCGAGTCGAACCTGAAACACCGGAAGCGGGCTAATCGCCGGGACCTGCTTTACTTCGCCGGTTCTGCAGTCGTACCGGGCGCCATGCCAGGCGCACTGCAGAGTCCCATCCTGGAGCAGATCGCCAAGCGACATCGAAAAATGCTGATGAGTGCAGATATCGCTCAGGGCGGAGATCTCGCCGTTGTGTCGAACGAGACAAACCGCATCACCACCCGAGCGCACCCGTTGCAGAACCGTCCCCTCGGCCAGATCGCTCACCGATGCGACAGGCTCGAACTCGGGTTCGCTCCCCAGCGATTCGAAAACGGGCCGCTGGGCTCCGGTCATTCGGGTCCTCTAATGTAAGAATGCGGGCGTGCCATGCGCATTTCCCTGCTGCGTAAGTGCTGACTACACAATGGGATAGGAAGGCGACTGTTCGCTTGACTATCCCGACAGAATTGCTTTAGATTGAATCTACGAAGGGAAGTATAGAAACGCCAAGGAGTTGGAATGAGCTCGGGAATCGAGGCGCTGGTCAACCGCGAATACGCGTACGGGTTCGTCACGGACGTCGAGACTGATACAGTCCCGGCGGGCCTGAACGAAGGCATCATCCGGACGATCTCGGCCAAAAAGAACGAGCCCGAGTTCATGCTCGAATGGCGGCTCAAGGCGTACCGCCGCTGGCTCACGATGAAGGAGCCGCACTGGGGCAACGTGAAGTACCCGCCGATCGATTACAACTCGCTGGTCTACTACTCCGCGCCGAAGAGCGTCAAGCCGCTCCAGAGCCTCGACGAAGTCGATCCCGAGCTGCTGCGGACCTACGCGAAGCTCGGCATCTCGCTCAACGAGCAGAAAATGCTGGCGGGCGTCGCGGTCGATGCGATCTTCGACAGCGTTTCGGTCGGAACGACCATGCGTGAGGAGCTGGGCAAGCACGGCATCATCTTCTGCTCGTTCGGCGAAGCCGTACAGAATCATCCAGAGCTGGTCGAGAAGTACCTCGGCACTGTCGTACCGCACAGTGACAACTTCTTCGCCGCTCTTAACGCTGCCGTGTTCAGCGACGGCTCGTTCGCGTACGTGCCCAAGGGCGTGAAGTGCCCGATGGAGCTCTCGACGTACTTCCGGATCAACAGCAAGAACACCGGCCAGTTCGAGCGGACGCTCATCATTGCCGACGAAGGCGCATCGGTCAGCTACCTCGAGGGATGCACGGCGCCCAAGCGCGACGAGAATCAGCTGCACGCGGCTGTCGTCGAGCTGATCGCGCTCGACAACGCCACCGTGAAATACTCGACGGTACAGAACTGGTACGCGGGCGACGCCGAAGGAAAGGGCGGTATCTACAACTTCGTCACCAAGCGCGGAAAGTGCGCGGGCGTCAATTCGAAGATCTCGTGGACGCAGGTGGAGACCGGCTCCGCGATTACCTGGAAATACCCGAGCGTAATTCTCCAGGGCGACAATTCGGTCGGCGAATTCTACTCCGTCGCTGTAGTGAACAAGAAGCAGCAGGCCGACACCGGCACGAAGATGATCCACATCGGCAGGAACACGAAGTCGACGATCGTCTCGAAGGGAATCTCCGCGGGCGAAGGCAACAACAGCTACCGCGGGCTGGTTCGCGTGCTGCCGAGGGCGGAAAATGCGCGCAACTACACGCAGTGCGACTCGATGCTGATCGGCAACAAATGCGGCGCCCATACCTTCCCGTACATCGAGGTCCAGAACAATACCGCGACGCTCGAGCACGAGGCGTCGACGTCGAAGATCGGCGAGGATCAGATCTTCTACTGCAAGCAGCGCGGAGTGAGCGCCGAGCACGCCGTTTCAATGATCGTGAGCGGGTTCTGCCGGGAAGTGTTCAAGGAGCTTCCGATGGAGTTCGCCGTAGAGGCGCAGCAGTTGCTGGGCATCACGCTGGAAGGCAGCGTCGGTTGAGGTCCACGCCCACTAATTGAGCACATGGCACGACGGGGTCTGAACCAAAAAATTCACGGAGCGTGGTCCTGGCTCCGCTCCGGGCCGCGCACGCCGGGTTATCCGTTCACCGCCAATTGGACGCTATTCAGTCAGTTCGTGTTCGCCGTACAAACAACAATCAATCACTGGTTTCGTGCTCGAAATAAATGATCTTCACGCCGGCATCGGCGATCGGAAAATACTGAAGGGAATCACGCTCCGCGTGAACGCCGGCGAAGTGCACGCCGTCATGGGCCCAAACGGCTCCGGCAAATCGACTCTCGCTCAGGTTCTGGCGGGCAACCCGTCGTACGAGGTGACCAAAGGGAGCGTCAGATACAACGGCGAAGATCTGCTGGAGATGGACGCGGAAGTGCGCGCCCAGAACGGGATTTTCCTCGCGTTCCAGTATCCGGTGGAGATCCCCGGAGTCTCGAACGCCTACTTCCTCCGCTCCGCGTACAACGAGATCCGCAAAGCGAAGGGCCAGGAGGAGGTCGATCCGCTCGAGTTTCTCGATCTAGTGCAGGACGCGCTCAAGCTCGTGGACATGGACGAATCCATGCTCAGCCGCTCGGTGAATCAGGGATTTTCGGGCGGAGAGAAGAAGCGCAACGAGATCTTTCAGATGGCCGTTCTCGCACCGCGGCTCGCGATCCTCGACGAGACTGACTCGGGACTGGACATCGATGCGCTGCGAATCGTCGCCGAAGGCGTGAACAAGCTACGCTCGCCGGAAAATGCGACGATTGTGGTCACTCACTATCAGCGCCTGCTCAACTACATCGTTCCCGACTACGTCCACGTGCTCGCCAATGGGCGGATCGTGAAGTCGGGCGGCAAGGAGCTCGCGCTCGAGCTCGAGGAGAAGGGCTACGACTGGCTCCAGGACGCCGGCGCCGTTGGGGCGGGGGCAACTGCTTGAGCGACATCGCAACGAAGAAGGGCGCGCGTGAAACCTCGATTGCGAAGGATGGCGCGGCAAGAGATGCGGTGGCGAAAGAGGGCGGCCGCAGCGTGAGCACACGTGCGCCCGGGTCGATCGAGGTTTATCGTGAGGATTTCGCCCTGCAGACGGCCGGTCCGGCGTGGCTCCAGGCCCTCCGCCGGGAGGGTTTCGCGCGATTCGACGCTCTCGGATTTCCCACGACCAAGAACGAAGACTGGCACTTCACGAGCGTAGCGCCGATCGCAGAGCGCACGTTCCGCCTGGCGGCGCTCGAATCCCAAGAGAACGCACAAGACGAGAATCGCCGCGGGTCCTCGCGGCGCAAAGGCGACGCAGCGAACCCCCTCGGCGTGAAGGAAGCTGATCTCGATCGTTTCAACTTCGGAGAGCAAAGCTGGTATACGCTGGTATTCCTCAACGGCGTGTTCTCCGAGGCACTCTCGTCCTACGCCGGACTCGATGGTGCCGTTCGCGTGAGCAGCCTGGCTCGGGCAATCGCAGCAGGCACGCCGGGCATCGAGCGTAACCTCGGCAAGATCGCGAAGTTCGAGCAGCATACTTTCACCGCGCTGAACACTGCGTTCATCAGCGATGGCGCTTTCATCGAGCTTCCGGCGGACGCAGTCATCGAGGCGCCGGTGCATCTCGTATTCATTTCGGGTGGCGAAATGGTTTCGCATCCGCGCAATCTCATCGTCGCCGGGCGTCATTCCCGGGCGACAGTAGTCGAGAGCTACGTGTCGCTGAGCGACAGCGCGTATTTCACGAACGCGGTGACGGAAATCGCGATCGGTGAAGGAGCGCGCGTCGATCATTACAAGCTCCAGCGCGAGAGCGAGATCGCCTTCCATGTCGGTACCTTGCAGGTCAGCGAAGCCCGGGACAGTCAGCTCCATTCGTTCTCATTTGCGGTAGGCGGCTCGCTGGCGCGGACGAACGTCTACACTTCGCTCGACGGGAACGCCGCGACCTGCACGCTGAACGGACTTTATCTCGCCGACGGCACTCAGCATATCGACAACCAGACGAGCATCGAGCACATCGCTCCCAACTGCCCGAGCCACGAGATCTACAAGGGAGTCCTCGACGGCCGCTCGCACGGCGTATTCAACGGGAAAGTGTACGTGCATCCCGAAGCGCAGAAGACCGACGGCAAGCAGAGCAACAACAACCTGCTGCTCTCCCCGAGCGCACGGGTGGATACGAAGCCGCAGCTGGAGATCTTCGCCGACGATGTGAAGTGCACGCACGGCGCGACCGTTGGGCGGCTCGACGAAGTCGCGATGTTCTATCTGAACAGCCGCGGGATTGGCCGCGAGACGGCGCGCATCCTTCTGACTTACGCCTTTGCGGCCGACGTCCTGGAGACTATCGAGCTCGAGCCGGTTAAGAAGGCGTTGGAAGAGATGGTGCTCGCGCGCTTCGTCGAGTCTGAGTAACGGGCGCTTCGGCGGCGCGTTCAATACTGAAGCAGGGAGCTATAGGCTTGGCAGCTTTCTAGCTGGGAGCTCTCATATTGGCGGTAAGGTATTTCGAAGCGGATACCCGGCGCTCCCGAATTCCTTCTCACGGCATGAACAACTCAATTCGCGGAATTTCCGAACGCCAGTAGATAAGCTCCCAGCAAAAAAGCTGCGATGCTTAGAGCTCCCTGCTTCAGTTTTGTGGATGCCTTCGTCGAACCGAGATCTCTACGACTAACTATCGTCCGAGCAGGTAGAGAATCACGATGATGACAGCAATAGCGCCGATGATCACGTTGGTCGGGACCCTGCGGGGCGAGTCGGGATCGAGAGTTCCGGCGAGGATCGGGTGCTTGATCGTGTTGCGCCGCGTGTTGATGTCCTTCTCGCGCTTGGTCGCCCCCGCGGGCTCGATGACCGCTACACCCAACGGAAGCCGCTTCGTGGTGAAAGTCAGTATCGCCGATCCCACTTCCACCTTGTCGCCTTCCGCGAGTGACCGCGGCTCGGCCAGCGTCATTCCGTTTACGGTCGTGGGATTAACGCCACACGGATGCAATACGAACTTGCCATCTTCCGAGCGCAGCTCGGCGTGGTTGCGCGAAACCGCAGGCTCTCTGATGAGGATATGACTCGCAGCATCTCGCCCGATCGTCAGCAGTGAATTCCTGACTGGGTAGGCGCGACGTTCGAATTCATATATGAGGTGGGCGCTGTCATCGCCCGGGGCTTGTAACGCCATGAAAGCCATTCGGTCTCCGTGATTCAAGGACGAACGACCGGGTGGGCAGGCTACATTAAATCGCCCTGGAAACGCCTGAAAGTGGTGGGGGGACTCGTTGGAGGCGCCCTATACGCGTATTATACCGCCAACCCACAATTCAACTCCCCGGAGGGGGCATGGCGACAAAACTCGAAAAAACCCTGAAGCGCGAGATCGACATCGACGGCAAGGCCTACATGGTGGCGATTTCACCAGAAGGAGTTAAGGTCACCCAGAAAGGCTTCCGCCGCGGGCCAGAGCTCACCTGGCGTGCCATCATCAGCGGAGAAGCCGAGATGGGCCAGCAGCTCAAAGGCTCACTGGGCGCAACGGGGGACGGAGGAGGAGACGAGTAAAAGCGTCAGGGGTTGACCTGTGGGTTCATGTTCATGTGGTCCATCTGGAGGTTCGGATTGCTTTGGACATCCGAAAGATGCTCCTGAATGACAACCCACCGGCCCCCGCGCTTCTGAAAAACTGCCGTCCACGCGCCGCCGATGACGTGATTCATCCCCGTCGGCGTAAGGTGCGGGACGCGATATGTGCTCGTCATCACCGCCGCATCCGGGGCGAGCACTTCCACGTTCATTGAAGTCCATTCCCATTTGGGATTCCGCATGTTCTGGCCGACGTAGGTCCAGAACGCCTTTATCCCCTGCTCCAGCTGCGGGCGCGTTGTCGTCACCACGCCACCGCTGGCTGAGATGACGCGGCCCTCGGCCGGATAGAGACTCATGAGGCTCTTCACCGGATCTGGCCTGGAGAGGTCGTAGGCGTCGACCACGAGTCGTTTGAGCGTGTCGGCGATCGCCTTTTTCTCGGCCGCGGACATGTCCGCGGCGGACCGCGACGCGCACGCGGAAGAACCGATCACCGCAGTCGCGGCGAGAAGAGCCAGCAACCGGGATAAACCTGACCGGGAAACGCGGCTAGGACGAATGGGGTATTTCATCTCGGCGCCGGAATAGAGCGACTCTCGCGCCAACCTGCCAGTCGCACCTGGGCACCGGAATTCTCCCCTTGGTGAGCCAAAGACGCCTTCAAGATCTCGCGCTGGGACCGCTCGACAATCGGCGTCCCACACGAGAGACAGGGCCTGTCACCAATTGATGACACGACATCGGGGAAAAAGCCGTTAACGCCCAATAGAGTGGGCGAATACACGGTGCGCGCGTTGCTTTATAGATGGCGCCGGCGCCGAATCATCCGTTCCTCGGCCGGTGTACATGTCTAGAGGAAGTCTTTTCCCGATTCGGGAAGGAGTTTTTATGCGGAAGAGTTATCTGTTGCTCGCAGGAGCTGGCGTCGCGGTTCTGGCCGCTTGCAGTGGCGACAAAAAGACGTCCATGAACGATGATCTCAAGAAGGACCTGGAGCTCGCCTCTTCGTCCGATGGGATCACGCTCGCCAACAGCTCTTCCAACGCGGGTCAGCAGGTCATCTCTGCGATCGAGCGGACTACTCCGCCGGCACGTCAGCAGACTCCCTCCAGCCGTGTGAGAAAGCACAAGGCTGCTCCGAAAGCACCGCCTCAGGTCGTTCAGGCCCAGGCCCGCGCTACGGTCACTCAGACCGAGGAACAGTCGGTCGCTCGGGCGCCAGGCGCCAACGACCCGATTCCCGTTTCTCCACGTCCCCAGCCCGTCGCGGTTTCCTATCCGAGCGGTTCGTCGTCTGGTGGTGACGATGGGCGCGTGAGCGGCGGCGGTTCAAGCGCTGGCGCGATCATCGGCTCGATTCTGGGCGCGGTGATTCGTGGTGGAGTCGTCGGTGACGTCGACCAGTGCGATCCGCGTACCGATGGACGTCGCGGCAGCACGATCTCGATCAACAACCGGCTTCCGTACCCAGTTCCAGGTCGAGGCCGAATCGGGTCCAGATCATCGAGCGGACCGTCTATCGGCGGAATTCCAATCGGCCGTATCCCACGGTTCTAGGCGAGGGGGATGCGGTCAGATAAAGACCGCATCCCTTTTTTTCGCTTTCCGAGACAATGACACTATGAAGACAACTTTCTCGAGGATCGCCACACCGGTCCTCTTTGGGGTCACCCTGGCTCTGGGTGCCTGCAAGCAAGGCGATAGGCCCGAAGACGCGCTCGCTGCGGATACATCGCTGGCGCACGACCTCCAGCTGGCCAATGCCGACACGCTGGCACAGCCTCAGCTCAAGGACGTCCCCGCGATCGTTGCCCCGGCGCCGCAACCGGCAGCGCCCGCGCCAAGAGTCGCGCAACGTCAGAAGCCGTCCGAGATTTTGACGCCGAGGAATACTCCGCGTCGTGTCGCCAGGACGCCACAGGCGACTTCGCAGCCAGTCGAGGAAGCACCAGTCACGACCTCCAATGGCAACGTGGTGACCGAAAGCAACACGGGATCGGAGCGCGGCATCGGCACGATCGCCAGCGGATCGGAGATATCGCTGTATTCGGGTCAGCGCGTTTGCACCAACACGTACGCGGTTGGCGATCGCTTCACTGCGAGCGTCGCGGAATCAGTGCAAGGCTCGAATGGAGTCTCTATTCCCGCGGGCGCAACGGCCGTGATCGAGCTCACTTCGCTCAAGCGCAGCGAGAACGCTAACGACAACATCGAGATGGAGTTCGTTGTCCGATCGATCGCCTTCAATGGCAAATCGTATCCGGTGAACTCGAGCGTGACGAACGCGCAGGTGGAGAAAGTACGCAACGGTGATGCGAGCAACGACGCGAAGAAGGTCGCGACTGGAGCGATCATAGGAGCGATCGCGGGCCAGATCTTTGGACACAAGACAAAGTCCACTGTCATCGGAGCAGCGACGGGCGCCGCGGCTGGCGCGGTCGTCGCCGGCGCGACGGGCAAGTACGACGGATGTGTCCCGAACGGCGGCCGGATATCGCTCAAGCTCAATCAGGCCATGGTGGTACAGCAGTCGGTCTGATCGAAGCAGATACTCAACATTTTAAAAGGCGCGCTCGAATGAGCGCGCCTTTTTGTTAGCCTGAATCTGTTCGGTCGTGTGGCCGACTACTCCGCGAAATAATTCCTGGCGATCATGCGGCCGTAGTAGATGCCGATGCCCGTACCAACCATGCTCACCATGAATGCGGTGGTCATTCCAACGGTCGCGCCGAGGGCCCAGCCCGCGTAGCTGCCGATTGTCGCGCCGATGAACGAAAAGAC
>JBDTND010000066.1:0-10565 GCA_039933915.1 Gemmatimonadales bacterium | reverse complement strand
CGGCCTCCAGCCGGTAGTCGTATTTTGTAGTTATGAGCTCCCCGATGTCGCCAGAGGATTTCCGTAAAAATGGCTATGCGGTAATCGACTGGATCGCGGACTATCTCGAGAAACCGGACAAATGGCCGGTGCTGCCGGCCGTCAAACCGGGGGATTTACGCGGCTCACTCCCGGAATCTCCCCCCGAGCAAGGGCAGCCGATGGACCAGATCCTCGGCGATTTCCAGAAGCTGATCGTTCCGGCTACGACCCACTGGAATCACCCCGCCTTCATGGCGTACTTCGCCAATTCCTCGACCGGCGCCGGCGTGCTCGGCGAAGCGCTCACCGCGGCGCTCAATGTGAACGCGATGCTGTGGAGAACGAGCCCGGCTGCCACCGAGCTGGAGCAGCTGACGCTGGATTGGCTCAGGCAAATGCTCGGTTTGCCTTCCGGATTGTTCGGCGAGATCGCCGACACCGCATCCTCGAACACGCTGTACGCGCTCGCGGCAGCCCGCGAGATGCGCCCTGAGCTCAGGATCCGTGAGGAAGGAATGTCCGGAAGGACTGATCTTCCAAAGGTCGTGGTTTACTGCTCGGAGGAGGCGCACTCCAGCGTCGACAAAGCCGTCATGACGCTCGGCTTCGGCCTCGATTCCCTGAAAAAGATTCCCACCGATTCAGCCCTTCGCATGGATCCCAGGGCGCTCAGCGAAGCCGTCGAAACAGACAGGCACGCCGGACGCATTCCGCTCGCCGTCGTAGCGACAGTTGGAACGACGTCGACCACGGCAATTGATCCAGTTCCGGCGATCGCGGACATCTGCGAGCGCGAGAAGATGTGGCTGCACGTCGATGCATCGTACGGCGGAACGTCTGCGATTCTTCCGGAAATGCGCTTCGTGCTCGACGGATGCGACCGCGCCGATTCGCTCGTGGTGAATCCGCACAAGTGGCTGTTCACGCCGATGGACTGTTCGGTGCTGTACACCCGGCGGCCGGATCTTCTCAAGCGCGCCTTCCAGCACATTCCCGATTATCTGGTAGTGAGCGAAGGTGACAGCGTCGTGAATCTCATGGATTATGGCGTTGCTCTCGGACGCCGGTTTCGCGCTCTCAAGCTCTGGTTCGTGATTCGAAATTTTGGTGTGGAGGGACTTCAGTCATTGATCAGGGAGCACATCCGGATCGCTCGCCAGCTCGGGGACCAGATCGATGCTAATCCCCACTTGGAGCGGATGGCGGACGTGAATTTCTCGACGGTGGTGTTCCGGCACCGTCCACCCGGCGTGAGCGGCCGAGATCTGGATGTCCACAACGAACAGGTGCTGAAAAAGGTCAATGAGGCTCGCGAGGTCTACCTCTCGCACACCCGGGTGCGCGGGAGTTATGCCCTTCGTGTAGCGATCGGCAATGTCCATACGACGGAGATGCATACTCGACGCGCATTGGAGCTGGTAAAGGAAGCCGGCCAGGCGCTGAAATAGCGCGGTTTGGCGCTTTTGCCGGAACGAAGAACGCTGAGCGGTATATTATCCGACCTATCTCAGCCCACCCCTTTTTTCTTTACAAGTCAGGGAGATCCTGGATGAAAGTTTTATTGAACGGAATTGCGGCCGTTGTGTCGATCGGTGTCGTTTCCGCGTCGCCTCTCGTGGCACAGCAGTGCGACCCCACCGCCAACACCAGGGGTGATATTGCCAAGGCCCAATTCTCGCTGACCCGCGCCGTGTCCGCCGCGGATAAGGGAGATCCGACGCGCGATGTGCAGGAAGTGCTCAGGCTCGTGGATATGGGCAATGACAACCAAGTCGCCCGAAACTACCTGCGCGGCCAGGCATACATCATCTACCTGATGCAGCCGACCGCGCAGGCCGTCGTACCGCGGAGTGCCCTCGGTTTGACGAAAGACCCAACCGGCACGATCGATTTGTATGTCGCGGCCGATTCGGCATTCTCGATTGTGGAGAAAGCTTCGCCGGAGTGCATACCGAACATTGCTCAATGGCGTCAGCAGAAGCCGTGGCTCAATGCGCTCAACGGATCGATCAACGCGCTCAACGAAGGAAAGCTCGACTCGGCTGAAGTGCTCGCCAAGAGATCGTTGGTTCTGGATCGCAAGGCGCCGTACGCCTACTCGGTTCTCGGATCGATCGCGCGCCAGCGGAAGGATTATGCCGCAGCGAATAATTACTGGCAGCAGACTCTGACGGCCGCCGGCACTGACACGACGTTCGCCGATGTTCGCGCGAAGACGATGTACGAGATTGCTTCGGCCGCGTCGGAAAAGGCAGACGCTGCAACGGGCCCCGCCAGGCGCGCGGCGGCAAAGGAAGCAATCAAGCCGTGGCAGGACTATCTCGCGGTTGCCACGAACGATCTTCTCCTCGCCGACGCGATCGACAACGCGTCGCGCCTGTACATACAGGCCGGCGACAGCGCTCAATCGCAGACGATCTACGCTCCGCTGCTTGCGAATCCCTCGAAGTACGGAGAGATCTCTCTCGTTCACGCCGGTGTAGTGGCAACGCAAGCCGGTCATCAGGCCGATGCCACCAAGCTGTTCGATGCGGCGCTCGCGCAGAACCCATATTCACGCGACGCGATCAACAACCTGGCGGCGACCTACATCCAGATCAACGAGTATTCGAAGGCGTTTCCTCTCATCGACAAGTTGATGACGCTCGATCCGAGCAACCCTGACAATCCGCTGCTCTACGCTTTCGTGTACCAGGGGTTGTACAAGGGCACGAAGGACAAGAAGCTGCAGAAGATCTACACCGACTCGCTCGTGTACTGGAACGCGAAGTCGGAGAACGCGACGGTAAAATTGTTCGTCAACGAGTTCACGCGCCGGCCCGATGGGACGATCATCGGTGGAACGATCGAGAACCGCGGCACGACGAGCAAGACCTACAACGTGAGCGTTGACTTTCTCGACAAGAGCGGCGCGCTGATTACGACCGAGACCGCGACGGTTGGACCGGTGGCGCCGAAGAAGACGGCGACGTTCAAGATCACGTCGACCAAGGGTGGGGCTTATGGGTATCGGTACAAGCCGCTCACGTAAAGATGGCTAACTGCAGCTGAAGAATACCTGCCCGGGGCTGTCGGCGTGCAAGCTGATGGCCCCGGACTTTTTTCTGCAACAGTCTTCACCATCACGAGCTGCGCGGCAACATGATCGGATCCGACTCCACGATTGCCCCCAGAATCCAGAACCGTTTCCCGTCGAACCAGAAAATCGCGATTTGCTCAATGTCCCGCGCCAGAGCGAGTGCTTCCTTCTGCGGCATGATGACAGCGACGCTGCACTCGCAGTGCGAGCGATCGGGAGAGCATGCATCGACATGCGCGAACTTGTATCCGCTCGCTGAAAGCCGTTGATCCAGCTCACGCTTCAGCGTCTCGTTTTCCGCGGGCGAGAGATCCCGGCCTCGCGGATCGAACGCGGTTAGCACCGCGAATGGATCACCAAATCCGGCGGCTTTGAGCTGCGACACTGCGCTCTCGGATGGAATATCCCGCAGATCGATTTCCACCGGCGGATTGGTCGAAAAGCTGAGGATCGTCTCCGGGTATCGCGGCCAATCCGGATCGTGATGCTCTGGCATTGATGTCATGCCAGAGTGAGTTACAAGGTTCGCACCACGCCGCAACCAGCATCGACAGCGCAACTGGTATACTCCTTGACCATCTTACCCGCGTGAAATCGACCCAGATCTGGCCGGACCTTCTCTACATCGTCCGCCATGGCGAGTCCGCCGGCAACGTCGCGCGCGTCGCTGCCATGGAAGCCGGCGAGACGAGAATCGACCTCGACGTACGTGACGTCGATGTTCCGCTTTCTGCGCTGGGAGAGCGACAGGCGGTTGCGGTCGGCAAATGGTTCGGCGATCTCCCGCCGGACCGCCGCCCGAACATCGTCCTCACTTCGCCTTACGTCCGCGCGCGCCACACCGCAGGTCTCATCGTGGAAACCGCCGGCATGCACCCCGACTCCTACTCTTTTATCGTCGACGAGCGCCTGCGCGAAAAGGAATTCGGAGTGCTCGATCGCCTCACTGCCTTAGGGGTCAAGAATGATTTCCCGGACCAGGCAGAATTTCGCCGGCTCCTCGGCAAGTTCTACCACCGCCCGCCGGGCGGAGAGAGCTGGTGCGACGTGATTCTCCGCCTGCGCAGCGCGACTGAAATGATGGCCCGCGAGTTCTGCGGCCAGCGCGTTCTCATCGTCTGTCACGCCGTCGTCGTGCTGTGCATGCGCTACATCCTCGAGCACCTCACCGAGCCGGAGCTGCTCGCCATTGACAAGGGGACGAACATCGCGAACTGTTCCGTTACCGAATACGAGTACGATGAGACCCTCGGTCCCCGCGGCAATCTCCGTCTCAAGCTGTTCAACTTCGTGGCGCCGCTCGAAGAAGCAGGCGCTCCTGTGACGTCCGAGCCGGACGCCAAGATCGGCACGCGATAGCGCCCGCCTAGATGTGAAGCGCGTGCATGGGGCCGGTCGGCGTCGTCGGCGTGTTGCGGCGAAGCGTCTCACCCGCGGGCGCCTTCATCGGCAGCGTCAGCACAAAAGTCGTCCCCATTCCAACCCTGCTCGCGACGGTGACATCGCCGCCAAGCAATCGCGCGAGCTTGCGGGTGACGCTGAGTCCCAGCCCTGTGCCGCCGGTTTTTCTGGTGGCACTTTGCTCCGCTTGCCAGAACGGCTCAAAAACATCCTCTATGTTCTCCGCGGCGATGCCCACGCCCGTATCCGCGATGCGAATCTCGAGAAAGTCCTTCTCCACCTTGCAGCTGACCCGGACTTCACCCTTCTCCGTGAACTTTATTCCGTTGGACAAAAGGTTGACGAGCATCTGCCGCAGCTTCGTGCCGTCGGTCTGGATTGCCTGATCCTCCTCGAGCAGCTCGACGATGAACTTGATGTCCTTCGCCGCGGCCATCGGCTCAACGAGCGCGCTCGCATCCCCCAGCGTGTGGTTTATGGACAACGATTCCCACCTCACTCGCTCCCGCCCGACGTCCACGCGCGCGAACGTGAGAATCTCGTCGATGAGACCGAGCAGGTGCCGAGCACTCGCGTTGATTCTACCGAGCTGCTGCCGCTGAAGCTCGGTCACGGGGCCGGTGATACCATCGGACAGAAGCTCCTCGTATCCCATGATTGCCGTGAGCGGCGTCCGCAGCTCGTGGGACATCACCGCGAGAAAATCCGTCTTGCTGTTATTCGCCCGCTCCGCCTCGGAGCGAGCGGTCTCCGCTTCAGCCCGCGCGCCCTCCGCGTGAGCGCGCGCCTGTTGCTCGAGCAGCAGAAGATCGACCCGCTCCTTATCGGTATCCCGAAGCACTCGGGCCGACCACAGCACCAGGCCCACAAAGGTAAGAATCGTGGCGACCGCGAAGAGCAGAATGCCGAACTCTTTGTCGTAGATTCCGGCGGCCTCGCCCATTCTTCGGAAGATTCCGAGGAACACGGGGGCGAACAGAGCAGCGGGAAGAAGTCTTCGCGTGAGCACTCCCGCGGGTCCTTCGTCCAGCAGCAGGGACGCGACGCCGCGATCGTGCACTGCCACGAGAATCCCGACCCCGAGAGTCAGAAGGCCAATTGCGGTCAGCAGCGCCATGCCCGAGGACTGCGACAGGCTGTACATCCCACGTACGCCGAATGCGTACCCCAGAATCGCGACGAGCGCGATGAGAAGCCCGGGCGTCGCGAACATCTGCGCGCGCAGATCGTGCTTTCTCCGATCGTGCGGAATGTTGAGCAACGCCAGCGCCAACAAGAGAAAAGCGCCGGCGCTATTTATCGCCATCCGTCCAGGCGGGTAGTAGGGCAACTGCTTCAGCTCGTCCCCAAACAGAAGGAGGTCGAAGCCTGATTCCTTGCCTCGCAGAAATTCGTAGAGCGTGAGTCCGGCGATCGTAGCGACGAGCGCGGCCAGAGTCTGCTGAATCGCTTCGCCGGTAGGCGTTCGCTTGGGGCGGACGGCCATCGTCAGCGCGACGCCGGCCAGAGCGAAACAGAGGCCGGTGAGCGGGAGCATGCGAAACCCCCCGATCGTCGACTGGGTAATCAACGAGAGGTCCACCGCCCAGCCCACGAGAACCACAGCGCCAAAGATTGCAACGGCGCTGCCTGCGATGATGGGCACTCGCTCAAAAAAGCCGATCAACGGGCTGTGACGGCCCGGTGGGCTGACTGCAGCTGTGGGAGGATTTGCCATGGTGCGAGGTCGCCCGAAAAACCTATTCGCGAAACTTGGCGAGTGCAATTCTACCAGGGAATCGGCTTGCGATCCCTGAAGAACAATCCAGACGGACCACTGTCGGGAATCGTCGCGAGCCACACCACGGTCTCGGCTCCCTTATAAAGCGTACGAGTCGCGCTACTTCCACCCATACCGGATTGTACCCAGCCGGGATCGACAGAGTTCACGAGGATGCCCATCCCCTCCGTTTCGGCCGCGAGAACCCGGGTTACGACGTTGATTCCCGCTTTGGACAATCTGTACGCGATATAACCCGCGCCCATTTCCGTGAGTGAGCCCATACTGCTCGACAGGTTGACGATTCGTCCGTGGCGACGGCTCTTCATTATGGGTATCGCCAGGCGCGATAGCAGCAGTGGTCCATAGACATTTGTCTGCATCGTGTCGCGGACGATCTCGAGCTCCTCCAGCGGATCGGCGTCGGCTTCCTCGATCATGATCCCGGCGTTGTTCACGAGGATGTCGATTCGCCCCACATCGCGCCGAACCCAGTTCATGCATTCGCGAATGCTCTGCGCGTTCGCGACATCGAGCTGCCGTGCTTCGACCGGGAGGCCAGCCTCTATCATCTCACGCGCGGCAGCGACGCCCTTCGCGAGATCACGCGAGCCCAGTATGACTTTGATGCCGAGTCGGGCGAGCTGACGGCACGTTTCCAACCCGATGCCTCGATTGCCGCCCGTCACCAACGCAATTCGCTGCTCGGCCATTCTGTATTCCCGATTTAAATATTCTACGGCATTAGGATAGCCATAGAATCAGCGTTCCCCAGCAGCACCGTAAGTGCCTGTTGGACTTGAAGTTTCGGAACATCTGGATACGCAATGTTGAATCGTGGGACAGCGCGCACTTCTGGCAAGTTTCCGGGACGGCAGTATCATTGCACTGGTTCGCCCCTCCGCATCCCCTCCCGCTCGATGACCTCATCCCGTCTCAACGAACCGGCACGTTCTGCTTCTATCTCGAAGCAGGAGATCGCGAGCCTCCTCACAGAGGCGCGCGAGCGGACCCTGCTGCTCATATCGGAGTTGTCCGATGAGGACCTGCACCGGCAGCACGATCCTTTGATGAGCCCGATCATCTGGGACGTGGGACACATCGCGCACTTTGAGGAGCTCTGGCTGACGCAGAATCTCGATGGCCCAATCGAGTTTTCAGAGATGCCCGGCCTGTACAATCCGTTCGAGCATCCGCGCGCGACGCGGGCCGCGCTGGCGCTCCCCACTCTCTCGGAGATGATGGGCCGGCTGCGCGAGATCCGCTCGCGGGTTCTGGATCGCCTGGACTCGGTGCAGCTCGATGAGCGCAATCCGCTGCTGCGGGATGCTTACGTGTACCACATGGTCCTTCAGCACGAGTACCAGCACAACGAGACGATCCTTCAGACTCTGCAGCTGAAGACGGGAGAACCATATCACGCTCCGAGGAATCGGACGTTCTCGAAACGGGCTGATCCCGCGGCAGAGATGGTTTCGTTCGCCGGCGGAACGGTTACCATCGGCACGAACGACCGTAGTGCCGCTTATGACAACGAGCGTACGCAACACGAAATGGTTCTGCCTCCGTTTCTCATCGATCGTACTCCGGTGACGAATGGACGATACCTCGAGTTCGTGGCTGACAACGGATACACACGCCAGGAATTGTGGTCCGAAGCGGGCCGGCGTTGGCTGGCAGAGAGCGGAGCGAGTTCGCCGAAGTACTGGACTCGCGATGGCATGACGTGGATCACTCGGGCGATGGATCTCACGCGCCTGATCGATCCAACCCGCCCCGTGTCGCACGTCTGCTACTTCGAGGCAGAAGCCTTTGCTGCCTGGGATAAGAAACGACTCCCGACGGAATTCGAGTGGGAGGCCGCGGCATCGTGGGATCCCTCATCTGAAGTCGCGCGCGCTTTCCCATGGGGCAATACCTCCGCTGATTCCGCGTCGGCGAACATCGATCAGCTCTCATTCGACACTGCTCCCGTCGGCACGTATGAGCGCAACGTCTCGCCCCTCGGCTGCTATGGAATGATCGGCGATGTGTGGGAGTGGACCTCGAGCGATTTCAGCGCGTACCCCGGCTTTCAAAGTTTTCCGTACAAGGAATACTCGGAGGAATTCTTCGGTCCCGACTACAAGGTCCTGAGAGGCGGTTCGTGGGCGACTCGGCCCGGCGCCATCCGCAGCACTTTCAGGAATTGGGACTACCCGATCAGGCGGCAGATTTTCAGCGGATTCCGTTGCGCGCGGAACGCATGAAGAAGGTACATCGTCAGCCCAACGTTTCCGGCATAACCCCGCCCTACACCGTGCGTCGCTCGCGCGCGCAGATGGTTCGCGACGTGCGCCAGGGCCTGACGGCGTCGCCGAAAACGCTGTCGCCGAAATATTTCTACGACGAGCGCGGGTCCGAGCTGTTCGAGGAGATCACGCAGCTCCCCGAGTATTATCTCACCCGCGCCGAGAAATCTCTGCTGGACCGGAAGATTGGAGAGGTCGTCGCGGTGGTGCAGCCGTGCTCTCTGGTCGAGCTGGGCGCTGGCAGCGCGACAAAGACGCGCATCATCCTCAACGAGATGCGCAAGAACGGATGCGCCGAATGCTATGTGCCGGTGGATGTCAGCAAGGATTTTCTGGAAGCGACGGGGATCCAGCTTCGCGTGGACTACCCTGACATCCGGATCATTCCGCTGGTCTCTGACATCACGGAGCCTTTCGCCATTCCGCCCGTTCCGAGCCCGACCCTGGTCGCTTTCCTCGGCAGTACCATCGGAAATTTCTCGCGGGACGAGGCGATCTCGCTCCTGTCGCACATCGCCGGTGAGATGGGACCCAGGGACAGGTTTCTGCTCGGAGCGGACCTGATCAAGGATCCCGACGTCATCCACCACGCCTACAATGATTCGCAGGGTGTTACTGCCGCGTTCAACCTGAATATTCTGGAGCGGCTCAATCGTGAGCTTGTCGCGGATTTCCCAGTGAGCGACTACGAGCACCGCGCTTTCTATAGTAAGGACAATCACAGAGTGGAGATGCACCTGGTCGCGAAGCGCGCACACAAAGTGACCATTCCCGAGATTGGTGAGATTTCCTTCGAGCAGGGCGAGACGATTCGCACCGAGCTGAGCTACAAGTACGACCGTCCGATCCTCCAGGACATCCTTACCGCGTCGGGCCTCGCGATCGAGAAGTGGATGCCGGCCGCTGACGGCGCTTTCGCACTGGCACTTGCCCGCGCGGAGGGCTGAGCCCGCCTCGTGAGCCTCACCGAGGCGCAATTGTTGGAGGACGTCCGGCGCCGATTGTTCGCTCCGTCGAGATCGGCCACGCCGCGCGCAGTCGGTCTGGAGATCGAGCTGATCCCCCTGGTGAGATCAACCCGAAAGCCAGCGCTCACTGACAAAGCCAGTAATCCGTCGACCACCAATGTGCTCTCGCGGCTGGGAGCGCGCGAACGGTGGGCCGAGCAAACGGCCGGCGGCGATCCCTCGTCGTGGACTCTGGCGGATGGAGCACGCATTTCGTTCGAGCCCGGCGGACAACTCGAGATCAGCACCAGCCCCCACGCTACCGCGTCCTACGCAATCGATGCGACTCGCGCGCTCGTCGCCGTCCTCACCGATGCGATGGCCGAGCAGGGAATCGAGCTGATTGCCCGCGGGGTGGATCCGTTCAACGGCATCGACGCCGTTCCCCTGCAGCTGCACCGCGAGCGATATATGGCAATGACACGCTACTTCGAGTCGATCGGACCTTCGGGAGTGCAGATGATGCGCCAGACAGCCGCCCTCCAGATCAACCTCGAGCGGGGCCGGGATCCCCTATCGAGATGGCTTCTCCTCAATTCGATCGCGCCAGTCGTCGTGGCACTCTTCAGCAATTCGACGACCTACGCCGGCAAAAAGATCAACCACGCCAGCTATCGCGCGCATCTCTGGCGTACTCTCGACAATTCGCGCACCGGACTTCCATATGACGAGGGGGACCCCGAATCACGATATCTGGATTTTGCCCTCAAGGCGTTCGCGATGCGCAGCGGAGGTGACGATCATCCCTATCAGACATTCCGCCAGTGGATGACCGCCACCGAAGTGAATCTTGAGGACTGGCAGTTCCATCTCTCTACCCTCTTTCCCGAGGTGCGTCCCAAGGATTACTTCGAGCTCCGCTCGGCGGATACCATCGACGCGGAGTGGTTGGCGGCGCCGGTGGTGTTTGTCACATCTCTGGTTTACGACCGCGCAAGCGCGCAAAGGGCGTTCGAGATTGTCGGCATGCCCGATTCAAACTTGCTGGAGCTGGCGGGAATCAAAGG
>JBDTND010000065.1:0-10597 GCA_039933915.1 Gemmatimonadales bacterium | reverse complement strand
GCCGCAATGAATGGTCGCATTACCAAAGGCGCGGCCAATGCGCTTCTCGCAAGCCTGTATCTCAACGCACAGGTGTTCACGGGAACTGTAACCACGGCTGGCTTGCAGAAGGGCACGGCGAAGTGGACAGAGGCAGTCGCCGCCGCCAACGCCGTCCTGAATTCAGGGCAGTATGTGCTGGCCACCGATGCAAACGTTGGTTGCACGGGGGCGGGTTGCGGCTGGAGATCGAACTTCCGGCCCGACAACGGCAACTCGAAAGAGAACATCTTCGTCGTCAAGTATCTGGCGCAGCCAGGTCTCGGTCTCCACACCGTGATGACGCTGCTGCACTACAATCAGTATTCGGGCGGTTCGACGCCGTGGAACGGCTTCGCGACGATTGCTGAGACCTTCAACGCTTTCGATGCGGCCGATCAGCGCCGACAGATCTTCCTTGCAGGCCCGCAAGTCAACCAGGTTACCGGTCTGCCTGCTACGGACCGTGCCGGGAACCCGCTCGTCTTCGACCCCAATATTCCAAGTGATGCGCAGACCGGAGAAGCAAACGGCGTTCGCATCATGAAGTGGCCAGTCGATCCTGCTCACATCGATCAGGAGAACGGAAACGACTACGCGCTGTTCCGCCTCGCTGAGATGTATCTGATCAAGGCAGAAGCGGAGAACGAGCTGGGACAGACCGCACAGGCTGTCATCGACATCAACACTGTCCGTGCCCGTGTGTTCTCGCCGCCGAAGCCGATTGTGGCGACTACACAGCAGCAGGTCCGCGATGCCATCTTGAACGAGCGTCTCTTCGAGCTCACGGCTGAATCGAAGCGCAGGCAGGATCTGATCAGAATGGGCCAGTACCAGCGCCCATGGTTGTTCAAGGATCCGGCCAGCCAGACACAGCTCTATCGCGTGCTGATGCCGATTCCGGAAGTTCAGCTCGGAACAAACCCGAAGCTCGTGCAGAACGCGGGGTACTAGCTCCCGCTGCAGTTCCAGATTTGTTCTTCATCATCATGGCCTGCTCCCACTCTCGTGAGGGCAGGCCATGATGCAGTAGCCCCCTTCCCGCTCGAGTCTTTCCCCTGCTGACATTCTTTGTCCGAACAAAAAGGGCCTCGAAGCTGAGGCTCGCCTGCCTTCTTCTCGGGATTGCCCTCGTTGCGTGCTCCGGGTCCGAAAACGCACCGGTCGATAACGCCAGGAATCCGCCAGTCGGGAGTCACCTTTTCACGCTGATGCCCTCCGGATACACAGGCGTGCATTTCGCGAATCGCGTAGAAGACACGCCGGAGATGAACGTCTTCACGTACCGGAATTTTTACAACGGCGGCGGCGTCGCGGCCGCCGACCTGAATGGCGACGGTCTCCCGGAGATCATTCTCACCTCGAATCTCAAGGGCCCGCGGCTGTATCTCAACAAGGGCAATTTCCGGTTCCAGGACATCACCGACGCAGCTGGAATCAGCGGCGAAGGATACTGGGCCACCGGAGTCACCGTCGCCGACGTGAATGGTGACGGCCGGCTCGACATTTACGTCTGCTACGCCGGCAACATTCCCGGAAAACGGCGCGCGAACGAGCTCTTCATCAATCAGGGCCAGAACGCGGATGGCATCCCCACGTTCAAGGAGATGGCAGCCGAGTACGGAATAGCGGAGGAAGGATACTCGACGCAGGCGGCGTTCTTCGACTACGACCACGACGGGAATCTCGATCTGTTCCTGATCAACAACTCGTACCGCCCGGTCAACAGCTTCGGCCTCCGCAACACCCGCGCTGTTCGCGACAAGCTCGGCGGCCACAAACTGTTTCACAACGACGGCAACGGGCACTTCACGGACGTGAGCGCGAAGGCAGGCATCTACGGAGGCGAGATAGCTTTTGGTCTCGGCATCGTCGTAAGCGACGTGAATCGCGACGGCTGGCCCGACGTGTACGTCTCGAACGATTTCTTCGAGCGCGACTACCTCTACATCAACAATCACGACGGCACGTTTACCGAGCAGCTGGACAAGGAGATGCCGTACCTGTCCTACTTCTCGATGGGACTCGATATCGCGGACATCAACAATGACGGCTGGCCCGACATCTACACCACCGACATGCTGCCCGAGGATGAGTACAGGCTGAGGACGACATCGTCGTTCGAAGGATGGGAGACTTATCAGGCGAAGGTGCAGAACGGATTCCATTACCAGCTGATGCGGAACATGCTCCAGCTGAACAACGGCAACGGTACGTTCACCGACATCGGTCAGATGGCCGGCGTGGCGCGGACCGACTGGAGCTGGAGCGCGCTGATCGCCGATCTCGATCTCGATGGCTACAAGGACATCTACGTCACCAACGGGATCGCCAAGGATGTGACATCGCAGGACTACGTCGCGTTCCTCACGAACGAGCGCACGAGAGAAGCGGCGACGAAGGGGAAGCACGTCGACTTCAAGGGCCTCACCAAAGCGATGAGCTCGACGAAGCTGCGCCACTACGCGTTTCGGAACCGCGGCGACTCGACCTTCGCCAACGAGACCGCGAGCTGGGGACTGGACACTCCGAGTTTTGGAAGTGGCGCGACCTACGCCGACCTGGATGGCGACGGCGCCCTCGATCTGGTGGTAAACAACACGAACGACGAAGCCTTCGTTTACCGCAACAACGCCCGGTCGCTGCTGAAGGACAATCACTACCTCAAGGTCCGGCTCTCCGGCGAGGGACACAACCGATTCGGCGTCGGATCGAAAGTGACGCTTCAAATTGGCAAGCAGACCCTCTACCAGGAGCTGGAGCCGACCCGCGGATTTCAATCGAGTGTCGATTACGCCCTGACGTTTGGACTGGGGAGGGTCGACACGGTTAAATCCGTGACGGTCGTTTGGCCGGACGGCCGCTCGAACACCCTGAGGAACGTCGCCGCCAATCAACAGATCACCGTAAAGCAGTCCGAATCGACGAAGGAGAGCATCGAGGCTCCGAAGCCTGTGAAGCAGCTGGTCACGGACATTACGCAGCGGACGAAGCTTCCATTCGTTCACCACGAGAACGACTACGTCGATTTCGATCGCGAGCGTCTCCTGCCGAAGATGTTGTCCACTGAAGGACCGCTCATGGCCGTCGGCGACGTGAACGGCGATGGGCTGGACGACATTTTCATCGGCGGCGCGAAGGAGCAGCCGAGCGCGCTGCTCATTCAGCGCCCGGACGGAAGCTTCGCGACGAGCAATGAGAAGCTGTTAGCGCAGGACAGCATCTCGGAGGACATCGGCGCGGTGTTCTTTGACGCCGATGGCGACGGCGATCTCGATCTGTATGTCGCAACCGGCGGCAACGAGTTCTCGGAACAGGCGCCCGCGCTGCAGGACAGGCTCTACCTGAACGACGGCCGGGGCACGTTCAGGAAGGCGGTCGGCGCACTGCCGCCACTCGACCTCAGCGGCTCACGCGTCGCCGCGGCCGATTTCGACGGTGATGGTGCGATCGACCTGTTCGTCGGCGGACGCAGCGTGCCCGGGCGCTACGGTCTCGATCCACAGAGTGTCTTGCTGCGAAATGATGGCCGGGGAAAGTTCACTGACGTGACCGAACAGGCGGCGCCAGGGCTGTCCCACATCGGCATGGTCACCGACGCCATCTGGCGGGACATCGACAAGGACGGACGTCCCGATCTGATTCTGGTCGGGGAATGGATGCCGGTCACGATCTTTCACAACGCGGGCCGCGGCAAGCTCGTCAAAATGACCGTTCCGGGTCTCGAGAAGAGCAACGGCTGGTGGAATCGCATCATCGCGGGAGATTTTGCCGGTAACGGCCGAGTCGACTTCATCGTCGGCAACCTCGGCTTCAACACACGACTCCATGCGAGCGCCACCGAGCCCGTGACCATGTACGTGAAGGACTTCGCGCACAGCGGATTCCTGCAGCAGATCATTTCCTACTACAACAATGGAAAGGCGTATCCGCTGCCGTTGCGCGACGATCTGATCAAGTCGCTCCCCTCTCTGAGCGACCGCTATCCCAGCTACAGGGAATACGCGACGCAGACGCTCTCGGACGTTTTTCCGCCGAAGGATCTGGAGGGTGCCGTCGTAAAGAGTGCGTACACGTTTGCGACCTCGCTCGTAAGAAACAACGGCGACGGAACGTTCACTATGGTGCCGCTACCACTCGAAGCGCAGATTGCGCCCGTGTACGGAATACTGGCCGGAGATTTCGAGGGAACAGGCAAGACAGATATCCTGATGGCCGGGAACTTCGATGGCGTGAAACCCGAGCTCGGGAAGATGAGCGCCGGATACGGCGCTTACCTGCGCGGAGACGGGAAGGGGCACTTCACTCCGGTGAAGGAGGTTGAAAGTGGATTCCTCGTCCCGGGGCAGGCGCGCGACATACAGCGCGTTCGCACGCGCGGCGGCAACATCTACATTGTGTCACGCAATAACGACCGTCCCCTCGTTTTCCGCGCTACTGATCGACGGTGACGTGCTTGGTCTTGATGATGATTACACCGTTTGCGGCGCGAAGGCCATAAAAAGCCAGGTCCGCCGCATCCTTGAGGACTTCGATCGAAGCGATATCATGCGGGTTGATTCCGACGAGGCTGCCATCTGGGCCCGCCTGGATCGGAACCCCGTCAATTATATAGAGGGGTTCGGTGCTTCCATTGATGGTAGTAGCCCCGCGAATTCGAACGGAGAGCCAGCCACCCGGGGTTCGGGTAATCGTTACTCCCGGAACCTTGGCCTGGAGAACCCTTTCGATTGGCTGATTTGGGCTTTGGTCCATGTCATCACTCGTCACCGTGGTGCCGGTGAGGGGACGGGTCTGGGAAGGATCGGGCATGTCGGCCGGCGATGGTCGCACTACACCGGTGGTGCAACCAAGAGTGAGCCCGATCAGCAGAGCGCCGGACAATGCAACGTTGTGAGAAAGTGACGCCATATGACGTTGGCCAAGGCCAGGAAGAGCTGAACATAAAGTAGCAGCATTACCTATGCCCGATAGTGTTTTCTTTGTTTGTGCGCTTCACGAGCATTTCAACGGTCCCGCATTGGGGCCGGCTGACATCAGAAAACGGAGATCGAGATGAAGATGTACCCACCCCGCTGGATCCGCGGAATGTCGCTCGCCGCACTATTCGTGACACTCACCGCTGGTCTCGCGCTGGCCCAGGACACCCTCACGGTCGCGTCGCCCGATGGCCGGAACAAGGTGGGCGTGGCGGTCCATGAAGGAAAACTCTATTACATCCTCACGCGGGACGGGCAGTCGCTCATGCTTCCGTCGATGCTCGGATTCGAATTCAAGGGCGCCCCGCCGCTGCGCGACAGCCTGCGCATCACGGGATCCCGGCGCGCATCGCACGATGAGACGTGGACGCAGCCGTGGGGCGAGGTCGCGCGCGTGCGGGACCACCACAACGAGCTGAGAGTGTCGGTTGTGGAGACCGCGCCGCGGGCACGGAGATTCGATTTCGTCGTGCGGGCGTTCAACGACGGCGTAGGGTTCCGCTACGAATTCCCGGCGCAGCCCGGGCTCGGCGAATTCGTGGTCACCGACGAGCTGACGCAGTTCAACCTTGCCGACGACGCGAAGTCGTGGTGGATCCCCTCGAACCGGCCGAGGCTGGATCGGTCGGAGATGCTGTACTCGTCGTCGCCCGTGAGCGTCATCGACAGCATTCAGACGCCGCTCACGATGCAGACGCGCGACGGCAAGACGTTCATGGTGATCCACGAAGCCAATCTCGTGGACTACGCTCGAATGAATCTGGCCGGCCCGCGCATGGACAGCCGCTTGCTGCGGGTTGCGCTCGCGCCCTGGCAGAACGGCGACAAGGTGCGCGGCCATACGCCGTTCATGACTCCGTGGCGCACGATCCAGCTTGCCGACCGCGCCACCGATCTCTCACCGTCCGTACTCGGGCTGAATCTCAATCCACCCAACGTGCTTGCCGACGTCAGCTGGATAAAGCCGATGAAGTACGTGGGCATCTGGTGGGGCATGCACATCAACACGATGACGTGGAACTCCGGACCGAAGCACGGCGCCACGACCGAGAACACCAGGCGTTATATCGACTTCGCCGCGGCGAACGGACTCGGCGGCGTGCTGGTTGAAGGATGGAACGTCGGTTGGGATGGAAACTGGATCAACAACGCGAACGCGTTCTCGTTTACGCAGTCCTACCCGGACTACGATTTGCCGGCGCTGGCGAAATACGCGCAATCGAAGGGTGTGAAGATCATCGTCCACAACGAGACGTCGGGCGGAGTCGTGAACTACGAGCGGCAGATGGAAGCCGCGTTCGCGATGTACCATTCGCTCGGACTCGACGCGATCAAGTCAGGCTACGTTACCGATACGACGCCCGAGGGTAACTCACACCACTCGCAGTTCATGGTGCGTCACTACCGCAAGGTCCTGGAGACGGCCGCGAAGTATCATATCATGATGGATGTCCACGAGCCGATTCATGACACGGGTGAGCGCCGGACGTATCCCAACATGATGAGCAGGGAAGGCGCGCGCGGGCAGGAGTACAACGCGTGGGGCGGCGAAGGCGGCAATCCTCCCGAGCACGAGACGAATCTATACTTCACGCGGCTGCTCGCGGGCCCGATGGATTTCACGCCGGGAATCTTCGACCTGCTGATCAATCGTGGTACCGGCCGGGATCGGCGTCCCGAGGAGTCGCATCCGAGGACGACGCTCGCGAAGCAGCTCGCGCTGTACGTAGTGATTTACTCGCCGCTCCAGATGGCGGCGGATCTTCCCGAGAACTACGTCGGCAAGCCCGCGTTCCAGTTCATCCGCGATGTCGCGGTTGACTGGGAGACGAGCAAGACGATCGACGGCAAGATCGGCGACTACGTGATCGTCGCGCGCAAAGCGAAGAACAGCGAGGACTGGTTCCTCGGCGCGATCACGGACGAAGAGGGCCGGACGTTCAGCGTCCCGCTCAACTTCCTGACTCCCGGCCGCAGGTACGTTGCCGAGATATACGCTGACGGGCCGGGGGCGAACTGGGCTACTAATCCGTTGCCGGTCAGCATCTCCAAGCGGAACGTCGACTCTCGGACCAGTTTGAGTGTCGTGCTGGCGCCGGGTGGAGGGCAGGCGGTGCGGATAACGCCGGCCAAGTAGGCGACTGCGAACCGCAACTTCGACTGCAACGGACGACTACACGCTGCCGGCTGATCGCGTCCGGCTTCCGGGAACCGGCCTAGTTGGGTGCGAGGTCTCGGCCGCCGCTTTGAAACCGGCGACCCAGGCGTCCGCTTCTGCTAAGGAATCTGGCGGAATCCACCGCCGGCAGCGGGGTGCGGGCCGCGATCAGCCGGCAGCGTGTAGTCGTCAGTTTGCAGCCAAGCGATTGGGCCTGATCGTCCTGCTATCACTGGCGGCGTGCGAGAAAGAGCCTGGCACGCCCCAGCTGTTCGAGCTGCTCAAGCCCGAATCAACCGGCATCACCTTCGCGAACACCCTCCCAGAAAATCCGGACTTCAACGTCCTGAACTACCTGTACTACTACAACGGCGCCGGCGTCGCCGTTGGCGACATCGATGGCGATGGTCTCCCCGATCTCTACTTCACCTCCAACCTCGGCCCCAACAAGCTCTATCGGAACAAGGGCAACTATCAGTTCGAGGACATCACCGCCAAAGCCGGCGTTGCGGACGCCGATGGATGGAAGACCGGCGTTACGATGGCCGACGTCAACGGCGACGGCAAGCTCGACATCTATGTCTCGGGCGTCGACTATCTCACGGAGCACGGCCGAAACGTGCTGTACATCAACAACGGCGATGGCACGTTCACCGATCGCACCAGAGAGTACGGGCTCGAGCACTCTGGATTCTCGACGCAGGCACTTTTCTTCGACTTCGACGGAGACGGCGACCTCGACATGTACCTGCTCGACCACTCCATTCACTCGCAGCGAACGAGTGACGCGCAGGCGCGGAGCAGTGCGACGAGCACACGCACGGGCGACCACCTGTTCAGAAATGATGGCAATCATTTCACCGACGTCACGGCCGCGGCAGGCCTGCACGATGGGGTCGATGGTTACGGGCTCGGAGTCGTCGCGAGCGACTTCAACGACGATGGCTGCCCCGATCTCTACATCGCCAACGATTTTCAGGGGAACGACTATCTCTACATCAACAACTGCAATGGGACGTTCACCGAATCGATAACCAAAGCGACGGGGCACACCAGCAGGTTCTCGATGGGTGTCGACGCCGCTGACTTCAACAACGACGGCCGTCCCGACATCGTGTCTCTCGACATGCTCCCCGAGCGCGAGGACATCCTGAAAAGCTCGGCGAATGCGGAAGGCTTCGACCTCTACAACATGAGACTGCAAGCCGGATATCAGCCGCAATTCGCTCGCAACGCCCTGCAGCTCAATCGCGGAAAGGGAAAGTTCAGCGAGATAGGATATCTGGCAGGTATCGCGGCCACCGATTGGAGCTGGTCGCCGTTGTTCGCCGATCTGGACAACGACGGGCGCAAAGACCTGTTCATCACCAACGGAGTTTTTCGACGCCCGAACGACATGGACTACATCACCTATGTCGGCCAGGAAGCAGTTCAGGCATCACTCGGCGACACGATCACCACGGCGAATCTCAGGATCCTGCAGAAGATGCCGCAGGTTGCGTTGCGAAAATACGCGTACCGCAACAACGGGAACCTCACGTTCACCGACATGGCGGAGTCGTGGGGCCTGGGCCAGCTGGGCTTCTCGAACGGAGCCGCGTACGCGGATCTCAACAACAGCGGAAGCCTCGACCTCGTGGTGAACAATATCAACCAGCCGGCATCGATCTACAGAAATCATTCGCGGGAGATCAACGGCAATTCGTATCTGACCGTGGCTCTGCGTGGGTCAGGTGCGAACACCGCGGGCATTGGCGCCAAGGTTATCATCAAGGACAAGGGAACGACGCAGATGCTCGAGCAGTCGCCGACGCGCGGCTTCGAGTCATCCGTCGATCAGCGTCTGCACTTCGGACTCGGCAAAGCGAGCAAGGTCGACTCTCTGACGGTGATCTGGCCCGACCGGCGGTACCAGGTGCTGACGGACGTCACGACCAACCGGACACTCACGCTCTCCCAGCGAGACGCGCGGGGCAGGTATGCCTACCATCGGCTTGCGTCGCAGGGACTCTTCGCGGACGTGACTGACCAGGCCGGCGTCAACTTCAAGCACGAGGAAGATCGGTTTCAGGACTACAATCGCGAACCACTGATGCCGCACGTGCTGTCGACGGAAGGACCTCGCCTGGCGGTCGGCGACGTCAACGGCGATGGGCTGGACGATTTCTACGTCGGCGGCGCGAAGTGGCAGCCAGGCAGGCTTTTTGTCCAGCGCCCTGACGGGAGGTTTCGCGCGAGCGCTCAACCGTCGATTGCCGCGGACAGTCTAGCGGAGGATGTCGGCGCGAGCTTCTTCGACGCGAACGGCGACGGCCATCTCGATTTGCTCGTCGTGAGTGGCGGCAACGAGTTCTGGGGCAATGCTGAAGCGTTGCTGCCGAGGCTTTATCTGAATGACGGGAAGGGAAGCCTGGTGCGCGCGCGGGCGGCGTTGCCGGAGATCTTCGAGAACGGATCGTGTGTCGCCGTCGGAGATTTCAACGGCGATGGTCGGCCGGATCTTTTCATCGGCGCCCGAGTCGTGTCGCGGCAATACGGCATCATTCCCAGGAGTCATCTCCTGGAGAACGACGGAAACGGCCGCTTCAGGGATGTGACTCTCGAGAAAGCCCCGCAGCTGTCGGAGGCGGGCATGGTGTCGTCGGCCACATTTATCGACTACGACCACGATGGGAAGCTCGATCTGGTCGTGGTCGGTGAGTGGATGCCGGTGCGCGTATTCCGGCAGGAGAACGGAAAGCTCGTCGATCGCACGAAGGAGGCTGGGCTCGCCGGGACGAGCGGATGGTGGAATAGCGTCGAGGCCGTAGATCTCCGCGGCAATGGCTGGCAGGATCTCGTGCTTGGCAACCTCGGGCTCAACTCATTTCTGCGCGCATCGCCAACGGAACCGGCGCGTCTCTACGTGTACGACTTCTCGCACAGCGGCGGCGAAAACGTCGAGCAGATAATCACGTCGTACAGGAACGGAGTCAGCTATCCACTCGCGGGTCGGGATGAGCTGGTGAAGAAGATTCCCGCGTTGAGCGGCAAGTTTCCATCGTACAAGGATTTCGGGGCGAGCAGGATCGAGGACATTTTCCCCGCGTCGGATCTGAGAAACGCGCAGGTGCGCGAGGCGACGACTTTCGCGAGCTCGATCGCGCTCAACAACGGAAACGGGACATTCTCTCTTCAGCAGCTTCCAGCCGAAGCCCAGTTCGCTCCGATCTATGCGTCGCTGGCTGGAGATTTCGATGGTGACGGAAAGGTCGACCTGCTGGTCGGCGGGAATCTCTACGGGGTCGCGCCAATTATCGGGCGATACGACGCGAGCTACGGCTTGATGCTGCGCGGGGATGGAACGGGGCGCTTCTCTCCAGTCGATATGGAACAGAGCAACCTGGTGATTGACGGGCAGGTGCGGGACATGAAGCAGCTTCGTGGCCCGAGAGGGGAGCAG
>JBDTND010000064.1:0-10811 GCA_039933915.1 Gemmatimonadales bacterium | reverse complement strand
TCCGCACCCACGCGAAGGATCACCACAGCCGTCGCGGGCTGCTCAAGATGGTTGGAAGACGGCGCCGCCTCCTGGACTATCTGAGGCGGACGAATCTCGAAGGTTACCGCAAGATCATCTCGGACCTTGGACTCCGTTATTAAGCTGGCTCCCTAGATCTGACCGCGCGGCGCACAATGGCGTCCGCGCGGTTCGTGCTACAAAGAGACAACCAAACAACATATGCAACGAATCGAAAGAACTTTCGCCGGCAGGCGCCTCGTCATCGAGACAGGCCGCATGGCGAAACAGGCGGCCGGGTCCGCAGTCGTACAGTTCGGCGAGACGATGGTTCTCGCGGCAGTAACGGTCAGTGACACCGAAAGCCCCCTCCCGTTTTTCCCCCTCCTCGTCGAGTACAAAGACAAAGCCTACGCCGCGGGAAAAATCCCGGGCGGCTTCATCAAGAGAGAAGGGCGCCCCTCCGATCCGGAAATCCTCAAGGCGCGAATCATCGACAGATCGATTCGCCCCCTCTTTCCGGAAGGCTTCAAGAATGAAGTCCAGGTCTTCATCTACGTAGTTTCCGCCGACCAGGAAAACGACGCCGACGTCATGGCGCTGGTCGCGGCGAGCTACGCGATCAACTCCTCCAGAATCCCGTTCATGGGACCGATCGCCGCAGTACGCGTCGGCCGCGTTCAGGAGAAGTGGATTCTCAACCCGACCTTCCAGCAGCTTCCGTACAGCGACATGGACATCGTCCTCGCCGCGTCGAAAGACTCGATCATGATGGTCGAAGGCGGAGCGCTCGAAGTGAACGAAGCGGATGTGCTCGAGGCCCTGACCGTCGGCCAGCGCGGAGTGCAGGAGCTCATCGCACTACAGGAAGAGCTGCTCGCTAAAGGCCGGACTCCGAAGATGGAGTGGAAGAAGGCCGAGATCGTTCCGCAGATCAAAGCGCGCGTCGAAGAGCTGACGAAGGGAAGGATCGTTGAAGCGATCAACCAGAAAGAGAAGCACACCCGCATCGAAGCGGTCGAGCTGGTGAAGAAGGAGGCGATCGCATTGCTGGTCGCCGAATTCCCCGACAACTCGAAGGACATCAAGGCGCTCGTCGAGGAGACCGAGTATCACGCGCTCCGCTCGCAGGTCCTCGACACGAACAAGCGCGTCGATGGCCGCGGCACAAAGGACGTCCGCCCCATTACGATCGACGCCCCGGTGCTGCCGCGTGCACACGGCTCCGCCCTGTTTACGCGCGGTCAGACGCAGGCGCTCGTCGCCGTCACACTCGGCACCGCGAACGACGTGCAGCGCCTCGACAGCATCGATGATGCCGGCGAGACGACCAAGTCGTTCATGCTCCACTACAACTTCCCGCCGTTCTCGACGGGCGAAGTGAGACCGATGCGCGGCACCAGCCGTCGCGAGATCGGCCACGGCAATCTGGCCGAGCGCGCGCTGCAGGGCGTGCTTCCGGCGTTCGAGGAATTCCCGTACACGATTCGCATCGTGTCCGACATTCTCGAGTCGAATGGATCGTCGTCAATGGCATCGGTCTGTGGGGGCTCACTGGCACTCTTTGACGCCGGCGTTCCGCTTCGCTCCGCCGTCGCCGGTGTGGCGATGGGTCTCATCAAGGAAGGCAGCAAGTACGCGGTTCTCACCGACATCCTCGGCACCGAGGATCACTTGGGCGACATGGACTTCAAGGTCGCGGGCACCGAGCACGGAATCACCTCCATCCAGATGGACATCAAGGTCGAAGGACTCGACCTCCAGATCGTGAAGGAAGCCATGGCGCAGGCGCGCGAGGGAAGACTTCACATCCTGAGCGAGATGGCGAAGGCGCTGCCGGAGCCGAGGGCTGATCTGTCGGCCTACGCTCCACGCATCGTCACAGTGAACATCAGCCCCGAGAAGATCGGCGATCTCATCGGTCCGAAGGGCAAGACGATCCGCGGAATCCAGGAAGAAACTGGCGCCGAGATCACGGTGGACGACACCGGCCTCGTCACTATCGCCGCCGTTGGTGGCGAAGCGATGGAGAGAGCGCGTCAGATGATCCAGGCCCTCACGGCGGAGCCGATTATCGGCGACACCTACGAAGGCACGGTGAAGAGCACCACGGCATTCGGCGCATTCGTCGAGATCATGCCCGGTACGGAAGGACTGGTGCACATCTCCGAGCTGAAGCATGGCCGCACCGAGAAGACGGAAGACGTCGTGAAGAAGGGAGACCGCGTCAAGGTCAAGCTTCTCGAGCGCGATGAGCGCGGACGCCTGCGGCTCTCGATGAAAGCGCTGGTGCCGAAGCCCGAAGGTGAGTCATCCGGTGGCGAAGGCGCGCTCGCCGGCGTCGGCGCATCGACCGAAGGTGGAAGCGGCGGCAGCGGCGAGGAGTCCGATCGTGGATCCGACCGCGGCGACAGACCCCGTCGCCCCCGCGGCAGCTCCCGTGGCCGCAAAGAAGGCGGAGGCCGTTCGCGCGAGTGACCCTCGCCGCGCAGTGCGCCGAACCTGAACTGCGCCGCACCGTTCTGGCGAATGGGCTGACCGTACTCTCGGAACACATGCCGGGAGTACGGTCGGTCGCATTGGGGGCGTGGATACGCGCCGCATCGCTCCACGAGAGCCCGGACAAGATGGGCATCTCGCACATGCTCGAGCACATGGTGTTCAAGGGCACGCCGACGCGCAGCGCAAAGGAGCTGGCGCTCGCTCTGGAGACCCTGGGTGGCTCCCTGGACGCGTACACCGCCCGCGAGCACACCGCCTATCAGGCAAGAGTTCTCGACGAGCATTTGCCGCAAGCGGCCGGCGTTCTGGCCGATCTGATCTTCCGCCCGGTGCTGCGCGCGCCCGATCTCGCGCTCGAGCGCAAAGTCGTGCTCGAGGAGATCAATACGGTCGACGATACACCGGACGATCTCGTCTTCGAGCTCCACAATGCGCAGCTCTGGGGAACGCACCCCTACGGTTTCTCGATTCTTGGCACGCGGGAAACCGTCAGCGCACTCGACCAGCACGACCTGCGCGCTCTCCATTCGCGCGCCTACCATCCGGAGCAGATCGTCGTTGCCGCGGCGGGAAACGTCGAGCACGACGCGCTTCTCGAAACACTCGAATCATCCGGTTGGGCCGACATTCCACGCGGCGGGCTTCCGCCGCTCAAATCTCCGGCTCCAATCGTGCAAGCTCCTGCCGCCGTGCATATCGAGCGTGAGACGGCCCAGACCCACATCGTGATCGGCAGTCCGGCGCTCGCGCACAGTGATCCGCGTCGCTACGCGATGAGCATGATCGGCACACTGCTCGGGGGCGGGATGAGCTCGCGCCTTTTCCAGCGCGTTCGCGAAGAACTCGGGCTCGCTTATTCGGTTTACTCGTTCCAGTCGTTCCATGAAGACGCCGGAATGCACGGTGTTTACGTCGGTACGACTCCCGAGACCGCGAGGGCCGCGGTCGATGCGATCAACGAAGAGCTGGAAAAGCTGGCCGCGGACGGCTTCAACGAAGAAGATCTGACCGCTGGAAAACGGCAGCTCAAAGGTCAGATTACACTGTCTCTGGAAAGCCCGTCATCGAGGATGTACCGGGCCGCTGGAGTCGAGCTGTACGGAGAGCCGTACAGAACTCTCGACGAAGTGCTGGCGCTGATCGACGCGATCGATGCGGAGACGGTCTCAGCGATCTGCAAGACTTACTACGCACCCGCGCGGCAAACGCTCCTGAGCCTGGGACCCCGGGCCGCGGCGTGAGCTCGGCAATGACGTTTTCGCGCTTGTAATCCACCTTCAAATAGAGCTTGCTGAAAATTCCATGAAGATCGGCGTCCCCAGGGAGATCAAGACCAATGAGAACCGTATCGCTCTCGTGCCCGCCGGCGCGGAAGCGCTAGTCGCAGCCGGACACAGTGTCATGGTGGAGAAGGGGGCCGGAGAAGGAAGCGGCTTCCCTGATTCATCTTATACCGCAGCTGGAGCCAGGATTGGCCCCGACGCGGATACGGTCTGGCGCGAAGCCGACATGATCATGAAGGTCAAAGAGCCGATCAAGGTCGAATGGCCCCGCATGAAGAAGGGGCAGGTGATCTTCACCTATTTTCACTTCGCCGCCGACAAGGAGCTGACCCTCGCTCACATCAAGAGCGGCGCGATTTGCATCGCCTACGAGACTGTCGAGCTTCCATCAGGAGAGCTGCCTTTGCTGACTCCGATGTCGGAGGTCGCCGGCCGGATGGCGGTCCAGGAAGGGGCAAAGTACCTGGAGAAGCTCTACGGTGGCCGAGGCGTCCTGCTTGGCGGCGTGCCTGGAGTGGCGCCGGGGAAGGTCGTGATCCTTGGCGGTGGCATCGTCGGCATCAACGCGGCGAAGATGGCGGCGGGATTGGGTGCGAAGGTCACTGTGCTGGACCTCTCGCTTGAACGCCTGAGGTACCTCTCGGATGTCATGCCCGCCAACGTCACACTCATCTACTCCAATCGTCATAACATTCTGGAGCAGATCTCCACCGCGGATTTGGTCGTCGGGGCGGTTCTGGTACACGGAGCGGTCGCGCCGAGACTGATTCGCCGGGAAGATCTGAAGACAATGCAGCCGGGTTCAGTCATCGTCGACGTCGCCATCGATCAGGGCGGCTGCGTCGAGACGATCAAGGCTACGACACACGAGAACCCAACCTACGTCGTCGATGGGATCATCCATTACGGAGTCGCAAACATGCCGGGCGGAGTACCACGCACGTCGACGCTCGCGCTCACCAATGCGACTTTCCCGTACGCGAAAGAGCTCACGAAGAAGGGATGGAAGCAGGCAGTGAAAGAAAACGAAGCACTGAGGAAAGGACTCAACATCGTAGACGGGAAAGTGACATATCAAGCTGTCGCTGAGGCATTTGGCTTGCCGTTTACTCCACCCGATTCATATTTGAACTAATGCGCTGGCCATTCTTTAAGCCGGGGACTCTTTTCCCGGCGAACGCGATAGCCGTAGACCTCGGCACCGCGAATACATTGATATACGTGAAGGGCGAGGGGATCGTGCTGAACGAGCCTTCTGTCGTTGCGCTCGATCGCGAAACGAGAAAGATCAAGGGTGTAGGCCTCGAAGCGAAGCGCATGCTCGGCCGCACACCCGAGGGTGTCATCGCGGTGAGACCGATGAAGGACGGCGTCATCGCTGACTTCGACGTCACCGAGAAGATGCTGCGCTATTTCCTCGCGCTCATCATCGAGAACCACGTCTTCAAGGTGAAGCCGCGCGTGATCGTCTGCGTTCCCTCAGGCATCACCGAAGTCGAGAAGCGCGCTGTGCGTGACTCCGCGCTCGGTGCCGGCGCGAAAGAAGTCTTCATGGTAGCTGAGCCCATGGCCGCGGCGATCGGCGTCGGCCTGCCGGTCGAGACTCCGACGGGCAACATGGTGATCGACATCGGCGGCGGCACCACGGAGATCGCCGTCATCGCGCTCTCGGGCATCGTCAGCGACACGTCGATCCGGACGGGTGGCGACGAGCTCGACATGGCGATCGTTCAGTTCATGCGGAAGAACTACAATCTGCTCGTCGGAGAATCGACTGCCGAGCAGGTGAAGATCCAGATCGGATCGGCCGCTCCGGTCGGGGATGAGCGGGAAATGGACGTCAAGGGCAGGGATCTTGTATCAGGTATCCCCAAGACGGTGCGCGTGCATTCGTCGGAGATCCGCGACGCGGTGCAGGAGCCGATTCAGCAGATCGTCGACGCTGTGCGCCGCGCGCTGGAGATCACGCCGCCCGAGCTCGCTGCCGACATCGTCGACCGCGGGATCGTAATGACCGGGGGAGGCGCTCTCATTCGCGGCCTCGACGTTCTTCTCTCGCAGGAAACCGGGCTTCCGATTCACGTTGACGAAGATCCTCTGACCTGTGTGGTGCGCGGTTGTGGCCGCATTCTTGACGATGAGGCGAAATACTGGTCTGTACTAGCGACTTGAGGTAACCCGTGGCTCGCCCGATCCGCAGCAACACCCGGACCGATCTAATCGTTCTGACATCCTGTGTAGTTCTCGCGCTCGTGGCGCGCGCTCTGCCAAACACCATGCGGGACCCGGTAGCGACGACAATGCGCCGCTCGTTCCTGGCACCCCTTGTGATGCTGCAGGAACGCGCGGAGAAGGGGCGTCAGTCTCTCCTCCTCGCCGACTCCAGGCAGACCCGCATCGACAGCCTCGCGATGGACTCGAACAAAGCCGCCCAGCTCGAGTACGAGAACGACCGGCTCAGGAAGACGATCGGTCTCGGGTCCCGCATTCGTTGGGGCTTCGTACCGGCTGAGGCGTTACACGGCCGCGGGGTGAGAGACGAGACGACAGTCATTCTCAGCGCCGGCTCACGCGCGGGAATCAGCAGGCTCAGCCCCGTGATTGCACCCGAGGGCCTGGTGGGCGTTGTGGATCAGGTCGATCCCACGATGAGCCACGCAATGCTGTGGACGCACCCGGATTTTCGCGTAAGTGCGATGTCACCCGACGGAACGGCATTCGGAATCGCGCAGGCGCACCTCACGGGCGCGACGGGCGGCTACCTGGTCGAGTTGCGCGGCGTTCCCTTCAGAGCGACCCTCAAGCCAGGCGCGCTCATCGTGAGCTCGGGTTGGGGCGGGGTCTGGCCGCAGGGCATTCCGATCGGGACCGTGCTTCAGGAAATCAAGACGGCGGAGGGATGGGCACGAACATATCTGCTGCGCCCGGCCGTTAATCCATCCGATGTCTATTCCGTGTTGATTCTGCGTCGCGACCGGCTCGCGAAGGGATTCGACGGAGTGTGGCAGAGCGTTGCCCAGGCGGAGCAGGCAGCGCAGCGGATCGTCGTATCCGGTGATTCGGCCGCGAGAACAGCGGCCCTCGCCGAGGCGGCGGCTCGTCGCGCCGTCGTAGACAGCATGGCGCGGGCGAATGGAACGCCGACCGACAGCGTGAACGCCGGCGCCGTCGCTCCGAGACCAGTTCCAGCACGACGGCCGCCACCGGCGGACACGAACGGCAGGGTCAGGCAGGACACCACGCGCGCCGACACAATCAGGCCCGCACCAGTCAGAACCGACACGGTTCCCAACACGCCGGGAGCGACACGATGAATATGGGCGGAGCGATCCGCGCGATAATCAGCTTCCTCATCTTCGTCGTCCTTCACTACACGCTCCGCCCACTGCTCGGGTGGCGTGCACCGATGGACTTTCTGATTCTCGCGCTCCTGCTCGCATCGGTGCGTGTGCGTCCTGCAACCGCGGCGGTGATCGGCTTCGCGCTTGGCCTCATCTCTGATTCGCTTGCTCCCGACGCTCTCGGCGCGGGCGCCATCGCCATGACGATCGTCGGATTCGGCGCTTCGTATCTCAAAGCAGTTTTCTTCGCCGACAATCTGGTGCTCAACGCCTTCTTCTTTTTCCTCGGGAAGTGGGTGTTCGACATTCTCTATTTCGTCGGGGAACAGAGAGTGCACGGGGTTGAGCTGCTGCAGCAGCTGCTGCTCTGGTCGCCTCTCTCCGCCGCAGTTACCGCCGCCGTGGGCGTCCTGTTACTGTTCATAATGCGTCCCCTACTGGAGCCTACTCCCGCATGAGCTTTCATCCGAACGACGTCGCCCGCAGATCGAGAATGAGCTCGTGGGCGCTCAAACTCGGATTCGTGCTGCTCGTCGGAGCGTTCTTCAGGACGCAGGTAATCCAGAACAGGCAGTACGTGATGCAGTCGGAGGAAAACCGCCTGCGTCCCATACCGTTGCCGGCGCCGCGCGGAATCATCTACGACCGCCACGGCGAGGTCATCGCGGAAAATCTTCCCGCGTACTCGGTGTCGATCACCGCCCCGAACGTCGACAGTCTGCGCAGCGCCCTCGCGCAGCTGGCGCCGACGCTGCAGCTCGGGCAGAACGACATCAACAACGCCATCCGCCGCTATCGTCGCGCCCCGACGAGACCAACGGTGATTCTTCCCGACGCGTCGATCGATATCGTGTCGGTCCTCGAGGAGCATCGTCTCGATTTCCCGCGACTGATCATCATGTCCGTCCCCAAGAGGTACTATCCCGACGGCCCCACTGTCGCGTCGTTCGTCGGTTATACGGGGGAGATTTCCGAGGCCGAGCTCAACGATCCGAAGTACGCGAGCTACAAGCCCGGACAGCAGATCGGAAAGGGAGGTCTCGAGAAGCAGTACGAGTCGATCCTCCACGGCAAGGAAGGCGTGCGGTTCGACGAGGTCGATGCGCGAGGTCGGCCGGTACGCGGTGAGGGACCGAGACCTGATCTGACGCCGGTCGGAGCGCCGCCGCTTTACACCAACATCGATCTCGATCTCCAGAAGTTCACCGTAGGAATCTTTGGCGATTCGCTGCAGGGCGGGGCGGTCGCGATCGATCCCACTACGGGTGAGGTGTTGGCGCTCTACAGCGCACCAAGCTGGGACCCGAACAAGTTTACGGGCGGAATTCCTGTCGAGTACTACAAGAAACTTCTCGAAGACAAACGACGGCCGCTGGTCAACAAGGCAATACAGGGCACGTATCCTCCCGGTTCCACATGGAAGCTCGCTACGAGCATCATCGGCCTGCAGAACGGCGTGGTCACGTTGAAGGAGCACATGCCGGTGTCTTGCACCGGCGGCTATCAGTACGGCACACGCTACTTCCGCTGCTGGGACAAGAAGGGCCACGGCTCGCTCGATCTCGAAGGCGCGATCAAACACTCATGCGACGTCTACTTCTATCAGCTAGGGCTGAAGATCGGCCTCAGCAATTTCATCGCCGGCGGAATCAAGCTCACGATGCGGGACAAATCCGGCATCGACCTGCCGGAGGAGAATCAGGCCCGCTGGCCATACGCAAAAGATTACTACGACAAGAAGTACGGCCCGCGTGGCTGGAGCAACGCCGAGACGCTCAACCTGGCGATCGGCCAGGGCGCGAATTCGCAGACGGTCGTCAACATGGCGAAGCTGTATAGCGCGTTTGCTGCCAAGGGTCAGGCGCCGAGACCGGAGATCGCTCACCTGGTGCCGCAGCGCAAAGAGGTGTTCCGCCTGAACCCGGAGCAGTACGCGGGCGTGTTGGAGGGACTCAAGGCGGTGCTCGAAGCCGGCGGCACCGCTGGCGCGTCCGCGATTCAGGGTCTCACGCTCGCAGGGAAAACCGGTACCGCCCAGAATACCGGCGGCGAAGATCATGGCTGGTTCGTCGGGTTCGCGCCGGCCGACAAGCCGAGAATCGTCGTCGCGGTGCTGCTGGAGTTTGGGCTGCACGGGTCCCGCGCGGCGCACATCGCATCCGACATGATCGGGCACTATCTGAAGGTCGGGCCGATCAAGGCCACGATGGACGAGGGCTGATGAGCCGTCCTATCGTCGCCGACTACCGCCTTCTGGCAGCGGCAGGGTTGCTGTCGCTGTTCGGCGTGGCGATGGTCTATTCGGCTGGGCAGACCGATACGCCGACCGCTGTCGCCACGGTATACAGGTCGCAGATCCTCTGGCTGCTGATCGGCCTTGGCTTCGCCTACGGCGTCGGACGTTCATCGGTCCGGTTCATCGAGTGGGTGACTACGCCGCTGTATCTGTTCTCGATCGTTCTCCTCGGCCTGACGCTCGTTATCGGGAAGGGCGCCGGCACCGCCGCCAGCACCAAGAGCTGGCTCGCGATCGGAAGCCATCGCATTGGCCAGCCGTCGGAGATCGCCAAGGTCACGGTCGTTCTCATGCTGGCGAAGGTCTTATCCAATCAGCGAGAGACGGCTAAGTCACTTCTCGATCTGTGGAAACCTGCGCTCGTCGTCGGCATCCCGTGGCTGATAATCATGCTGCAGCCGGATCTCGGCACCGGCATCGTGTTCATCGGGATTTTCTTCGCGATGCTGTACTGGGCCGGCGTGGCGTGGCCACTCCTGATACTCATCGCGAGTCCGGCGATCAGTCTCATTCTGTCGTTCAGCGTCGGGTTGTGGGGCGCGTGGTTTTTTATCCTGCTGGCGCTGGTGCTGTGGTACCGTCCGTACCTTATCGAAGGGATCGTGCTGATGGTGCTGAACGTCGCGACCGGTGTCGTCGCGCCGATGATGTGGGAGAAGCTCGCGCCGTACCAGCAGAACCGGTTGAAGGTGTTCATCGATCCTTCGGCTGACCCCCGCGCGTCCGGTTACCACGTCATTCAGTCCAAGGTGGCGATCGGATCTGGCGGCTTTTTCGGAAAGGGTTTCACCGAGGGAACTCAGAAGCGCCTCGCGTTTCTCCCCGAGCAGCACACGGACTTTATCTTCTCCGTTGTGGGCGAGGAGCTAGGCTTCATCGGCGTGACGATTGCACTCGCGCTCTTCCTCTGGCTCTTTCTGCGCCTGACGCACATCGCCGAGCGGGCGAACGACTCGTTCAGTAGTCTCGTGGCGTTCGGCCTGATGTCCAGCTGGTTCGTCCACGTGCTCGTGAACGTCGGTATGACCCTGAACCTCATGCCCATCACAGGCATTCCACTCCCGTTCTTCTCGTACGGCGGCTCTTTCATGTTGGCGAGCTGGTTGGCCGTGGGCATCCTGATGCGCATCTCGGGCGAGGGCCGCGGCAGCGCTCTGTCGACGTACCGCTAGCCCGTTTCGCGCTTTTAGCATCTTGGTGCGCGCTTTCTTCTGAGTCTGTCGCCCGACTGACCGGCGACGGAACCAGCCCCTCTGCGATAGCGCGGTAGCGGCTATCAGAAAGCGGGGCAGGACCATTCGTATCGGCAACCAGCAGAGGGATAAGCAGGGCTCACGCCTGCAAACTCAGCCGCGAGGGCGTAAATTCCGCGTATGGCATGGTTTAGAA
>JBDTND010000063.1:0-10893 GCA_039933915.1 Gemmatimonadales bacterium | reverse complement strand
TGCGTAGAACCGCGGATGCCGAGCTTTCTCACGGTACCGACGACGCGAAATCCAGGCATGTCGGGACGGATGAGGAACGCCGTCATGCGCTTGACCTTTTCGCCTCGCCGCTCGACGAAGGCCTGCGCGAAGGTCGCAATCACGCCCGCGCGATGACCGTTCCCGATCCAGATCTTCCGCCCGTTGAGCCTCCAGTGCGATCCGTCTTTGTTCAGGATGGCGGTCGTCTGAATGTTCTGCGCGTCCGACCCAACCTCGGGCTCCGTGAGCGCGTACGCCGCGAGAAAGTCTCCACGCGCGAGCGGCGGTAGATAGCGGTTCTTCTGCTGATCGTTGCCGTGCAGGACGATTGCCTTGGAGCCGAGTCCGCAGTGGACGCCGACGAGAACGGCGAGGGAGCCGTCGATGGAGGAGAGGGTCTCGAACACGCGCGCGTACGCGGATGACGAGAGCTCGAGCCCGCCATATTGTTTCGGAATCGTGAGCCCGAGTATCCCCGCTTCGGCAAGGGCGCGAATGACGTCCTCGGGAATTGTCTCTTCTTCGTCGAACTTCGCCGAATCGATCAAATGGTCGCCTTCCATCTCGCGGAGACGCTTGATCAGCCGGCGGACAGTGCGAGCCTCGTCCGCGTTCCGTTCGTCGAGCGGCCGCGGAAATGGGAAGAGAAGCGAGTCGAGCACGACACCCGCGAAAATCCCGCGGGTGAAGGATGATTGCTGCTCAGACACTCAGCGAACCCGCCCGGTTGAAGCGATTCTCACGCCGAAGCGGTGTGGTGGTCGTCGCGCGTTCTCAGCCAGCGCCAATGCACTCCGAAGAGGACGCCGGCAACAACAATGAGAAGAAGATTGCCGACGAGCGAGCGAGTCGCCCGAAAGTGCACGTTATCAATGGCCTCGGTCCTTTCCGCGTCATACAAGCGTCTCAGCTCGGCATCGGAGAGAGTATCCGCCGCGGCGGTCCCGGCTGCCCGGGCCACAAGAGGCTTATCGGGCCCGGACGCGACAGCGATTTGTGGGGGCGCACCGCGTTGGTTCCTTGCGTCTACCTTGTACAACTCAAAATTCGTGATGGTACGCCCCATCCGTCCGTAGCCGCTCTCGGCGCGAATAGGATTGCTCAGATCGAACGCGGCGTCGACGACCTGCTTGATGGCGATCAACATCGTGACGACTGTGATGAAGCACACAGCGTAGCCATATACCTGCGCAGCCCGATTACTCATAGGATGATACCTCCGTCATGCGGTAGTATGTGTTCCGGCTCTGGCTGCATTCTGAAGCTGATCGGACAGCGCGTCGGGATCAGTCACCGGCTTGTCGCAGGTGTAACTCCGGCAGACGTAAGCGGCCGCGTTGTCGCCGATCATCGGCCGGTCGTCGAGCAGCCTGACGACTGACTCCGCCCCCGGCGATCCGCCCGCCAACACGAGCGATGGAACGTACTGCCCGCCCACTGCTCGCTCCAGTGCCTTGAAGCCGGCGCTTTCCCGATCTCCGACAAGCGCGACTTCGATCGCGCCATGGATCTCCATGTCCGCGCAACCAAGTAAGTGACCGAACGCGGTTGGGAACCGCGTCATCGGCTCCGCCAGAGTCTCGAGCGCGAAAACCGCGCGGCGGCGATACTCGGTGTCGTGCTGCAGCTCGGCGAGATACAGGAGGAGCTCAACCGCCAGCGATGTCCCCGAAGGCGTTGCGTTGTCGGTGAAATCCCGCGGACGAGTGATCAGTGCTTCCGCGTCGCGCGCGGTATCGAAAAATGCTCCGACCTCGTCGTCCCAGAACCAATCCAGCATTGCATCGGCAATCGCACGCGCGCGCGCGACCCATCGCTCGTCGAACGTGAGCTCATAGACCGCGAGAAATCCAAGTGCGACCGCGGCGTGGTCCTCCAGAAAGCCGGTGATGCGGGTCACGCCTTCCTTGTGGGAGCGCATCACGCGCCCGTCTTGCACCATCTCGCGCGCGAGGAAATCGGCGTTGCGTACCGCGAGCTTTGCAAAATCATCGCGGTCGAAGACTCTGGCCGCTGCCGCGACTCCTCGCAGCATGAGGCCGTTCCAGCCGGCGAGTATTTTCTCGTCGCGGCCCGGCCAGACACGGCGGGCGCGCGCTTCATAAAGAGTCTTGCGCGCTCTGATCAGGGTGGCGTCCAGCAGGTTCTCGTCGACGCCGGCGCGCGCGGCGGCTGCAGCGCGATCAGCCGGCACGAAGAGAATGTTCTTTCCCTCGAAGTTTCCGCCGCGGGTGACCCCGTAGTAGGTCTTGAACGCGTGGGAGTCGGCGCCGAGCAGGGAATCGAGCTCGTCTTCGCTCCAGACGTAGAATTTGCCTTCGTGCCCTTCGCTGTCAGCGTCGAGCGAGGAGTAGAAACCGCCCTCGGGTGAGGTCATCTCGCGCTCGAGCCATGCGACAGTTTCGGTCGTCACTCGGCGGATTTCTTCGTCGTTGGTCGCTTGCCAGAGGTGCGCGCCGAATCGGGTGAGAAGGGCGTTGTCGTAGAGCATCTTCTCGAAGTGGGGCACGAGCCACTTCGCGTCGACGGAGTAGCGGGCGAAGCCGCCGCCGATCTGATCGTAGATTCCGCCGCGCGCCATCTTCCTGAACGAAGTGGCGGCGATGTCGAGCGCGTCGTGGGTGCCGTTGCGCTTCCAGTAGCGAAGGAGGAAGTCGAGCACCATTGTGGCGGGGAACTTCGGTGCGGAGCCGAACCCGCCGTTGGCTGCATCGTAGCCCTGCGCGACCGACTGGTACGCGGTCTCGAGCATTTGCGGGTTGAGCGTGCCGCTGCTTCGCGCTGTGGCGAGGTTGGCTTCGTAGATCTCCCGCAGCTGCTTTGCGGATTGCGCTACCCCATCGCGACGTTTCGCAAAGGCGTCGTTCACCGACTGGATGACTTTCCGGAAAGACGGCATCCCGTGACGGTCGTCGGGGGGAAAGTAGGTTCCGCCGTAGAACGGACTACCGTCGGGCAGGAGGAACATCGTCATGGGCCATCCGCCGTGGCCGGTCATCGCCTGGACCGCCTGCATGTAGATGCCGTCCAGGTCGGGACGCTCTTCGCGATCGACTTTGATGTTGACGAAGGATTCGTTCATAAGGCGCGCGGTGTCTTCGTTCTCGAACGATTCGTGCGCCATGACGTGGCACCAGTGGCAGGCCGCATAGCCGATGCTCAACAGGATCGGCTTGTCTTCGCGCCTCGCTTTCTCCAGCGCCTCAGGTCCCCATGGATACCAGTCGACCGGATTCCCGGCGTGTTGGAGGAGATAGGGGCTCGTTTCTTTGGCGAGGCGGTTGGGCATATGAGGGGTGCGCCTTGACCCGGGCGGAAGCATTATCTAGAGTTAGTCGTTCAATGCATGGCGATGGAGTTCGCCCTCAACTACCGCTGATTCTCACGCGGTTAATGACTCCTGCTCGGCTCGATGCCGCGCAGGAGTCTTTTTGTTCTGGAGATGTCTATTGCTTCTGGCTGATCTTCACGGGCCCAGCTATGTCCAGCGACCAGTCGTCCGGCCTCTCTTCCTCCGCGTCATGCGGACGGTACATGATCACGTTCACACGCTCGAGCGTGATGAGGCCTCCGCCCACCATCCTGTCCAGCTCGGGGAGAACCTCCTTGATGTTTTCTTCCGTCTCGACGCACTCGATGACGATAGGCAGATCAAGCGAGAGCTCCAGGAACTTCGCCGAATGAATGACACTGCCGGCGCCAAAGCTCATGATGCCACGTGTGACCGTAGCTCCAGCGTAGTGGCGCCTTCGCAGGAGCTGCACAATTGCCCAGTACAACGGCTCTCCCTCGAACCTGTCGCGCTCGCCGATGTGGATCCGCATCAGCACCCGCTCGCCTTTCAAGCCGTGCATCTTTCCTCCTCAGCACCACTATAATGCAACTTAAATGATATACCTGTTAATCGCAGTCGGCGGCGCTGCCGGATCGCTCCTTCGCTATCTGGTTGGCGGCGCGGTGCAGAGAACGAGCGCCGGCGGGTTCCCCGTCGGAACGATGTTCGTCAACGTGTCCGGATGTTTTCTCATCGGAATACTGCTCCGGCAATTCCTCAACATGCAGCTCTCGCCGGAACTGCGAGCGTTTCTGATCGTAGGATTCTGCGGCGGATTTACTACGTTCTCCACATTCAGCGCCGAGACTGTGGGTTTGATTGAAGGTGGGGAGTACGGGCGGGCGACGGGTTACGTTATTCTGAGCGTGGGTCTGTGCATTCTCGCGACACTGGCCGGAATGACGGCAATGCGCCTCGTTGCGGGTACGAGCCATGCCAGGTGATCCTCCGTGCTGGTCGCACCTATTTTTCGAAGACGAAATCACGAGCGAGTCAAATACGATGAGCAAGTCAAAATCTTCGCCCAAAAAGAGTTCGCCCATGAAAGGCCCGAGCAGCGCGAAGGCAGCCATTTCAGAGGACATCGAGAGGTTTCTCTCTGACAACGACGCCCGGATCCACAACGAGCTGTTCGAATTCCTCCGCATTCCGAGCGTCAGCGCAAAATCGGATCACAACTCCGACACGAAGCGCGCCGCGGAATGGGTGAAGGCATCACTCGACAAGATTGGCGTGCCGGCCAGGATCTATCCGACCGCGGGACATCCGGTCGTGGTCGGAGAATGGAGGAATGCGCCGGGGGCGCCGACAGTCCTCATCTATGGGCACTACGATGTCCAGCCGGCCGAGCCGCTGGAGCTGTGGACGTCACCGGCGTTCGAGCCGACCGTTCGTGACAAGAAGATCTTCGCCCGCGGATCAGTTGACGACAAAGGCCAGCTCTTCCTTCACATCAAGGCGCTCGAGGCGCACCTCTCCGCGCGGGGAACGCTCCCCGTCAACGTCGTCGTCATAGCTGAAGGCGAGGAAGAGATTGGCAGCGAGCACCTCGCGCAGTTCGTCCAGGAGCAGAAGAAGCTGCTCAAGGCCGACGCGGTCGTGATCTCCGACTCCGCCATGTTCGCGGAAGGATTGCCGTCGATTCTTTCGTCGCTGCGCGGGCTCGCCTACTTCGAGATCAACGTGCAGGGGCCGAAAGGCGATCTGCATTCCGGCAGCTACGGCGGCGCGGTCGTCAATCCAGCGATGGCTCTCGCGCGGATTCTCGCGACGTTTCACGACAAGAACGGCCGCATCGCGATTCCGGGGTTCTACGACAAGGTGCGCGAGTGGGATCCGAAGATCCGCAAGCAGATGCGCTCGCTGCCTTTCGACGACAAGGCTTTCATGAAAGAGACCGGCGTCGATGCGCTCGGCGGCGAGAAGGGATACACGACTCTCGAGAAGCTGTGGATCCGCCCGACGTGCGAAGTGAACGGGTTGCTGAGCGGATATACGGGCGAAGGAGCGAAAACAGTTCTGCCGGCGAAGGCGATGGCGAAGGTGAGCTGCCGCCTCGTGCCCGATCAGGATCCGGCGCAGATCGAGAAGCTGCTGAAGGCGCACGTTGCGAAGGTTGCGCCCATGGGAGTGAAGGCGGACGTCAAGGCACTCCATGGGGGTCGCCCATGGCGCGCGGAGCTCAACGGACCGATTTACGACGCCGCGCGAAAGGCGCTCCGCGCCGCCTTCGGGAAAGAGCCGGTGATCACCGGCGAAGGCGGCTCCATCCCCGTCGTCGGCGATTTCGAGCGCATACTCGGCGCTCCGGTTCTGCTCGTCGGTTTCGGGCTACCGGGCGAGAATGCCCACGCGCCCAACGAGTGGATCAGCGAAGAGAATTTCCGGCTGGGAATGCGGTCGATGGCGACGCTATGGGACGAGTATGCGGGAGCCGCAGGGAAGCGCTAAAGATCCAGCAGGAGCACCGGACTCTTCGCCGGCTCTGGATAAGTGGTGGGCTCCAGAACCTCGGGCGAGTCGTTGCGCGAAGTGCTCACCAGCCTGGAGATCGGAAAGAATTCAAGCTCGTCGTTCTTATGGTAGGCGGAATTGTTCACGATCTCGAGCTGTCCCTGTTTCCGAGTGGGATCGAGCCATTGGTCATACGATCCCGGATCGAGAAGAACCGCCATCCGGTCGTGGAACCGGCGGTACCAGTCGTCCGCATTTTTCACTATGACGGAGCACGACCAGACTTCCTCGCCGTCGATTTTGTCTTTCCAGCGGCTCCATAGTCCCGCCATTGCAAATGGTGTCCTGTCGCGGCGGCGAATGAGATGCGGGATCTTGTTCCTCTTCTCGCCAACCCATTCGACGATTCCGTCGACCACGACGAGACACCGCTGGCTGCGCCACGCCTGCTCGAACGTCGGCGCCGATGCGACGGTCTCGATCCTGGCATTGAAGGTCGAGTACTGCGCGTCGAACGCGTTGACTTTCTCTTTGCTGTCCAGTTTCGACGGAATGAGATTCCAGTGCATCGTGCGCAGGACGCGCTCGCGCAGAAACGGATCGTAGTAGACGGCCGGAATCGGCTCGTGCGGATTCAGGTTGTAGCGCGGCTTCCAGTCGCCCGGCACGAACTTCTTCGTGTAGCCGTAGACTTTTTCAGTGATTCCATCCGGGTTGACCACCGTCGCGCGTCCGCACATACCACAACGGTAGGGGACGGGAAGATCAACTGCAACGGCAAGTGCAACTGCACGAGTGGTGAGCCATGAGCCTGCGCCTGATAGCTTTCAGCTTAACTGCGTCGGGACGCTACTGGCGCCGGTCTGGGCAAAATCAACCGCCTGTGCCGTCACGCCACCTAGTGACGTCCCGAGTTTGAGGCTAATGGCTACCATGCGTTCAGCTAACCGCTCACCACTCGTTCAGTTGCCGTTGCCGTTCACTCGTGCGGCCGGGCACCCAGATAATGCTCCCAGTCGAGACTCGACCAACTGAGTGTCGGCGCTGCGGGAGCGGGCGGCATCGGCGCGACAGGGGGTGCTGGCGGAACATTGAGAACGGGAGGGACCGGCGGCTCGCTGACATGCGGAGGCAATGGGCCGGACCGCGCGCCCCGTATGAATCCCACGGCATCCCCATGACGGTCGCGGAAGTAGCCCTGGTCGAGCCAGCCCAAGTGCTGCGCACGGTAGCTGACGACAACGCCATTGTCGACGAACGCCCTCGCGTGGCCGCTGTGCTCGTGTATAACGCCGTTGTCGAACCAGCCCACAGTTCTGCCCTGCCGGTCGAAGATCGGCTCCGTACCGGGCGTGCTGGTCACGGACGAGCGCCTAGAATCTCCATTCCCTGATCAGAAACGCACCAAAGGCGCTCGTCGTGGCGACGCTCTGATCCCGTGCCAGAGTCGGTTCGCGCAACAGGTACCGCGTGTCGACGCCGGTCTCGAGACGGTACCCGCGCAGGCCGCCATACCGGTGCACGACCTGGATTCCGGGGCGAACCAGCGCCGCCGGATCGAGCGGCGACTTCACCGCCACGAACGTGTGTGACTTGATGTACTTCCCGAACTCGAACTGCGTCGCGCGGAGGAAGTTTCCGATGTCAGTCTGCACGTCGGCGGGAGTGATCGTGAACACGTCCGCGCCCATCGAGCGCGCGGCCTCACCGGCAAACTGGTCGGTGACGACACCGATCGCGACACCAGCGAGCTGACGGCTGGCGAGCGCCGCGCCGGCACCAACGACGTTGCTGCCGCCGCTCCCGTTGGTGAGGCCCGAGCCCTCGAGCTGAATGAGCGAGTTCGAGGACTGGCCGAAGGCGAGATAACTCAGCAGATCGCTCTGTGGAATCGGCGGCTGCGCGTCGCTCGTCAGCGAGATGTTGGGCGTGCGCAGGGTTCCACCCACGAGAATCTGGATGTTGATCGCTTCACGGTTCGGCTGCTTCACCACGTACTGGGCGGTTGCCTGCAGCGTCGGATTCAGCTCGGTCGAATTGATGAATGTCGCCGATCCGCGCTTGACGGTGAAGCGGCGCGTCATGAAGGTGTACTCGCCGCGCTCCGTCAGCAGCACTCCATCCACCACCAGCGTCTGCTTCGCGCGGTTCACGTGTACACCGAGATCGCCGTCGCTGTACACTTCGACGTTCGCCTCACGCGATCTCACGAACACATCCCGGTCGACGCGGAGGTTCACATCCATGCGGAGATTGGCGAGCAAGGGCGACTGGGTCGGGAGCAGCTCGCGATCGGCCAGCACCGCCGTGTCCACTACGTTGAACAGCGCTGGATCTCCCGCCGCGACGAGATTTTTGTTGTCGGGTGGCGGGATGTAGAGTACGCCGTCGCGAACTCGTACGTCGCCCGTGACGTGCGCATCCTTGAACGGGCCGACCATCGCGATGTTCGCGCTCACACGCAGCTGACCGCGGTGATTGTTCAGCACCTGCGCATTCTGGGTTTGCAGCTTGAGATCGAAGCTGGGCGAGGTGATCCCTCCGAGTCCCGAGCCGAGTCCGAGGCCGCCGGTGAGAAGGATGCGGCCCTTGCTGGTGGCAGCGATGGAATCGATCACGACCGTGTCGCTGAGCATGCGGACGGATGCCTCGATCTGATTGAGATCGATTCCAGCGAAAACGACGCGCGCGTGCCCGCCGTGTAGCGCGAACGCACCCGTGAGCCTCGGGTGATTGAGGCTGCCTCCAACCTTGAAGCCTCCGCTCGCTCTTCCCTGCAGATTCGAGACGTAGTTGCTGAATTGAGGTATGAGATCGAAGGGCAGGCTGTCGGCCGTGATGTTGAGCGCGATCTCCCGGTCGGCTGGCAATCTCGAGCCCGTCACCCCAGAGAGCGCGAGATTGATGGGAACCGTTCCCTCAGCGATCAGGAATGGCTGACCACCCTCCCGCCTTGCCTCGGCCCGGCCGGTGAGTGTCTGATTCGCATACTCGAGGTTGCCCTGAAATTCCGCGACGGGGCTGCCGTTGTAAATCAGATCGGTCCCGCCGAACGTACCCTTGAACGTCGGATTCTCGAGCGTGCCCGTTCCGTGAACGTTGAGTGAGACCAGTCCCTGGGCGTTGATGCCGCTCTGCGTGAGAGATATCACGTCAGCGACATTCACGTTGTTTACAGCGATGTCGAGATTGGCGTTTCCTTCCTTCGGAATGAATCCATTGACGTAGATGCGTCCGTCGACGCCGTTGCGCAGCTCGAGATTCTCGACGTCCACTCCCTGCTGGCCCCAGTGCAGCGCCGCGACGCGCGTGCTCGCCCAGGTGCTGGTATCGCCGAACGTAAGTCTGAGATCGTTGAGCTGGAGCGCGTTGCGAATCTTGTCGAGCGTGAATGCCGCGTCGGCCTGGTATCTCCGCGCGTTGTCCTGATTGACGACGAGCTCCAATGTGCCTTTCGGCTTCGCGTATGCAACCTTCCCCGCGACGCTGTCGAGATCGAAGCCAGCGGCGCGAACCGATCTTGCCTGCACGTTCACTTTCACCTGGGACTGGGGAGTTCGCGCATTGATCCAGTCGTAGTCTGCTGTGAACGCGCCCACCGAGTTTCCGCGGGCGATGATGTTGGAGCCGGAGGCGGTGCCCTTCAAGTTGAAAGTCTTGATATTGCCCGTGGCCACACCAGCGGCTGTCGCGGCGCCGGACAGCTGGTTCGCGCGAATCGCCTGGGGCGTATCGACAACTGTTCGGGGAAATGCCAGTCCGGTCGCCGCCCGCTCGACCTCGGTCGCGCGCGTGATTCTCGAGGAATCAGCTTTTGCCTTTGCGATGCGGGCTGCCAGAATTCCCGGCCGCGGACGAACGAGTGCCGTGTCCTGACCGATCAATCCCGCCAGCTGCGACAGCGAGTCGACCTGCACATGATAGGACAGCGTTCCGCTGTGCGATGGATCGAGTCCGAATGTCCCCTTCGCTTCCACGATTCCCTGCGGCAGCTGGACGGCCAGTGTGTCCACTCGCGCAATGCCATTCGCGAATGCGACTCTCACGTTGGCGCTGTCAACTGAGACCGTGTCGATGCTCGACGTGCTCACGTCGGCGACGAGCTGCGCCTGCATCGTGGCGGGGTCGAATCCGCGCCCGCGATAAGAGCCCACGGCCGTGATCGAAGTCTTCGGAGCGTTCGCTATTGCCTCGGCTGCATTGAATCCCCGCGTATTGAACTCGAGGTTGGCGCCCCCTTCCTTGGTGGCGAGATCCATCGTTCCGCGCAGGTCGAGAAATCCGCCGTCCGGGAAGGTGAGCTGGGTGTTGATCGCAAGATCGTTCTCCGGTCCCTTGAGCCGGAGCGGTCCGCTCGCCGTGCCACGCAATCCGACGCTGGGCATGTACCGGCCGAGCGTGGCGAGGGCGAGAGGATGCATGTTGGCGTCGACGTCGTACCAGGGCATGCCGCGCGCGCGCATCGCCGCGCGTCCGGTAGCGCGGGTGACGGCGCCGTTCTCGACGTGAGTGACGTCACCCTGCGCGGTCATGATTGCGGCGCTGGAGCCGTTGAGAGTCGCGGTGCCGCTGAGCGTACCGCCCACTTTGAGCGTCGGCGCAATCGCCTTCGCGAGATTCATCTGCAGTGGCAGCATCCGCACGTGCAGATCACGCGCGGTGAAGACGCCCTTGAATAATCCCATCACGCCGTTGGCGACGACGTGGCTCCGCCCCGAAAGCCGGTCATCGACGACGACATCTCCATTTACTCTGAGCGCGTGCTCTCCGCCTTCGAACGTCGCCTTGCCGGTGAGAATGAGCGGCCGCGGGAATGTCATGGTCGGGAAGACGTGCGTCAGCAGCCGGGTGTCGAGATTGGTGAAGCGGAGATTTGCGTCGCGGAAGGCGAGGGTATCCGTGACCGTAGTCGTGATGTCTCCGGCGAGCTTGGAGCTCTCGAGAGTGACGTCCATGTTCTTGAGGAGGTACACACTCTTGTCACCGGTCCAGTCGAGTCCAAAATCGAGCTTGCCCGATCCCTGCTCGGGAAGACGAACCATCGCCCAGCGAACGTCGGCCGGATTGAAGGGATCGGCGTGCAG
>JBDTND010000062.1:0-11116 GCA_039933915.1 Gemmatimonadales bacterium | reverse complement strand
GGATGCTAGCCCAACTCATCTTCATACTCGTGATCGTGCTGGCCATCATGGTCGGGTTCCAGATGTACCGGCGGAGCGAGGCTGTCGATAAGCAACCGCACGCCGACCTCACCGACGAGCAGATCAAGCAACAGTGGCGCAAGCTCGGCTTCTATTGCGAGCTGGACACCGAGAAGCGCGTGTGGACACTGACCGGTTCCAAAGCTGGCCTGCTCTACTTCCCGGACCTCCTGCTCGGCTACATCAACGATCCAAAAAACGCCGAGAGCGGGCACAAGGAGCACTTCGGTCCTTATGGATCTCTCGAGATAATGACGTACGCGGATGCGGGATTCGACGGCCACGCGATTCGTGGCTCGTTGACTGATCTCGAGCGTCTCGCGTCGCTCGTTGAAGAGAAGCTTGCCACCGCCCAACCCGGTGAGCCGATACGCATCCGCGAGGAATTCGCGCCTGCGAGTCCATATAGTTTGCAGCTGAACGTTCGCGCCGACGGGTTCGATCCCGCCGCTGCCGATCGCGAGAGCCTCGGCGCCGTCAAAGACGTCAAGAGCCAGGACACAGGGAGTCCGGGCACAAAAAGCTAAGGCGCGACCGTGCATTTTAACGGCCGGATGACTATGAAGCTGCTCGCGCCAGCACTGACTCACTAAAAGAGGAAGCCACGCCGACAATGTCCAAGGTAACGTGTGACATCGGGATCTCCGTCGACGGTTTCGTCGCGGGTCCCAATCAAAGTCTCGAGAAACCGCTCGGGGAAGGCGCGAAGCGGCTGCACCGGTGGATGTTCGAGCAGCCCGAGGAGAACGCGGCGGAAATCAAAGCCATCACCGATTCGGGCGCGTTCATCATGGGCCGCAACATGTTCGGCCCCATCCGCGGCGAATGGGACAAAGAATGGATAGGGTGGTGGGGTGACGACCCACCCTATCACGCACCGGTGTTTGTTCTAACGCACTATCCCCGCGATCCGGTAAAGATGCAGGGCGGAACGACGTTCAACTTTGTCACGGATGGGATCCAGTCGGCGATGGATCGCGCGCGCAAGGCGGCGGGCAGCAGGAACGTCTCTGTTGCGGGCGGCGCGAGCACGGTGAATCAGTACCTGTCCGCGGGATTGATCGACGAGCTGCGGCTGCATGTTGCACCCATACTGCTTGGTGCGGGCGAGCGGCTGTTCGAGGGTGTGCGCGATCTCAACCTCGAGATGGTGAGCGTGCGCGGCAACGCGCTCGTCACGCACCAGACGTATCACATCGTTCGATAGGTGAGCATTGAGAAGAACACGGTGGAACGACCAACCAGGTATGCCGCTTCGATTCGGGTGGTTGCTCCTCCTGTTCGGCTGCGCCAGCCACACACCCACGGCCTCGGGGACGCTCCCGCCCCAGCCAGCATCGCAGAATCCGTCACCGATGGTCGAGACGACGCGCGCCCATCAACGCCTTACCCGGCGCGAGCTCGCCGGCACAGTGCGCGCCTTCATCGGTCCGGCGGCGAAGCCCGTCGAAGTCTTCGTACCAGTCGGCGCCCGGGCACGCGACGTTTTCGATCTCGTCGTGCACTTCCACGGCGCTGCGTGGCTGCCTGAACAAGCCGTCGCCGATCTCGGGGATCACACCACAGTTGCGGCCGTCGTAAATGTCGGGACCGGCTCGGGTGTCTACGACCGCAGCTTCGCCGATCCGGCAGTCTTCGATTCTCTCCTCGCCGGCGTGACGCGCGAGGTGTCTGGCGCAACTGGAAAGACGGCGCGAGTTGGACGAGTGACATTGGTGGGATTCTCTGCGGGCCACGGTGCGATACGCGCGATTCTCCGCGAGCCGCGCCATTTCGCGCGCGTCGACGCCGTTCTCCTGCTCGACGGCATGCACACATCGTACGTTCCCGAAGGAACCGTGCTGGCGAAGGGTGGCACACTCGACACCACCAACCTCGCGACGTTCGAGAGCTTCGCGCGAGCTGCCATGCGCGGCGAAAAGCGGTTCCTCGTCACTCACTCGGAGATTTTCCCGGGCACGTTCGCCAGCACCACCGAGACCGCGGATTGGCTCCTCCAGGCGCTCGGCCTCCGCCGGATGCCGGTTCTGAAGTGGGGCCCGCGCGGACTCCAGCAGCTCAGCGAAGTCCGCGCGGGACAGTTCGAGGTGCTCGGCTTTGCCGGCAACTCCGCGCCCGATCACATAGACCACCTGCACGCTATGCCCGAGCTGCTGGCGCGAATCCTCGCGCAGTAATCGCGCGCGGAAGAGCGTCATGGTGCTCGCCATCGTCCCCATTTGCCGGTTTATTTCGACCGTCACCAAAGCGAGGGAGTCATGGATCAGCAGGATCAGCCACCGCTGGCGTCTTTGAGCGATCGGCTCTGGGGTCAGCTTTTCGACTCCATCATCGCGCTCGCGCCGTTGATCGTAGCGGGCGTTTTGTCCACGGTCTCATCCAGCCCTGTCATAGGCGTGCTGGCGGTCGCCGCGGTGATCTGGGTGATCTACTACATCCTGTTCGCCGACGGATTCTCGGGAGGCCAGAGCTTCGGAAAGCGGATGCTCGGCACAGCATGCGTCGATGCGACCACACTGGCGCCGTGCACATTCTGGCACTCTTTCATTCGCAATCTTCTCCTCTCGCTGCTCGGCGTGATCGACTGGGTCTTCATCTTCGGCAAAAAGCGCCAGCGTTTGGGAGACAAGGCCGCCAATACGATCGTGATCAAGGTCGCACCAGCAGGGCTTTAACAGGGTAGCGATCCAATTCTTCAGACGGGGTTCTTCAGGATGTTATCAGCTCGTCAGAACGAGGTCGATGCCCGTCGGCCGCGTCCCCATCACGCTGGCTGACGTGTGAATGGCCAGCTTTCAATCAAGCGACGGCTCGGTGGCCTGGTCACATACGAGATAGCGAGGAGAATGAGGAGGAGCGGCGGCAGCATCCATGTCTTGGGAGCTTCCCCGCTGAGGTAAGCGGAGATGAACGCCATCACCAACGCAAACGTGACGCCGGCGTACGCCCATTCCTTCAGCAGACGAAATCCAGGGATGAGCAGAACAATCGCGGCCAGCGGCTTGACGATTCCGAGGATTATCCGGAGGTGTTGTGGGTATCCGGCTTTGGCGAATCCCGCAACGACCTGCTCGCTGCCGGTGAGGTACGACAGAGATCCGAACAGCGCCAACGCGACGAGTGCTGTACTGCCCCAGTAGACAACCTTTCGAACCATCGATCCTCCGGTGTTCGCAATTCAGATGAGACGAGCCATCTCCAAAGTGATGGTAGTCTGCTTGCGTCAACAAGGTCTAGAATGCTTGGTTCTTTGCGCTTCGGAAAGACACCCAACACCGAAGTGGCCAGCTGAAGGCTTTGCAGCCTCTCAGCTGGTAGCTCCTCTATTGGAGTTCGAAGCCGCGCGATTCATGCATCCGCGATTCGATAGCGCCAATATGTAGGCTCCCAGCGATATAGCTGCAAAGCTTTCGGCTCCCCGCTTCGGTTTTGTGGATGCCGGTTATAAGGGATAACGCCGCATGATCGATCCCGAGGACGTCGCCAAGGTCGCAACCACTTCCGCGAAGCTTTGAACCGGTCCTGATCAGTCCTCTTCGACAAACGCTTTCAACCGGCCGATCGCCGCGTCCCACTGATCCGAGATCTGATCGAGATACAGCTGCGCCTTCTTCAGGCGTCTCGGCTCGAGCTCCCAGATTCGCTCGCGTCCCTGACTTGTCGCTCGTGCCAGACCAGCGTCAGCGAGCGCGTTGAGATGCTTCGTGACGGCCTGACGCGTGACCGCGCTCCCCTCGCTCAGGCGCGTGATCGAGAGCGGCCCCTCGACGCAGAGACGGGAGACGAGCCGCAGGCGCGTCTCGTCTCCCAGCGCCGCGAACATCGGCGCTGCTTCGGTTAGCTTTGCGGCGGCAGCGCTACTGCTGCGTGACATACCGTTCGATGTTCTTGATCTGGCCGTTCCAGCCGCCGTCGTTCATCTTGAACGCCTCGGCGCGTCGCGCGAGGGGGATGCGATCGAACCCCGATTCGACGATCGTGAGAACGGTGCCGTCATTTGCGTCCTCCAGGCGGAACTCGACGAGCGTCATCGGCTCGGATGAATAGTCGTTCTTCGGGTCGACGGCGTACGGATGCCACCGGTACGAGAAGAGATTCTCGGGCTCGAGGCGTTCGATTTTCAACTCCAGCGTCCCGTGCTCGTAGCCTTTGATGGTGATATTCCCCCGGACAGTGGCTCCTTCGGCGAAGCCGTTCTCCAGATTTACCCCGAACCATTTGCCAAATTCGTCGTGCCTGGTGAGCGCGCGCCAGACGCGGGACCGCGGCGCCCGCAGGACGACGCGCTTCTCGATTCGATCGGTGGAAGTCTTCTCTTTGTTCTGGGTCATCTGCTCGAGCTCCATGGTCAACTCCTTGAATCCTGTGGTCTGTGTTCGTCCTTCAGCTTACCAAATAGTCTATATGCTGGTCCCGGCTTATGCAACCCTCCGGTTGCAGGTTATATGACGACTTCTGGATCGTTCCGGTGTAAGGCGATTCTGTTCGACCTGGATGGCGTCCTGGTGGATTCGGCCGAGTGCGTGGAACGGACGTGGCGCCGCTGGGCAACGGAGCATCGGCTGGATCCGGAGACCGTGATAGCCGCCGCGCACGGGCGGCGGGCTATCGAGACGGTTCGGCTGGTCGCGCCGGAGCTGAGCGCCGACGCGGAGCTCGCTGCGCTGGCGGCCAGCGAATCGACGACGTCCGAGGGCATTAACGAGATTGCCGGAGCCCGTGAGCTGCTTCAGGCGCTTCCCGCTGGACGCTGGGCCATTGTGACTTCCGGTATTCGTGCCGTCGCCGAATTCAGACTGCGATACACGGGACTCCCGATACCATCGGTGATGATCTGCGCCGACGAGATCGCGCACGGCAAGCCCAACCCTGAGGGCTACCTGACCGCCGCAAAGCGTCTTGGGTATTCGCCGGCCGACTGTATAGTGATCGAAGATACCCCCGCGGGAATCGAAGCCGCGCACGCCGCAGGAATGCGCACAATCGCAGTCGCCGGAACCTACCCGCGGGAGCAGCTTGCGCCAGCGGACGCGATCGTCGACCGCCTGGCCGACATGAACGTCGCGCGCGATGCCATGGTTTACGCTGAATACAATATTGCATACATTAGTGGCCAATGAGCCGGCAACGCATCGACTCCATCGACGCGGTCCGCGGCGCCATCATGATCATCATGGCGCTCGACCACGTGCGCGACTTCATTCACCGCGCCGCAATGACATCGTCGCCAACGGACCTCGCCGTGACGACACCCTTTCTCTTCTTCACGCGCTGGATCACCCACTTCTGCGCCCCGGTGTTCATGTTCACCGCCGGGCTCGGCGCGTACCTCTGGTGGCAGCGCGGTAAGACTAAAGCGCAGCTCTCGACATTCCTCCTGACCCGCGGACTCTGGCTCGTGTTCCTCGAGGTCACGGTCATGCGACTCGCATACAACTTCGACTTTGCCCAGAGCTACCCGGTTCTCATGCTCGTGCTCTGGGCGCTCGGCGCGTGCATGATCGGGCTGGCGGCGTTGGTCTGGCTGCCCATTCGCGCCATCGCCGTGCTCAGCGTCACCGCGATCGCGCTGCATAACCTGCTCGACGGCATCAACCCGGCAACGTTCGGGTCGGCCGCGCCACTCTGGAACGTCTTTCACCAACCGGGTGCCTTTCCCGTCGGGAAGACGCTGGTGATAATCGGCTACCCCCTCATACCATGGGTCGCGGTGATGGCGCTCGGATTTTCATTCGGGCCGCTCTTCCAGATGGAGCCGGCGAGACGCCAGCGCTACCTGATACGCATCGGCGTCGCGATGACAGTCGCGTTCCTCGTCATCCGCGGACTCGACGTCTACGGCGACCCCGCGCCGTGGTCGGCGCAGCGCTCGCCGGTATTCACGCTGCTCTCGTTTCTCAACACCACGAAGTATCCGCCGTCACTCGATTTTCTGCTGATGACGCTCGGGCCGGCTCTGATCGCATTGGCGTGGGCCGACCGGCACACCTTCAAGCCGTCCAATCCGTTGATCGTATTCGGACGCGTGCCGTTCTTCTACTACGTGACGCACTTCTACGCCGCGCATGTCGCGGCGGCAGTGCTCGCGTTGGTCAGGTATGGATCGTCAGCATGGGCGTTCATCTTCCACCCCCCGCCGTCGATGGGCGCGCCGCCGAACCTGTACCCGGCCGGATTTGGGTACGACCTGTGGGTCGCCTACGTCGTTTGGGCGCTGATCGTGATCGGCCTGTACCCGGCGTGCCGCTGGTACGCATCGGTCAAAGCGACACGCCGAGACTGGTGGCTGAGTTATCTGTAGCTAAGCAACGGCAGCCTTGAGCTCGTTCGCCTCGGCCGTCGTCGGATCGATGATCGTCGCGATCTCGAGCACACGGTTCGCCGGAAACCCTCCGAGCCTCGCATGCTCACGGATCAGATCGGCGTTGGGCGCGATGTAGACGCAGGTGATCTTGTCCTCCGTCACGTAGCTCTGCACCCACTGAATGCTTGGGCCGAGCTGCTGCAGTACTGCGCATGACTTCTGCGAGATTCCCTGCAAATCCGCGGCGGAGAGCGCTGCGGCGTTTGGAATCTCACGTTCTATTATGTACTTCGGCATCGGTTTTCTCCTGCTTAAGGGTGAGAAATCAGTTGTGCGCCATTGCCATCACGTCGGTCGTGTTGTCGCAGTTGACCTTGGGGTTCCACGGGGCGAATGCGCCGCTCGGATTTTCCCGCCAGACCCAGGCGTGAAGGCCCCAGAGCTGAAACACATCGTTGCGCGCGAACTTCTGGCCGAAGAGTACAGGCGGGTCCGCAGCGCGGCTGTGGAAGGTGTACGGAATGATGTACTCGACCGCGACCAGGCGTAGCTTGCCGTTCTTTTCGGGTTCGTAGAGCAGCAGCTCCGGCTCCTCCACACTCACGGATCCGTCAATCAACCCAGGGTTGCCGTAGTGGAACCCCATGCCGCCGGCGGCGGGATCCTGCATGCACGACGTGATCTTTGCCGACCATCCGGCGGCTCTTGCCTGGTCGAAATCGTGGAACGCCACCGTCGCCTGCCGCAGCCTCGCGAGATCCTTGCCCTCGCCCGCTACCGGCGACCGGTCGTCCGACGAGAGAGTCGGTGTCGCCAGAGCCCGCGAGCCCCCGGCTGTGTCGGGCGTTACCGGGCCACCGCCGCATCCGGCGAGCAGTGCGAGCCCGGCAAGGAGTTGCGCAGTTCGTCTCATCCTGTCCTCGTTGTGTTGGTTATGTTGTACCCGCGCTGAAAATGACTCGGGGCGGTTAGCGGCTCCTTGCGCTGGGACTTAGCCAGGAATTAGCGGGCGACGAAACACCATGATCACGGTCCAATTGCTCGGCGGCGCGTCACTGCGCTCCGGAAATGAGCCCCTTGGCGGGCCACCCGCCCAGCGTCACCGCATCGCACTGCTGACGCTCATCGCCGCCGCATGGCCGCAGCCGCTCTCCCGCGAGCGGGCGATGGCGCTGCTCTGGCCCGAGCGCGACACGGCCAACGCCCGGCGGCTGCTCAATCTCGCGGTGCACGTGCTGCGCGCCGCGCTGGGCGAAGGCGCGATCGCATCGGCGGGCGACGGGCTTCTATTGAATCCATCGCGCGTGAGCTGCGACCTGCACCAGTTACGCTCGGCGATAGCCGATGAGTCTCCGGAGCGCGTCGTGCGGTTCTATTCGGGCGCGCTGCTGGATGGATTTCACCTCGATGATTCGACCGAGTTCGAGTACTGGCTGGAGGAGCGTCGAACCGAGCTCACGCGCGCGTACATAGGCGCGTTGCACGCCCTCGCCGAACAGCAGGACAAGAGCGGAGATGTGCATGGCAGGGTGCTCACATGTCTTCGCCTGGTGGCGACTGATCCACACTCCGGCACACACGCTCAAGCGTTGATGCGCGCACTCGACGCCGCGGGCGACCGTGCAGGCGCGATTCGGTATGCGAGCGAACACGCGCAGCGCAGGCGCGTGGATCTCGATCTGGAGCCCGACCCTGAGGTGGTGGCGCTGAGTGAACAGCTGCGCGTCGGACCCGCACGGCGCCAAACGGCTGCGACTGCTCCCGACCAGACTCGCCTGCCCTCCGTCGCCGTGTTGCCGTTTCTCAATCTCAGTGGCGATCCGGAGAATGAGTATTTCTCGGACGGTGTCACAGAGGATGTAATCGCCCACCTATCCAAGATCCGCGAGCTCAAGGTGATCTCGCACACATCGGTGAAACCATTCAAGAAGCGAGAGCAAACACTACAGGAGATCGGAAAGAAAGTCGGCGCCACGACAGTGCTCGATGGAAGCGTGCGGCGCGCTGGAGACCGCGTGCGCGTTGTGGCGAAGCTCGTCGATGTCGCGAGCGACCGAACTTTGTGGGCCGAGACTTACGACCGGCAGCTCACCGACATCTTTTCCATACAGACGGATCTGGCTCTTCAGATTGCCGCCGCGCTCAAAGCCGAGCTCTCGCGAGACGAGCAGATGCGCGTCCGGAAGCAGCCGACGCAGGACATGCACGCCTACCAGCTTTATCAACTTGGCCGGCAGTGGTTCCTCAAATACAACCCGGAGGGATACGCGCGCGCGATCGAGCACTTCAATCGCGCGATCGCACGTGACCCTACGTTCGCGCTTGCCTACTCGAATCTGGCGCTGGCCTACACCGAGCAGATTGAGAGCGGTACGATGGCGCCCGACGTTGGGTATCGGCACGCGGCGGAAGCTGCGGCGACGGCGCTGCGACTCGATCCGGAGCTCGGGGCGGCTCATTGCACGATGGGGTATGTCAAAGGCGTGTGCGAGTTCGACTGGGCCGGTGCCGAGCAGGAGTTCAAGCGTGCGCTGGAGCTGAGTCCGAGCAGCGGCGACACTTGTGATCTGTACGGCCGCCTCTGCGCGGCACTCGGACGCTACGACGACGCGATCGTCCTTCAGCATCGCGCCAAGGAGCTGGATCCGCTCGCCCACCGGATGGATTTCGCTACGACGCTCCTGCGGGCCGGCCGGTACGTTGAGGCTGTCGCTGCTTCCGAAGAAATGGTAGACCTCGACCCCAGCTATGATCGCGCACGAGCCACACTCGGCTGGGCATACTTTCTTATAGGAAAGCGCGACGAGGGCCTGGCTGAGCTGGAAGCAGCGGTGTCTTTCTCTCGCGCAAATACTCTGTGGTTGGGCCAGCTCGGTCAGGCGTATGGGATGGCCGGTAACCCGACAAAAGCGCGCGCGATATTGAAGGAGCTCGAAGAACGCGCGCAGACTGCGTACGTCTCTCCATATCATTTCGCTTACGTCTATACCGGACTCGGCGAAACCGACCGGGCGATGGACTGGCTCGAGCGCGCGGTGGCAGAACGGACTGGGCCGGTATACAGCATCAAAGGATCGTTTCTCTTAACTCCGCTCCACGCGAATCCCAGGTTTCGCGCGTTGCTCCGGCAGATGAAACTGGAATAAGAGTCCACGATGCCCTTCGATCTTCAACCCACGCTCTATGGAGAACTTCTCGATCTCCGGCCGCTTCGCACCGAAGACTTCGATGCTCTTTTCGCCGTCGCGTCGGATCCGCTCATCTGGGAACAGCATCCGGCGAGCGATCGCTACAAGCCCGAGATCTTCCGGGCGTTCTTCGACGAAGGGCTGGCATCAGGGGGCGCGTTGGTCGCCACCGACAAAAAGGAGGGCCGAGTCGTCGGCTCATCGCGCTTCCACGCATACAATTCTGAGGAGAAGGAAGTCGAGATTGGCTGGACATTTCTCGCCCGGCGATATTGGGGCGGAGCGTACAACGGCGAGATGAAGCAGCTGATGATCTCACACGCGTTCAAGTTTGTGGACCGCGTGGTCTTTCTGATCGGTGAAGAGAACCGGCGATCACAGCGAGCCGTCGAGAAAATCGGCGCCGTGCGGTTCGGGACGAGGATCGACGGAATGGGCAGAGAGCGCGCCGCCTTTCAGATCACTCCCGCAATGTTCGAGCAGGACGAGGTATGAGACGATGAGTCCCTTTGCTCGACTTGCCTGTTGTCCCAGTCACGTCTTCGACGCGCGTTTCCTCTTCGCTTCCATCCCTTTGCGTTCAGCGACGCCGGCACGCAGGAGCGCCTGAGCAGACCACTTCATGAGCTCAGTCGCATCCGTTCGCGAAAGACCGGCGACATCGGTGAGCCAGACCAGAGCCTCAATGCCAGCGGCGGCCCTGATGGCGACAGCGAGTCTGCGGACTTTTTGCTTCGGCAGCTGACCGAGAAGAGGCGAGAGCGCTTCCTCGATCCACGCGATCGCTCGCCCCTGTCGTAGGGAGCTGCCGGAGCGGTCGCCGGCATTCTCCAGGGAAAGGCGCAGTGCCATACGCAGCTGCGCCTCGCTTTCCAGCGTGATTCGAAGGAACCCGTCCACGACCGCGGCGAGCCGGTCCGCCGGATTTCGAGGCGGGTTAGGTCCGAGCATGGATTTCGTGTCGATTTCCGGATGCGCGGCGATAAGGAGCGCGCGTTGATTGGGGAAGTAGCGATACGCCGTTGTGCGCGAGATGCCGGCCCGGGCGGCCGCATCCTCCACCGTCGGGGTGACACCTTCGGCGATCAGCTCTCGGGTCGTATTGATCAGCGCGTCGCGAGTCCGCGACTTCTGCCGAGTCCGGCCGAAGCGCTCATATGGTATTGACATGCCCATGAAGGTACCATAGTCTCATGGGACTGTCATCCCATGAACGGAATTCCATTCGAGCAGGTTCTCAAATGACCAGCAAAAGTGCGATCATCAGGGCAGAGGGCGAAGGAGACGCCGTTTGGTTCAACAGCGACCTCTTCACATTCAAGGCGACAGCCGACGAGACTGGGCAGGCGCTCACATTGTTCGAGGAGCTGAGCCAGCGCGGCAAGGTGACGCCGCTGCACGTGCATCCGGATGCGGACGAGACGTTCTGCGTCATCGATGGCGAGATCCTCGTCCATGTGGATGGCACCGACAGGCTGGTGGAGCGCGGAGGTGTTGCGTTCGTCCCGCGAGGCCTGCCGCACGCGGTGATGGTTACATCCGAGACCGCGCGCCTGCTGACGAT
>JBDTND010000061.1:0-11446 GCA_039933915.1 Gemmatimonadales bacterium | reverse complement strand
GATCGAACCCGCATGGGATCTTATCCCAAGGGATTTTAAGTCCCTCGCGTCTACCAATTTCGCCACCCGAGCGAAGAACGACGAGCCAGCGCGACTGGGCGACACTGACCCCGAGAAGAAACGAAGCGGGAAACGGGACTCGAACCCGCGACCCCAACCTTGGCAAGGTTGTGCTCTACCAACTGAGCTATTCCCGCAAGCAACGACAAACCTATCGGTGAAAAAGGACGCTTACAAGCCGCATTCGCGTGTTGAGACGCCGACAATTTCAAGTTGACAAAACGTGAAGCAGAATGATAACGTCTCCCCGCGGCAGACGATCCTCAGTCAGACGACCGCCCCCCAAGAGTCTTCACACGTAGCGGAGAAACCATGCGCCGTTTTCTGGTCAGCATTTCCACTTTGGCATTAGCACTCATCGCATTCTATGCCCCTCCCGCCGGTGCTCAGCGGGTGCTCGGGGTTGGCGACGACGCCCTGGTGCTTCCGAGAGGTGTGTTCCGGCTCCGCATCCTTGGAAATTGGACGTGGTTCAATGAACGCTACGGCAAGGACACGCCGGGCCGTCCGGATGGGGCGCTCGAGCCGCTCGGCATCGACTTCACCCTCGACACCATCGGTGTGAGGCAGTTCCCGAATCTGGCGAGCCTTCAGACCGGACTGCAGACACTTACCGGAAATCCCAACTGGTTCGCGACGCTCGGCAACACCGTCGTGAATCTGCGCGACCACGTCGTGGCATATCCTTTCGTATTCGAGGCGGGCCTTTCGAAGCGCTTCTCCGTCGGCGTCATGGTGCCGTACGTCCACACGCAGAGTTCCGCGTTCTTCAACGTCAACACCAGCGGAACCCAGGGCAATCTCGGGTTCAATCCGGCGCTCGCGGTTGCGGCGGCCGCGACGCAGAACGCCACGATGTTCACGCAGTTCACCGCATCGGCGAATTCATTGCAGGCGGCGCTCGATAACTGCGCCGCGAATCCCGCTGCCCCTGGCTGTCCGCAGCTGAACGCGCAGCGGACCAATGCGCAATCGCTCGTCAACAACTCCAGGGCCTTTGCGGGCGGCGTCAACCAGATCTACTCGACATCTCCATTCATCCCGATCGTGGGCACCGACGCGCAGCTGTCGATCGAAGCGCGCGTCGCCGCGTTCAAGGCGCTTTACGGCTCCTTCGCGGCTTTTGGTGTTCCGGCGATCACGACCAACGGCCCCTTCGCCTCGCAGGGCCGGCTCACTTTGCGTGACGCGCAGCGAATTCTGACCGAGCCCGCCTTCGGAATTGCCGCCAGCCCGCTGCAGTCCGTTGGCCGCTCCCACGTCGGCGACATCGACATCGGCGGCAAGTTCTCAGTGTACGATTCCTTCGGAGGCGTCACCGCGGCCAGATTGTCGCCGAGCGGACTGAACTTCCGGAGCGCTGTCGGAGTGACGCTCCGCCTCCCCACCGGCCAGATCGAATCGCCCAACGACTTCATCGACATCGGCACGGGCAAGAAGGCGACAACGATCGAAGGCAGATGGTTTGGCGACGTTTTGCTCGGGAGCCGTTTCTGGGAGTCGTTCATCGTGCGCTTCAACAAGCCGTTCTCGGACACGCAGGAGATGCGCATCATCGATGTTCCGAACGAGGAGCTGGCTCCTGTTTACCGCAGGCAGAGCGTGGACCGGAAGCTCGGCACCACGTTTGAGTTCGAGACATCGCCCCGCATCGTTTTGAACGATTTCCTGGCGGTCTCCGGCTGGTACATGTACCGTCACAAGCAGCACGATGAGTACACCGGGACGTTCACCATTCCGGCAGCCATCACGGGGTTTGCGGACGTCAATCTCGATGCGTCCACGCTCAACCTCGAGACCGAACAAACCGAGCACCGGCTGGGCGGCGGCCTCTCATTCTCGAACATCTTCGCCTTCGAGCAGGGCAAGGCGAAGGTCCCGTTCGAGGTGACTTACCTGCACTGGCAGACGGTAAAGGGCGCTGGCGGAAATCAGCCGAAGTTCTTCACCGATCAGATTCAGCTGAGGCTATACGCTCGTATTTTTGGCGGGAAGTAAGGCCGCTGGCTTAGAATCGCCGAACTGACGGCCTCAACTGAACGCGGCGGGAGGCGTCAGAGGCGTAGGTGCCAGTTAGCGAGTTCACTACGTCGGGACTTTACTACCGGGTTGCGTGACACAAGCAATGATTGTGGTGTCACGCCATTAGAAGAGTCTGGGCGTAGTAAACTGAGATCCAAGATCTACACTTCTGACGCCTCCCGCCGCGTTCAGTTTGATGGGGCGGGACCAGGGATGCGACGACGGTCTCCCCAATTATGCCGGCGAAGCGGCGCTCTCCAGTAATTCCCTTGCATGTGCGCGGCTGACCTTGCTCTCGGGATCCCCGCCCAGCATCCGCGCAATCTCGTTGACCCTGCCCGTTCCTTCGAGAACCGTGATGTCGGCCGTTGTAACGCCGCCCTTTGCACCTTTCGCTACGACGATGTGATGGTGGGCGCGGGCCGCGATCTGCGGCAGATGGGAGATCGCGAACACCTGGTGCTCCTTCGCCACTCGTCGAAGAGTATCGCCGACCTGGAGCCCGACGCGCCCGCCAATTCCCGCATCAACCTCGTCGAAGATCAGCGTCGGCACGCGATCGACGCGCGCAAGAATCGTCTTTAGCGCCAGCATCACACGCGAGAGCTCGCCGCCAGACGCCACTCGCGCGAGCGGACGATCCTCGTGCCCGACGTTGAGCGCCACACGGAACTCGACATCCTCAGCGCCTTCGGCAGTGGGCTCGTCGTGCGAGATCAAGGCGACCGAGAAGCGACCGTCGGGCATGCCGAGCGATGGCAGCAGCACATCGACGGCTTTCGCAATCTTTTTCCCCGAAGAAGCCCTCGTCACGGATAGCTTCTCGGCCTCCGCACTCAGGCGGCGCCGAGCGTCGGCCTCACGGGCGGTGAGATTTGCCAGATCGAACTGCGCCGTGTCGATGAGATCGAGCTCGGAACGCGCGGAGCGCCCGGCTTCGATCACGTCGTCGAGCGTTGGCCCGTACTTCTTGAGCAGGGCGAACAGCCGGTCGCGACGCTGTCGAACCTCCTCGAGGCGCGCGGGATCGAGCTCGACAGACCCCGCGTAGTCTTCGACGCTCCGCGCCAATTCCTGGAGCGCGTAAAATCCGGCGTCAAACAGCTCCTGCATACGCGCCGCCGAAGGATCAATACGCTCGATCGACGTAAGCGGCTTCTGCGCCACGCCGAGCTGGCCGAGAACGCTCGCCTCTTCACCCGATAGCAGCTCGTTCAGGCTGCCCGCCAATGTGCGGAGCTCGTCCGCGTTTTCCAGCACCCGCGCTTCGTCCTCGAGCTTTGCATCCTCGCCCGGTGAAAGGCGCGCGTCTTCGATCTCCTTCGCTACATGTCTCAGGTAATCGGCGCGCTTCTCCGCGTCAGCGCGGCGCGATGACAGGGCGGCGATATCGCGGCGAATGCCCAAAAACTCCATGAAAGTCTTTCTCACGACATCGGCCTGCGACTCGGCGCCGCCGAACGCATCGAGGATGCGCCGCTGTGATTCGCTGTCGAGCAGCGTCTGCGCGTCGTGCTGTCCATGAAGATTCACGAGCTGGCGTCCGATCTCGGCCAGCACCGTCGCGGTCACGGTCGCGCCGTTGATCCAGGCGCGTCCGCGGCCATTCGACGCGATCTCTCGCTTCAGGACGAGCGTATCGTCTTCGACTTCGATCCCGCGCTCGTCGGCCAGCTCGGCGATTCCTTTCGCCTTTGCGATGTCGAACACTCCCTCGACCGTCGCCTTCTCGGCTCCCGACCGAACGAGATCCGCGCTCGCCCGCTCGCCGAGGAGAAGGCCGAGTGCGCCGACGATGATCGATTTGCCGGCGCCCGTCTCGCCGGAGAGAACGTTGAATCCCTCCCCGAGTGGAAGCGTCACCTGCTCGATGATCGCGAAGTTGCGGATGCGCAGCTCTGTCAGCATCAGTACGGCTGGTCGCGGTCGGGCAATCCTCCCCAACCGAGCTTGACCCTCATTCGCTCGAAGAACGTCGCGCCCGGAAAGCGCACGATCCGAACAGGATTGTCGGCCTTTCTCACTTTGAGCTTCTCGCCTTTTACGAAGCTCGTGCCAACCTGTCCGTCGACCGTAACCAGAAGCTCCGTCGGAGTCTCGTTTGCTTCCACCGTCACTTCGGCATCGGCCTGAATCACGAGTGACCGAATCGCGAGCGTGTGGGGCGAGATCGGCGTGATGATGATCGATTCGACCGTCGGAACGACCACCGGTCCGCCTGCGGACAGGCTGTAGCCGGTCGAGCCGGTTGGGGTGGAGATCACGACGCCGTCCGCCGCGTAGGTGCCGATGCTCTCGCCGTCCACGAAAACGTTGAGACGCACGACGCGGGCGAAACCGCCCTTGTGCAGAACGAAATCGTTGAGCGCCCTCCACTGCTGCCGCGTCTCGCCGTTCGCGCCGATCGCCCGCGCGGTCAACGCCATGCGCGGCTGGGCGACATATTCGCCGCCGGCAAGATGTTTCAGCGCGGGCTCGAACTCTTCCGCGTGACAGCTGGTGAGAAATCCAAGACGTCCGAGATTAACGCCGAGGATTGGGATGTCGCGTCCATCCAGAAACCGCGCGCCCCGGAGAAGGGTTCCATCGCCGCCCAGAGTCACGAGCGCGTCGAGCTGGCTCGGATCCTCCAGCTTGGCGCCCTTGCCCGCTACGTCGAGAAGGCCCTGCTCGAGGACTGCCTCAATACCGAGTCCGGGGGCAACACGGGAGAGCGTGCGAAGAATCTCCGGCAGCTCCTCGTACCCTTTGTGGCCGATAACTCCAATCCGCATCAGACTGCACGAAGGTGGGTGCCCCGCGAGCTTTCCAGTCCGAATGCATCGCTCACGCGCTGCGCTATCCCACGCGAATCGAGTCCGAGCCTCGCCAGCTGCTTCGCCCGCGGGGCCTGATCGATAAAGGAGTCCGGTACCCCGTGAGTCACGACTCTCACTCCGGAATCCATCTCTCCGATCACCGCCGCCATTCGCGCTCCGAAACCGTTGACGACAGTCCCTTCCTCCACCACGAGGATGTTTCGGTGATCACCAACGATCTCGGCAAGCACACGCTCGTCGTGCGGCTTGAGATACCTGCAGTTCACTACCGTCGCATTCAACCCGCTTTCGCTGAGAATTTCAGCGGCGGCGAGGGATGGCAGGACCATCGTGCCGACAGCGAGTATAGCGACTGCCCTTTCAGCATCGCGCCCGCCGACCGTGGCGCGGCGGAGAACCTCCCACGTACCGTGCGGAATTGCCTGGATCTCCGAAGCAGCCGGTATGGTATCTGGCGTCGCGTCTCGCGGATACCTGAAACAGAACGGACCCTCGTCGTACTCCAGTCCGCTGCGAAGGAGCGCGATCATCTCCTTCCCGTTTTTCGGCGCCGTCACGACCATGCCGGGAACCGCCAGCATGTAGGCGATGTCGTAGAGTCCCATGTGCGTGGGCCCGTCTTCGCCCACAAGGCCAGCGCGGTCCATGGCGAACACCACCGGCAGATGCTGAATGGCGACATCGTGGATGACGTTGTCGTAGGCGCGCTGGAGAAAGGTCGAGTAGATCGCGCAGACGGGACGGATGCCTTCGGTTGCGAGACCGGCCGCAAAGGTGACCGCGTGGCCTTCAGCGATGCCGACGTCGAAGAAACGGTCCGGATACGCCTTGGCGAACGGGCCGGTCCCGGTTCCGCTCGGCATCGCGCCGGTGATGGCGACAATCCTTGGATTTTCACTCCCAAGCTCGACCAGCGCCTGGCCGAATGCGGCGGTGAAGGCCGAGTTGGCGGACGACACCTTTCGCTGCTTGCCTGTCGCCGGGTCATGTCCCGGCGGCAGCGCATGCCATTTCTCGATGTGCTCGCCGGCGGGAAAGCCTTTCCCTTTCTGCGTGATGCAGTGGATGATGCGAGGCCCTCCCATGTCTTTGACCGCCGCGAACGTATCCATCAGCGCGTCGATGTCGTGGCCGTCAATTGGCCCGAAGTAGCGAAAGCCGAGCTCCTCGAACAGAACGCCAGGAGTGAAGAATGTCTTTACGCTCTCCTCCCACTTTCTCACGAGCGTGCCGACACCCGCGAGTGGCCCGGGAGCGGCGTCGATCACAGCGCCAATCGCGGAACGAACGCGGTTGTAGAGCGGATTGCGCTGAATCGACGTGAGGTACTTTGACATCGCTCCCACGTTTGGAGCGATCGACATCTCGTTGTCGTTGAGGATGACGATGAAATCGCTTTCGGACGCGCCCGCGTTGTTAAGGCCCTCGTATGCCAGGCCGCACGTGAGCGCTCCGTCGCCAAGTATCGAGACGACTTTGAATTGGTCACCATTTAGATCGCGAGCGACGGCCATCCCATAGCCGGCTGATATCGCTGTTCCGGCATGGCCAGCGCCGAATGTGTCGTACTCGCTCTCACTGCGCTTCAGAAATCCAGAGAGGCCGTCTTCCTGACGAAGAGTCTCGAGTCTGCCGGCGCGTCCGGTGAGAAATTTGTGCGGGTATCCCTGGTGGCCGACGTCCCAAACGATCCTGTCTCGCGGCGTATCGAACACGGCGTGGAGCGCAACCGTCAGCTCCACCACGCCAAGCCCCGCGCCGATATGCCCGCCCGTGCTCGAGCAAATCTCGATCAGACGCACGCGCATCTCGTCGGAGACGGCGCGCAGCTCGTCGCGCGTCATCGGCTTGAGATCCGCGGGGGAGTGTATTCGGTCGAGGATGGACATTTCGGGCGTGTTTTTCAGGACGTACGGGTTAACATGAAATTAGCGACTTGTGAAAGCTCCTGCGTGAGCAGCCGGCGTCGTTTCAGGGCGCCCATTGCGTCGTCGATGAGCGACTGCGCCCGCTCCCGGGCACCCTCGACGCCCAGCAGCGCGGGATAGGTGCTCTTCCCCAGCACGGCGTCGCGGCCGGCAGTCTTCCCCAGAGCCCCTGTGGTCGACGTCACATCGAGGACGTCGTCCATGATCTGGAATGCCAGTCCAATGGACGTGCCATAACTCTCGAGCGCCGCGATTTTTTCTTTCGATGCCCCTGCCGCGAGCGCACCCATCCGAACAGATCCTACAATGAGCGCTCCGGTCTTGGCCGAATGAATCGCTTCCCGGTCGTCGAGAGAAAGGGACAACCCCTCCCCGGCCAGATCACGAAGCTGGCCCCCAATCATTCCGCTCATTCCCGCTGCGACGAGAAGCGTCTCCACGATCGCCGCGGTTGCATCCGGAGCCAGCTCCAACTCACGCGCAGACTCACGAACCACCCGCGCCGCTAGCGGAATCATGGCTACGCCGCCAAGTATCGCCGTGCGAGAGCCATAAACCTTGTGCACCGTTGGACGCCCGCGACGCATGTCGTCGTCGTCCATGCACGGCAGGTCGTCGTGCATGAGGGAGTAAGCGTGAATCACCTCGGGCGCGCACGCAAGAAGGCTCGCGTCCCGGGTACCACCGGCCGCACGGTAGGCAAAGAGGAACAACAGCGGCCGCACGCGCTTTCCCGGGCTCTTCAACCCATACCGGATTGCATCTGCTACTTCGACCGATAGCTGGCCGACGTAGCTGGCGCAGATCTTATCGAGCTGGCGCTCGATTCTTTTGAGGTCCGCCTCGAAGCGACGGGTCACTCTTTAGAGATCCATCTCCCGAAGCTCGAAGCGGCCATCGGATTTCTCGACGAGCATTTGCACCTTCGTCTCCGCCTTGTCGAGCTCGGCCGAGGCGGAACGGAGCAGCTCGATTCCCTCCTCGAACAGCTTGAGCGAGGCGTCGAGACCGACCTGCTCGCCCTCCAGAGCTGCCATGATCTCATCGAGGCGCTGGAGATTCTTCTCGAATGTCATGATCGGATTGCGCGTTGGTTGGGTGCGTTGAACGACATTTGACGAATTATCAGGGGGCAGGCCGAGGCAGGGCAAAGGCGATTACCTCATCGCTCTTGCCCCACGCCTTTCCATCGCCGCCCGCGGCGATAACGACGTACTGCCTGCCATCTGATCCAAGATAGGTCATTGGAGTCGCCTTGCCGCCGGCAGGCAGCGCCGCCTTCCAGAGCTCGCTCCCGTTTTTCAGATCATACGCCCGGAAGTAGCGATCGGTCGTGGCTCCTATGAAGACAAGCCCGCCTGCGGTGGTGATCGGACCGCCGAGGTTGACCGCTCCCGGAAGGTCGGGCGGGACATTTATCCCGATCTTGTCGAGCCCTTCGGACGTTCCCAATGGGACGCTCCACAAGATGCTGCGCGTGCGGAGACTGACCGCGACAAGTGATCCGAACGGCGGCGGAGTGCACGGAGCTCCCGACGGTCCGAAGAAAAGCTCGCGCTTGAGCACGAACGGCGTGCCGTGCATCGCTGCGTATTCGGTTCCGATTCGCTCGCCGACTGTCTCGCGGGCGCGAACCGCTTCGTAATCGGTCCGCGGAATGAGGGTGATCACCGCGGCGATCCGGTTGGTCGGGACAACCACGACATCGTTCGCGGGATCGAACGCAACGCCTCCCCAATGCGCGCCGCCTACGTTCGACGGCATGATCAACGACCCCCGAATGCTGGGCGGAGTGAACGCGCCATCGTTGCGAAGCTCGTCGAGACGTTTTCGGCAGGCGTCGCGGTCCGCAGCGTTCAGGCCCCACACCTGATCGCGCGTGAGCGATTGCGGACTGAGCGGCGGAAGGCCGGAGCTCGTGATCTGGGTCGGCCATGCTTCCTCTCCTGGCACATCGCTGGCTGGGACCCCGCTCTCGGTCACCGGAAAAAGCGGCTTCCCCGTCTCACGATCGAGCACGAATAGCTGGCCTGTCTTGGTCGCTTGCAAAACGGCGTCGACGGGGCGGCCATCGATGCTTAGCGTAACCAGGGCCGGAGGCGATGCGTTGTCGTAGTCCCAGAGGTCGTGGCGTACCGTCTGAAAACTCCAGAGGATCTTCCCATCGGCGGCCCGGATGGCGACGACTGAATTCCCGTGCTGGTTGCGCCCCTTCCGCTCACCGCCAAAGTAGTCGACGCTCGGCGAGCTCGTCGCGATGAACACGACTTTGCGAACCGGATCCGCGGCGGAAATAGTCCACGCATTCGCGGCGCCGCTGCGATGTGCGCTGGGCCCGATCCACGTCTGCGACGCGGGGTCGGCGGGATTCTGGGGGACGGGATCGAACGTCCACCGCAGCGCACCGGTGCGGGCGTCGTATCCCCGCACTTCACCGCTCGCGGCATCGATGCGGTTATTGTCGGCGACGGCTGATCCGACGACGACGACGCCGTCAACGACCGTCGGGGGCGACGTCTCCTCGTATTCAGACGCGAAGCCCGGCAGATTCCGTAAACCGGTACGGAGCTGCACTGTGCCGCTCGAACCGAAATCCGTGCATGGCGTTCCGGTCGCGGCGTCGAGCGCGATGAGGCGTGTGTCGATCGTGGCGAGGAAGATCCGCATTGCGCAGCGCGCACCTGCAGCCCCGGCGGGATCTAGCCAGAGTGCGACGCCTCGATTGACAAAGTCTCCGTACTGCACGGTGCGGTCGATTCGCGGATCATAGACCCATCGCTGGACGCCGGTCACCGGATCGAGCGCGAAGACTCTGCCCAGCGGCGTGCTGAGATACATCGTTCCCCGAAACACGAGCGGAGTCACTTCCAGGGCAGTTGGCGAGCGCGTTGAAAACGCGGGCGCCCCTTCGCCGGTGTGGAATCGCCAGGCCACTTCAAGGCGGGAGACATTCTCAGGTGTGATCTGCCGGAGCGGAGAATGGCGCTCCCCGTACGGGGTATGGCCGTAGCTCGGCCACTCCTTGTCGGCGGCAACATATGGGGTAAAGACGACCTGGGAGTCTGTGCAAAACCCAGCTTGGTTGCAATTCTGAAAAACACCAATCACGCCGGCGGCCTGCTGATGCCCGGCGCACGCGGCAGCGAGAAGCGCAAAAACTGAGTAAGAAAGTCGCGTCGCCATTCCGGAGAAGATACCGGTGGCTGGCGAATGAGACAGAACTTGACTTTCAGGACGCTCTCTTATAACCTTCAATCCGGATGAACGGATTAAGCCTGTGACCGCAACGCCCATTTTCGGCCAGATGACCGCCCTCGCCGACCCCACGAGGAGCAGGCTCCTGCTCGCCCTGGAGCGCAACGAGCTCACGGTAAACGAGCTCACCTCCATCCTCCAGCTCCCTCAATCCACCATCAGCAGGCACCTCAAAATGCTGGGCGCCGAAGGGTGGGTTGAAGCGCGCGCGGAAGGCACGAGCCGCCACTATCGAATTGCTTCTGAGTCGCTCGATCCCGCCAGTCGGCGCCTCTGGCACATCGTCCGCGATGAGGTCATGCACTCGACCGCTGCCGACCAGGACGCGCGACGCACGCAGGCCGTGCTTTCTGAGCGGAGCACACGGTCGCAGCAGTTCTTCTCGACCTCCGCGGGACAATGGGACAAGATGCGACTCGAGCTGTTCGGACGTCGCGCCGACGTCGCATTGCTGGGGCTTCTGGACGAGTCCTGGACGGTCGCCGATCTGGGATGCGGCACCGGCGCTATTTCACAGTCACTCGCTCCGTTCGTCGAGCGCGTGATCGCGGTCGATGAATCGAACGCGATGCTGTCTGCCGCCAAGAAACGTCTGCACGGCGTCGAGAACGTCGACATCCGGAACGGCCGTCTCGAAGCGCTGCCTCTCGCCGACGCCGAAGTCGATGTGGCGCTTCTCTTCCTCGTACTGCACTACGTTGCCGATCCAGCGCGCGTCATCTCGGAGGCGGCGCGCGTCGTGAAGCCAGGTGGACGTCTCCTGGCCCTCGACATGATGCCGCACGACCGGCAGGACCTGCGGCAGACGATGGGCCACGTATGGCAGGGATTCGATCGGTCTACGCTTGGCGCGTGGATGGAAGCCGCGGGACTCGAGAGCGTTCGCTACACCGCACTTCCACCGGATCCCGATGCCAGGGGTCCGATGTTGTTCGCCGCATCCGGAAAGCGGAGCGCGGTCTCAGCAAAGAGCACCTCACGCAAGAAAGCGGATGCGGTTCCGCTCATGAAAACCGCGTAATCACGAACCGATGCCGAAATCAATGGAGCGCACAGTGGGCACGATCGCAGAACCGATGAACGCATTTACGGCGGCAATCGAAGCAGGGCGCGAGCCGTACAAAGTGAAGGATCTCGAGCTCGCCGAATACGGCCGCAACGAGATCCGCCTGGCCGAGCACGAAATGCCGGGCCTGATGGCGCTCCGCGCGGAGTACAAGAAAAGCCAGCCGCTGGCGGGCGCGAAGATCATGGGCTCACTGCACATGACCGTGCAGACCGCTGTCCTCATCGAGACGCTCACTCACCTCGGCGCCGACGTGCGCTGGGTTTCGTGCAACATCTTCTCGACCCAGGATCACG
>JBDTND010000060.1:0-11485 GCA_039933915.1 Gemmatimonadales bacterium | reverse complement strand
ACTGGCGATATTGCCGCCAGGCGAAGGAGCTCGGTGTGACGATCGAGATCGGGCCCGATGCGCATTCGACGGCGGGGCTCGACAACGTTCACTTTGGAATCGGAATGGCGCGAAAAGCGTGGCTCGAGGCGGGCGAGATTCTCAATGCTCGGAGCGCGGACGACGTCCTCGCCTTCGTCGCCCGGCGGCGCAAAACATGAAGCGCTCGGCAAAGCCGAAGCCGGCGCCTCGAGCGCGCCGGAAAATTCCAGCGGGCGAGCTGCCTGCGTACGCGATGGAAGTGTTCGGGCGACTCGAGCGGACTTATCCGGACGCCCACTGCGAGCTGGATCACGAGACGCCGCTCCAGCTGCTGGTCGCAACGATCCTGAGCGCGCAATGCACCGACAAGCGCGTCAACATGGTGACGCCTCAGCTCTTTCGGACTCTTCCGACCGCTGGGTCTCTCGCCGATGCGCCCTCAGAGCAGCTCGAGGATCTGATCCGGAGCACTGGCTTTTTTCGAAACAAGACGAAGAGCCTGATCGGACTTGGAAAAGCGCTCGTTGAGCGACATGAGGGCGAAGTGCCGGACTCGATGGATGAGCTGGTTCAGCTCCCGGGCGTCGGCCGAAAGACCGCCAACGTCGTCCTCGGCAACGCTTTCAACAAGAACGAGGGCGTCGTGGTCGACACGCACGTCGCCCGGGTGAGTCAGCGCCTCGGCCTCACGAAGCACACGGATCCCGTCAAGATCGAACGGGATCTCATGAAGCTTTTTCCGCGCGAGAAATGGACGCTGCTGTCGCACCTGCTCATTTTCCACGGCCGGCGAATTTGCGACGCGCGCCGCCCTGAGTGCGAAATTTGCCCGCTAAACGACATCTGCCCCTCGAGCAGAGTTTAGCCACGCGCGCCCGGGAAAAATCAAACAACGGATGACTACACGCCTCCGGCTGATCGCTACCCGCTTCGCGCTACCGGCTCACGTTCAGGAGGAACCATGAAGATCGGAATCATTGGCGCTGGCCACATCGGTGGCAATCTCACGCGTCGTCTTACCACTCTCGGGCACCAGGTCTTCGTCGCCAACTCGAGGGGGCCGGACACTCTCAACGATCTCGCCGAGGAGACGGGAGCGCGGGCGGTTACGGTCAGCGAAGCAGCGAGAATGGGAGACGTCGTCGTGATCACTATCCCCATGAAAAATATCCCGAAGCTGCCGACTGATCTATTTGCGGCGACTCCCGCGGGAGTGCCTGTGGTCGATACGGGCAACTATTACCCCCAGCGCGATGGCCACATCGCCGCAATCGAGCAAGGGACGACGGAGTCCCGATGGGTTTCCCAGCAGCTGGGCCGGCCAGTGGTAAAAGCGTTCAACAACATCTACGCGCAGCATCTTCTGGAGCTCGGGAAGCCCGCCGGCACTCCGGGCCGAATCGCGCTCCCCGTCGCTGGTGACGACAAGAATGCAAAGGCGGTGGTGATGCGACTCATCGACGAGCTCGGCTTCGATGCTGTCGACGCCGGCGGACTGGACGAGTCCTGGCGTCAACAGCCGGGGTCCCCGGTCTATGGCACCGACTTCGACGTGGACGGCGTACGCCGCGCACTCTCCCAGGCCAAGCCTGAGCGCATACCGCAGTTCCGCGCCAGCACTGAGAGTCCTTCCACGCCCGCCCCCGCTGCACGCCCAGCGGCGAGCGATCAGGGCGATGGTGCTTCCGCGACCCCCGTATCGTAGTCCGAGAGTAAGCAACGCCGTAACACCGGTGCGTTTGAGCGATTACATTCCACCGTTGGAAAATTCTCCATGCTAACGATGACCAACCCCAGCTGATGACAAAAATCGCAACGATAGAAACGAACAAAGGCACGATGAAAGCCGAGCTGTACGAGAAGGACGCCCCGAAGACGGTCGCGAACTTCGAGAAGCTCGCCAACTCCGGCTTCTACGATGGAACCAAGTTCCATCGCGTCATCAAGGATTTCATGGTGCAGGGTGGGGATCCGTACTCGAAGGGCGGAGACGCTGCAAAGGGTCCCGTTGGGACTGGCGGACCCGGGTACAAGATCGACTGCGAGACGCAGGGTAATCCGCGCAAGCACGACGTCGGCGCGCTGTCGATGGCGCATGCGGGCAAGAATACCGGCGGGAGCCAGTTCTTCATCGTGCTGAGTGAGCAGAACACGAAGCATCTGAACGGAGTCCACACCGTGTTCGGAAAGGTGATCGAGGGAGTGGACGTGATTCCGAAAATCAGTCAGAACGACACTGTGTCGAAGGCCAGGGTCTCGGGCGATTCGGGAGGAAAGTGATGGCGACCAAAAAGAAGACGGATCTCAGCGCAGGGCTCACCGGTTTGATTCTTGGTTCGGTGACACTGTTTCTCCTCCTGACATCGATAGTGCTGCTGACGAACGCGCACTACCGGGACAAGGAAGCGGCGGCAACCACGCACAAGTAGGCGGGCATCGGGATAATCCTTGACCTAGAACTCGACGAGCAGTATCTTACTGACTGGTCAGTTACTACTTCTCTTTATCGATGCCCCGCGCCAAGCCCGCCTCACAGAAATCGCCCAAGTGGCGCCGACGCCCGGAAACCCGGCCCCAGCAGATCATCGACGCGGCCCTCGAAGTCTTCGGCGAATGCGGACTCGCAAACGCACGGCTCCAGGATATCGCTGACCGGGCCGGCGTCTCCAAAGGCACCATCTATCTCTACTTCCCCAACAAGGAAGAGCTCTTTCGAGAGGTGGTCCGCCAGACAGCTGTCGCGAGGATAGAGGCACGCGAGCAGAAAGTCACTCAAGGGACGCCAACCGAGCAGCTCTGCGGCGCCATGCGCGGCTACTGGGAGTTCGTACGCACGCCGGCCTTCAGTACGATCCACCGCCTCGTCCTCGGCGAGCTCCACCAGTTCCCCGATCTCGCCACTTTCTACGCGAATGAAGTCACCGCCCGGGGCCTGAAGCTCCTCAGCGGAATCATTCAGCGCGGAATCGACAGCGGCGAGTTCCGCGAGATCGACCCGATGGTGGCCGCTCGTATGCTCGTCGCCCTCACCGTAATGAACGGCATCTGGCGCGACGAGCACACTGGCGTCCCACTCCTCTGCCACAAGAAGGATGAAGAGGTATTTCGCGAGGTGGCCGACTTTTTCCTCCACTCGCTCACGACATCCGGCGGCGCGTTCGCGCAGGCCGATGGCGCTCCACCGGACGCGGTTGCGTTCACCCCTTCGATTAATGACTGAAATATCTTCCGCTCTTCGTACCAGTTTTCTGACGGCCGCCGCGTCGGTCGCGTTCGCCGCCGCCGCCCACTCTCAGTCGGCGCCGGCAGTGCCGCTCACGCTGGGCGACGCCGCGCGGCTCGCCGCTCGTCAGAGCGCGCTCGCGCAAGGCGCGCGGCTCCGCGCCGATGAAGCACAGGCACGCGTTCGCCAGCGAAAAGCCGACCTTCTCCCCAACTTCAGCAGCTACGTCCAGGAAGCCGGACGCACATTCAATACGTCCACGCTCGGCATCGATTTTCCAGCACCCCCTGGCCAGCCTCCGGTGTTCGATCCCAGGGGTCAGGTCGAAGGCCCGGTCAACACGCTCGACGTGCGCGGACGAGTTCAGCAGAATCTCCTCGATTTTGGCGCGATCGGACGCGTTCGCTCCGCACAAGCGCAGGCGCGTTCATCGAGCGCGGACGCTGACGCCACCGCGGAGCAGGCTGCTGCGATTGCCACCACGGCCTACGTGAGAGCCATGCGCGCCGACGCTGATTTACGCGCGCGCCAGGCCGACACGCTGCTCGCAACCGAGCTCCTCACGATCGCGCAGTCCCAGCTCCAGGCAGGCACCGGCGTCGGACTCGACGTCACTCGCGCCAGAGCGCAGCTCGCGGCGACGCGGGCGAGCCTTCTTTCATCTCGCAATGCCCGCGATCATGCGCATCTGGACCTTTTGCGCTCGCTCGCACTCCCGGTGGGAACGGAAATCCGTCTCGCTGATTCCCTTTCCGAGGCGGTCGCTGGAGAACCGGTTCCCGACGAGGCGACGCTCGTGGCGCAAGCGCTTCACAACAGGCCGGATCTGCTCGCCGAAGAGCAACGCATCCAGGCCGCGAAGCAGGGTCTCTCGGCCATCAAGGCGGAGCGGCTTCCCTCGCTCGGCCTCGTCGCCGACGATGGGATCATCGGAAAGAACGGAGCGAAGCTGCTCAACACCTACACGTGGGGCTTACAGGTCTCCATTCCGATTTTCGACGGCTTCAAGCGCGAAGGGCGGGTTCAGGAACAGCAGTCGGTGATAAAGGAGGCGGAGATCCGCCGCCGTGATCTGGAGCAGCAGGCTCAGGCCGATGTGCGCGGCGCGCTGCTCGATCTCTCGGGCGCCGGCGAGCAGCTCGACGCCGCGACCGAGCGGCTTCAGCTTGCGGAGCAGGAGCTCGCGCAGGCTCGTGACCGCTTCAACGCGGGCGTTGCGGGGAACGCGGACGTGGTGAATGCCTCGCTCGCGCTGACTTCATCGCGAATGCTCGTGAACGACGCGGAAACACTGTACCAGCTGGCGCGGGTAGCTCTCGCGCGCGCGACAGGAAGCGTTACAACGCTGAGATAACCACGAAATAGCCTGAGAATTCCAACCAGACCATCAGGAACACAGGACAGCACATGGCAACCGCACTCGAAACCGATTCACCTGCTACTCCCGCGTCACGCAACGGCAGAACCGCCGCTGAAGATTCCGGGAAGCCATCCACTAAAAAGAAGATCATCCTTCCGATAGTCGGGCTGCTCGCTCTCTTCCTCCTCTTCTGGGCGTTCCAGAAATGGAGCTACGGCAGAACGCACCAGTCGACCGACAATGCGCAGATCGATGGACACATCGTTCCCGTCCTGGCGAAAGTCGGAGGGTACGTGAAGACCGTTGGCGTCAGCGAGAATGACAAAGTGAAGGCGGGTCAACCTCTCGTCCAACTCGACGATGCGGACTATCAGGTCCGGTTTCAGCAGGCACAGGCGGATCTCGCCGCGGCCGAAGCAACCGGTGGCGGCGGCGGTTTCTCGGGACAGGCGCAGGCGCAGGTGCAGAGCGCCACAGGTCAGCAGGCTGCGCTCAGCGCGCAGATCGGTGCTGCCCGCGCCAATGCCAACAAGGCGGACGCGGATCTCGCGCGCGCCCGCGAGCTGGTCGCCAAGCAGATCATATCGAAGCAGCAGCTCGACGCCGCACAGGCAATGGCCGACGTAGCGCACGCCAATCTCATCGCGGCCGAGCGTCAGGCAGCGGCCGCGGGCGGCACGGTCAATACGGCCGAAGCCGGAGTTCGCGTCGCCAACGCGCGCACGATGGCGGCTCGCGCCGCCGCGCAGAACGCGCGGCTCCAGCTCGATTACACGCACATCACAGCGCCGGCGTCCGGCGAAATCTCGAGGAAGCAGGTCGAAGTTGGACAGCTGGTCGCTCCCGGACAGCCGTTGCTCAGCATCGTCGCTGACACTGGCATGTGGGTGACCGCGAATTTCAAGGAGACACAGCTGGCGACGATTCGCCCCGGCCAGCCGGTCGAGTTCGAGATCGATGCCTACGGCGGCTGCGTCGGTGAAGGAAAAGTGGCGAGCGTCAGCGGCGCGACCGGAGCAAAGTTCGCTCTGCTGCCGCCCGACAACGCGACTGGAAACTTCACCAAGGTAGTGCAGCGGGTTCCGGTGCGAATTGCCGTAACGAAGCCGTGTCCTGGATACACGTTGCGACCGGGGCTCTCGGCGAACGTTCACATCGACACTTCCAACCGGTGAGCACGGCCGTTCTGCGGTCGTCGGGGATATCGACATCCTCCGACGACCGCTACGCGCACAAGTACATCATCGCCGCCACGGTAACGATGGCGGCGATGCTCGAGCTCATCGACACATCAATCGTCAACGTCGCGATCCCGCACATGATGGGGAATCTTGGCGCGACGCTCGATGAGATCGCGTGGGTCTCGACGTCGTACATCATCGCCAACGTCATCGTCATTCCGATGTCCGGTTGGCTCTCTGCGTTCTTCGGCAGACAGCGCTACTTCACCGGCTCGATCCTTCTCTTCACCCTGGCGTCCTTCTTCTGCGGTTCGGCGCACTCGCTGCTCGGGCTCATCTTCTGGCGGGTGATCCAGGGAATCGGCGGCGGCGCACTTCTGTCTACCGCGCAGGCGACGCTCTACGAATCGTTTCCGCCGGAAGAAGCGGGAACCGGGATGGCGATCTTCGGCGTCGGTGTCATGGTCGGTCCCACGCTCGGCCCTACGCTGGGTGGATGGATCACCGACAACTACAACTGGCCGTGGATCTTCTACATCAACGTTCCGCTCGGGATCATCGCCGCGATTCTGACGGTGACCTACGTGCACGATGCCGCGCACCAGGAGCGCGCCGACAAGATCGATTATCTCGGAATAATCCTGCTGACGGTTTGCGTCGGGTCGCTGCAGTGGATGCTCGAGCGGGGAGAGCGCTACGACTGGTGGGATTCGCGCTTCGTCACAATGCTCGCCGTTACCGCGCTGATTTCGGGAATCGCGCTCATCTGGCATGAGCTGACGACCGACGAGCCCGTGATCAATTTCCGCATTCTGAAAAGTCGTCAGGTCACCGCCGGCGTCAGCATCGGCTTGCTGCTCGGATTTGCGCTGTACGGCTCGGTGTTCATTCTTCCTGTCTTTCTGCAGCAGCTGTTGCAGATGACGGCGTGGCAGACAGGAAAGATCATCCTGCCGGGAGCAATCGCGTCAGCGGTCACGATGGCTGTGGTGGGACGAAACGCGATGCGACTGGACGCCCGTTACACGGTGGTTGCCGGCGCGTTTCTCTTCTTCTGGTCGATGCTGAAGCTTTCGCACCTCACATCAGCCAGCGGTCAGGGAGATCTCTTCTGGCCGTTGATTCTCCGCGGCATGGGGCTCGGTCTGATCTTCGTTCCGCTGACGAACGCCACGATGGCCGACCTGAAAGTGAAGGATCTGGCGCAGGGCACCGGCATGTTCAATCTGATGCGGCAGCTGGGTGGCTCGCTCGGCATCGCGGTAATGGCGACACTTCTCGCGCGCTTCACGGCGACCGAGAAGGCCGTTCTGGTAGAGCACGTGGGCGCGAATGATCCAGAGACGTTGAGCCGGCTCTCGACGCTTGCCCGCGGCCTTATGGCCCGCGGAGTCAATCCGATGACGGCGCAGCAACAAGCGCTCGCTATCCTCGACCGCCAGGTGTCGATACAATCGAGCATGCTCGCATTCTCGAAGATCTATCTGTACAGCGGTCTGGTTCTCCTGACCGCCCTCCCGCTACTGCTCCTGTTCAGGACGGGCCGCGCGCGAGGATCCATGGGTCCGGTCCACTAGGTATCGCGAGTTGCCGACCGATGAAGCGGGGGACGCCGGTGGGGGTGGTCAGACCGTATCTTACGGCCAGAGTTCCCCCCAACCTCCTTCGTCAGCCCCTCAACGGTTGAACGTACCCATACGTATTTCTGATGAGGAGCGAGAGCTCGTAAGTCTTGCCAGGGCGGGGGACGAGCGGGGCTTTGCCGGCCTCGTTCGGCTGCACCAGCGACGCGCCTACATAGTCGCGCGATCGATCGTCATGACGCACGAAGACGCCGAGGACGCGGTCCAGGAAGGTTTTCTGCGGGCGTACCAGGCGCTGGACCGGTTCGATCCCGCGCTGACGTTCGGCGCGTGGCTCAATCGAATTGTCGCGAATGCGGCGCTCGATCTCGCGCGCCGCCGGAAGGTACGGAACGCGGAGGAGCTTTCCGAGTCGATTCCGACTCCGTTTCGGGATCCGGCGGAGGGCAAGGAGCTGCGGGAACGGCTCGACGCGGCGCTCGTGCAGCTGCCGGATCGTGCGCGGGCGGTAATCGTGCTGCATGACGTTGAGGGCTTTACGCACGCTGAGATTGGGGAAATGTTGGGGATACCGGGTGGAACGGCTCGCTCGGATTTGCACCACGCGCGGCAGAAGCTGCGCGTACTGCTTGGAAACCTGAGGGACTAGCGATGGATGATCGTACCGATTTGCGTCTCGACGACGAAGGCGATGCGAAGATCACGGAGATGCTCCGCGATGCATACGCACCGCCCGCCGAAGGCGCGTATTGGGATGCCCTCGAATCCCGCATCCTGGGCTACATCAAGGCCTACAAGCAGGTGGTAATTCCCGTCAACTGGTGGTCTGACCTCGCGAATTGGTCAGCTCCCGGGCTCGCCGCTGCTGCCCTTCTATTTATTGCGGCGGGCGTGATGTGGTCGAGGCAGAATGATGACGACATGAGCACGTCATACGATGCGGTTACTGAGGTCGTCGACTCGGATGTCCTCCCGGGCGCCATACAGGTTATCACAGCTCCACACGATAGGTCGTCGCAGCGCGAGGCGACGTTCCGTTACGTCTTGTCACACTGAGGTTGAGCATGGAACGCTCGAAGGGCTACGCATTAATGTTTCTCCTGGGCGCCTTTCTCGCCGGGGGCGCGCTGGGCTTCTCTGCGTCCCGTGTGATTGGCGGTGACCACGATCGTGGGGGCCGCGGGTCGCGTGGGTACCGTCAAAGAATGGCTGAGGAGCTCGGGCTCACGCCCGCGCAGCAGGCATCCGTCGATTCGCTGATCGAGCAGAAGCACAGGCAGATCATAGCGCTATACAAGCCGGTTAAGCCGCAGCTGGACTCGATCGCGATTCAAGCTCGGGTAGTGAGCGACAGCACGCACGCCCAGATCAAGCGGCTTCTGAACCCCGAACAGCAGGCCAGGCTCGATAAGATGCGCGCGGCCGCGCGTCGTGATCTGGCGGCGCGGCGCGGTGGAGATTCAGCGGGTCGCCCCGCCGGGCCCCCGATGGCACCGCCTCGGTACTAGAGCTGGCACCGCCTCGGCACTAGAGCGCGACTGTAGGCGGGTTTTCGACTCGTAATAAATCCTTGGCCCAAAAGAGAAGCGCCGGTGCAGAAGCTCTGCACCGGCGCTTTTTCTTCTTCACTTCAGAGGGTTAGACGTTATCGGGATCGAGCTTTCGCTCGCCTTTCCCGAAATTCTTCTGGATCTTGCCCTCGAGCTGTTCAGCACGTCCCTTGATGTGCTCGCTGGTGTTGTCAGTGGCATCACCGAGATCTCCACGGACCTTCCCCTTGAACTCCTTGGCGGTCCCTTTGACCTGGTTCTCGATACCCCTGTCGTTTAGATCCTTCTCGCTTTGATCCTTCATTTAACCCCTCCTATGTGTAGTCAGGTTCTTACGCTTGCAGGTCTATAAAGCAAGCGACATGCCTCCGGCTACGTTTGTTTTCCCGTGCCAGACCGGTCAGTTTTGGGAGCCAGAATGGTCGGGTATCGGCCTTGCAAAGGGGGCCGCGCTTGCGGAGATTCCGAGGTTCATGCCGCCAGCAGGTTGGCAGGCAGTACAACCTCTATAGGTCGCGCAAATCAGTACTCACGTCGAAGCTCGTCCGAGCGGCCGCCGTCTCGCAAAACTCACTTTACTCGCGCTCGGTGTCGTCTACGGTGACATCGGGACCAGCCCGTTGTATGCGCTGCGGGAATGCTTCAAGCCCGAGTACGGCCTGGCGGCGACCGAGATCAACGTCTACGGAGTTCTGTCGCTGATTTTGTGGTCGCTCATCAGCGTCGTGAGCATCAAGTACATCGTGTTCGTGATGCGGGCGGACAACCGGGGCGAAGGTGGAATTCTCGCGCTGGTTGCGCTCATGCTCCAGCGTCTTCACCGCGATGCGGATCGCCACACGAAAGCAGCGATCATCGCGATTGGGCTCATCGGAGCCGCCTTGTTGTACGGAGATGGAGTCATCACTCCGGCGATCTCGGTTCTCAGCGCCACCGAAGGCCTTGCCGTCGTAGAGCCCGTGCTCAGCAAATTTGCGATCCCGCTCACGGTGGTGATCATCTTTCTTCTCTTCTTTTTCCAGAAGAAGGGGACGGCCAAAGTCGGGCGGGTGTTTGGGCCGATAACATTCGTCTGGTTCATAACCATCGCCGCTCTCGGCGCCGTCGAGATCGTGCGGGAGCCGCGAGTTCTGCGCGCAGCCAACCCATGGTACGCGCTGAGCTTTTTCGGACTTCATGGCGCTCACTCATTCGTCGTCCTGGGCGCGGTGGTGCTGGCGGTTACCGGAGCGGAAGCTTTGTACGCGGACATGGGGCATTTCGGAAAACGCGCGATCCGGCTCGCCTGGTTCGGGCTCGTCCTCCCAAGTCTCGTACTCAATTATTTCGGCCAGGGCGGAATGATCCTGTACAATCCCGAGGCCGCGGCCAATCCGTTTTTTCTCCTGGCGCCGCGGCCTCTTCTCGTTCCGCTCATCATTCTGGCCACCATGGCGGCGATCATCGCGTCACAGGCGATGATCTCGGGAGCGTTCTCGCTCACGCAGCAGTGCGTCCAGCTCGGATACAGCCCTCGCGTTACGATCATCCATACGTCGAAGCAGGAACATGGGCAGATCTACATTCCGGAGGTAAACAACGCCCTGATGATCGGGTGCCTGCTCGTCGTCCTGGGCTTCAGGTCGTCAACCGCGCTCGGCGCGGCTTACGGAATTGCAGTGACCGGAACTTTCCTGATGACCACGGCGCTGCTGTATACTGTCGCGCGGACGTGGTGGGGATGGAGCCAGCTGCGCGCGTTGTCGCTCGTGATCCCGTTTGTGATCATCGATGGAGCGTTCTTCGGGGCAAATCTGCTCAAGATTCGACAAGGCGGCTGGGTACCGCTTACGATCGCGCTCTTCCTCTTCATTCTGATGACGACGTGGAATCGCGGCCGTGAGATCGTCCAGGATCTGTTGCGGCGGGGAATGCTGCCGATCGACATGCTGCTCGCCGACATCGAGAACAGAAAGACGGTGCGCGTTCCCGGACTGGCCGTTTTCATGACGCGCGAGCCGGAAGGTGCGCCGGTGGTGCTGCTGCACCATCTCAAGCACAACAAGGTCCTGCACGAACAGGTGGTCCTGCTGTCGATTCTCTCCGAAGAAGTGCCTGAGATTCCCAACGCCGAGCGAATCAAAATCGAAAGGCTGTCGCAGGGGTTCTATCGGATCACCGCCCGCTATGGTTTCATGGAGAGCACCGATGTGCCGACGATTCTTGCACGAGCTCGGGAAGCCGGCCTCGATGCCAAGCCGCTCGAGACGACTTACTATCTCGGGCGCGAACAGCTTATTCCCACCGGCACGACTCCGCTCTGGAAATGGCGCAAGAAGCTGTTCGTCTTCATGTCGCGAAATTCGCGGGCGGCAACCGCATTCTATGGAATCCCGCCGAACCGCGTCGTTGAGCTGGGCGCGCAGATCGAGTTCTGAAGGCGGGCACGCAGGCAAAAGAACGGGGGCCGCGGCCAGGCCAGTGACCGTGATTTTCGGCAGCGGCTCACCACTCGATCTGTTCAGAGGGACCAGCCGGCCATAAGACGCCGCGGTGATCAGTCCCTGCCTCTTCGCCTGACCTTCTCC
>JBDTND010000059.1:0-11675 GCA_039933915.1 Gemmatimonadales bacterium | reverse complement strand
AATCGTCCCGAAAGTGTCCGCCACGGCTTTCCTTTCTTTCCAGCGCCGCCCGCGCGACGATCTCCGACACGATCAGCAGATTCTGCAGATCGAGCGCCGTGTGCCACCCCGGATTGTACTCTCTGTTGCCGGTGACGGAAACCTTTCGTGCCCGCTCGTTCAACGTCTTGATGCCGTCGAGCGCCCGCCGCATCTCGTCTTCGCGTCGCACGATCCCGACGAGCTCCTGCATCATGATCTGGAGATCGTGTTCGACCTGGTACGGCCCCTCGCCGCCGCCCTGACGGTTGAACGGCTCGAGCGCGTCGCTGACGATCGCGTCCGCCCGTTGAGTCTCGACCTTCGGCAGCGATTGACGCCCGGCGAATTCGGCGGCGTATTTGCCGGCGCGCATTCCGAAAACGAGGAGATCCGAGAGCGAGTTGCCCCCCAGCCTGTTCGCGCCGTGGAGACCAGCGCCGACTTCGCCCGCGGCGAACAAGCCGGGCACTGTGGACATCTGGGTATCACCGTCGACACGCACTCCGCCCATCACATAGTGCGTCGTGGGTCCGACTTCCATCGGCTCCTTCGTGATGTCGATATCGGCGAGCTGCTTGAACTGATGATACATGCTCGGAAGCTTTTTCTTGATGTGTTCCTCGGCGTTCGAGAGCTTCGAGCTGATCCATGAAATGTCGAGGAACACTCCTCCGTGCGGGCTCCCTCTGCCGGCCCGGACTTCGTTCATGATCGCGCGCGCCACGTGATCGCGCGTGAGAAGCTCGGGCGGACGGCGCGCATTCTTGTCGCCCTGCGTGTAGCGCCAGCCCTCTTCTTCGCTATCGGCCGTCTGGTTCCGGTAGTTCTCGGGAATGTCGTCGAACATGAAGCGACGCCCTTCCTTGTTCACCAGGATGCCGCCTTCGCCGCGCACGCCTTCCGTCACGAGAATTCCCCTGACGCTGGGCGGCCACACCATTCCCGTCGGGTGGAATTGCACGAACTCCATGTCCTGCAGCGCGGCTCCCGCATTATACGCGAGCGCGTGCCCGTCGCCCGTATACTCCCAGCTGTTGCTGGTGACGCTGAACGCTCGCCCGATTCCACCTGTGGCGAGCACGACTGCTTTCGCGGCGAACAGCTTGAATCGTCCCCTGTCGCGGTCGTACCCGATGGCGCCGGCTATCCGGTTTCCTTCCTTGAGCAGAGAGACGATCGTGCACTCCATGTGCACCTCGATCGGCTGATAAATCGCGTGGTCCTGGAGAGTGCGGATCATCTCGAGACCCGTGCGATCGCCGACGTGCGCGAGGCGCGGATATTTGTGCCCGCCAAAATTGCGCTGGAGGATGCGGCCGTCGGGCGTCCGGTCGAATACCGTTCCCCACGCTTCCAGCTCGCGCACGCGGTCGGGCGCCTCTTTCGCGTGGAGCTCCGCCATTCGCCAGTTGTTGAGATACTGGCCGCCGCGCATTGTGTCGGCGAAGTGGACCTTCCAGTTGTCGCGATCGTCCACGTTGCCGAGCGCAGCCGCGACTCCGCCTTCTGCCATCACCGTATGCGCCTTTCCGAGCAGCGATTTGCAGATGAGACCAACCGAAGCTCCCGAGTGGGCGGCTTCGATCGCCGCGCGCAGGCCCGCGCCGCCGGCGCCGATCACGAGCACGTCGTGCTCGTGCTTCTGGAATTCAGCCACCTAGAACAGCCTCACGTCGTGCCAGATGCCCATCGCGCACAGTCTGACGAACACATCTGAAAACGCGACCCAGACGAGACTGAGCCAGGCCCACCGCATGTGTCCGCGATTGAGGCAGCTCACGCAGTCGTAGGTCTTCTTCCGCACTGGCGCGCGAGAAAGCTGATCGAGGTAGCCGCCGACCAGGTGCCTCAGTGAATGGCACCCGAGCGTGTAGCCGCTGAGCAGAATCACGTTGACGGTGAGAACGATCGTGCCGAGTCCGATACCGAAATGCTCCTGGCCAGTGTTCGGATCCAGGAACCACATGGCTTTGTACGCGTCACTGCCGAGGATGACGAGGAACGCGAGCGCGAAGTAGAGGAAGTACCGGTGGACGTTCTGAATCACGAGCGGAAGAAACCTCTCCCCGCGGTAGCTCTTCCTGGGCTCACCCACGGTGCAGTTGAGCGGATCGGCCCAGAAGCTCTTGTAGTACGCCCCGCGGTAGTAGTAGCAGGTGAGCCGGAAGCCGGCAGGAAACGGGAGTATCAGGAGCGCCGGAGAAAAAGGAATGAAGGCCGGAATCCAGGACGGACGCGCGCCGTGGATCCACGCGTGCGGTGAATCGGAGAACAAGAGAGGGGAATAAAAGGGCGACAGATAATTCCCGTACGAGAAGTACTTGTTCTGGAACGCCGCCCAGGTCGCGTAAACGAGGAAGGCGGTGAGAACCATGAAGACGACGAGCGGTTGGACCCACCAGACGTCGCGGCGCATCGTTTGGCCAAACCCGCGACGCGTCAGCTGTACGACTTCAGTTGCCATCTATCAGGTTCTCCGCGCCTGGCGCATGAGCGATCGACCGAGCTAACACGTGTACTGGCAAAGTTAGTTTTTGCGGCGGTGCACGGGTAGGCTCGCGAGTGACAACCTGGAGGCAAAGGTCCTCGCATCTCGGTCCGCTCAGATTGAACGGATGCAAAAAGCCTCCGGCACTTTTCGGCGCCGGAGGCTCTTTAGTTCTGCGAATCGTGCTTCTTACGACTTGGCTTGCGGAGCTGCTTTCTTGCTCCAGCCTTTGTGGCCGCCCTTTGCGCCACGCTCTGCCATCCCTTTCTGGCGAGCGTCAAACTTGACGCGCTGGTCGGGGGTAAGAATGGCGCGAATCTCCGCGGCCTGCTGAGTGCGGAACGACTGGCCACCCTGCATCACCTGGTGAGCCTTCTCCATGTTGGTGCGGAACGCGACCGTATCGCCTTTCTGGCGAGCGGCTTTCGCGGCTGCCATGAAGGGCTTGGCCTGGGCACGGAGCGCCTCGTTCTGCGGCTTGTACTTGTCGCGGATCACCTTCATCTGCGCCTTCTGCGCATCGCTCAGGTTGAGATCCCCAAATTCCCTTCCACCGCCTCTGCGCATCTCGCCACCGGCGCGGTGACCGCGATGGTAGGAGCCGCTATCGGAGCGGGGGCGGGGGGTGGCCGTTGACTGAGCCGCGGACACGCCCGCCACTCCCGCAACCAGCAAGGCGCCTAGCGCCATGGTGCGTACTTTCGACATTCAAACCTCCACAACAGTTAAGCGCCGCCCGCGGGGCGCGGTTGGCTGACTGTAGAGTTAGACGTGGAGGGCCTAACAGCGTTAAGGGCCGGGGTCAAACCGCGACTGCCGGCACGCCGAATACTGAAGCAGGGAGCTTCAAGCGTTGCAGCGACAGAGCTGGGAGCCTTTCTATCGGACCTCAGAGAAGGCGGAAGGGATCCCCCGCCCAGCAAATCCCAGCGAGGTGTACAGGGCTGGACGTTGGAACATTGTCTCGCCGGTATGGAGGCTCCAAGCTATCGCGCGGCCAAGCTTCGAGCTCCCAGCTTCGGTTTTGTGATTGCAGCGATGGCGCGATCAGTACGCCGACCCTAGCCCGCCGCAGCCTCGGGCACCGTCCCGAACCGACGCTCTCGGGAGTGGAACTCCTTCACGGCGTGATCGAGATCGCCGGCCGTAAAATCAGGCCAGCGCCTGTCGGTGAAGTACAGCTCGGCGTAGGCGCATTCCCAGAGCAGGAAGTCACTCAGCCGCTGCTCACCGCCTGTTCGAATGAGCAGATCGACGTCGCGGCACTCGCCTTCCCAGTGGTAGACCTTGGACATCGCGCGGGACAGATCTTCGCGCGTGACGTTCTTCGCCCCGTTCAGGAGATCGACGGCGCGCACCATCGCGTCGCGCGCGGAGTAGTCGACCGCGATTCGAAGGTCGAGGCGCTGGCCGTGCTTCGTTGCTTCCTCCGCGGCGTCGATGGCGCGGAGAAGCTCCGAGGGAATTCGGTCGCGGCGTCCGATGATCCGCATCCGCACATCGTTCGTCACACAGCGGTCGGTTTCGGCCACCAGATAGCGGCGGAAAAGACGCATCAGCAGCGCGACCTCCCGCGACGGGCGCGCCCAGTTGTCGGCGGAGAACGCGTACAGCGTCAACATGCCGATTCCACTGTCGGGCGCGGCCTCGACGATCTTTCTCACCACGCGCGCGCCAGCAATGTGTCCCGCGGTGCGCGGACGCCCCCGCGCGTTTGCCCAGCGTCCATTCCCATCCATGATGATCGCGACGTGAATCCCGGAGTCGGCGCCTGAGGGCTGCGCCGGCCGGGCGTGCGTGTGCTTCATGGCGTGATGAGAGTGGGACACGAGGTCAGCGCTCCCTGGTGGCGCGAATGAGCGCCTCCATGTGGTCCAGGTAGCGCTCCAGCGCACGCCGGCCCATGGCGGTCAGCTTGTATTCGGTCTTCGGCATCCGCCCTTCGAACGATTTCGTGCAGGTGATGTATTCCGCTTCCTCGAGCTTGCGCGCATGGACGCTGAGGTTGCCGTCGGTCGTCTTCATGAGCTTCTTGAGGTCGCTGAAGCTGAGCGAATCGTTGACGGCAAGCGCGCTCACAATGCCAAGGCGCAGCCGCTCGTGAATGAGCCTGTCGAGAGCGTCCGCGCGCGCGGAAGCAGGCGACCCGGAGTCTGATTTTCCGCGTAGAGTTCGCAAGTTGCCCACCGATGGGCGACGGTCATCACGCGCGGTCCCGTGCTTAGCCACCGTGCCTCCGCGCGATTGGGATTCCAAAGGCGATGTGCAAACCGCCGAACGCCGCTGCCATGATGATGTCGTTCCAGGACGATGGAGTAAAAAGCGCGATCACTCCCGCCAGCATGAAGCAGATACCCATCACCGGAACCACCCTCACCGAGAACGCACCACCCGTTACGACACCGGTGCCGTAAAGAAGCAGCCACATCCCGGGAATCGCATCCACAACGCCCGCGCGGTAGAGCACGATCGTGAGAAGAGCGCCCACGAGCATCGGCGGCGAAAAGCTGAGAATGAATTTTCGGCCGGGCCCGGCCAGAAGCGGCACATGCGCCCTGCGCGCCTTGCGAACGATCGCCCAGAGCATCACGCACGGCGCGAGCGCAGCGGCGGCAACCCAGACATAGATCGACCCGACCGCGGAGTGCTGCGCGAACGCGATGGCCGCCGCGATCGCTGCGATGATTCCGACCGCAACCATTCCCCATCCAGAAACGGCCGTAAAGGACCCTGCCGCCTCCATCGTATCGCGGATAAAAGCGAGGTTGTCCATCGCCCGCACGTGGAGCGCGGGCGGTTCAGGCGCCGGAGCGCGGTGAAGGGGTGTGACCGAAGCCATATGGGCCGAAGTTAGGGGTTGGTTTGACGTCTGTCAAGTACTTTGCGTTGTAAAGTTGGACGCAGGATACCTCGAATTCCGGCTATCTCGTACCCCGCTATGCCAACGAGATCGGACTCGGCAACGGGTCGCTGGCCGGGAAGCTCTGTTCGACCATCTTGTCCAGCTTCCGCTCCTCAATCGCGCTCGCCAGAAGCTCCACCAGGTGGGCACAAAAGGCCGGTAGATCGTCGGGCTTGCGGGCCGTCAGGAGCTTCTGATCGAGCTGCACCGGCTTGTCCACCCACGCCCCCCCGGCGTTCTCAATGTCCGTCTCCAGGCTCGGCCACGAGGTGATCGTCCGCCCCCGGATTGCGTCCGCCTCGACCAGCAGCCGGGGCCCGTGGCAGATCGCGGCGACCGGCTTGTCCAGCTCCATGAACTGGCGGACGAAATTCACCGCATCCTTGTTCGTGCGAAGCTTGTCCGGATTCGCAACGCCGCCCGGGAGCACCAGCGCGTCGAAGTCCCTCGCGGTCACCTTCGAGACCTCGGCACCCACCTTGAACCGCTCGCCCTTCGAGTCGTGGTTCACCGACTGGATCTCGCCCCCTTTGTCTGATACGAGGACTGTGTCGGCCCCCGACTGCCTGAGCGCATTCCATGGCGCCGTGAACTCCACTTGCTCCACGCCGTCGGTGGCGAGGAATGCGACTTTGCGCCCGCTTAGCTGCCCTGGCATGGCGATCTCCGGTTTCCGGTTGATGGCAGATTGCAGATAAAATTGAAGTCAGAAAATGTGCCAAGGGCGAACCTCTCGGTACCTGCCTCTCGGTACCTGCCTCATGACACTCACCTGACCATATTTCGACGTGCCGATCATCGACCTTTATGGACACGAGCAGCTTCGCGAACGGCTCGCCGTAAGCATTCAGGGCGGCAGTCTCCCTTCGAGCCTCCTCCTTCAGGGCCCCGGCGGAGTCGGCAAGCAGCGTCTGGCGCTATGGCTCGCACAGCGACTGCTTTGTGACCGGGACAACGCGCCGTGCGGATCGTGCGACGCCTGCCGGTACGTCGCCGAGCTGACGCATCCTGACCTTCACTGGATTTTTCCCCGCCCGCGGCTCAAGGACTCCGATCCCGATCTGGAGCAGGTCCGGGACGATTATGCCGAAGCAATTGCTGAGCGGGTAGCAGAGAACGGTCTGTACGCTCCGCCGTCGGGCACTGAGGGTATCTACGTCGCGACGGTGCGCTCGCTCGTGCAGCAGGCCGCCATCGCGCCGGCGATCGGAAAGCGGAAAGTCTTCATCATCGGCGACGCGGAACGCATGGTGCCCCAGGAAGGCTCAGACATGGCGGCCAATGCATTCCTCAAGCTGCTCGAGGAGCCGTCGGCCAACACGACCATCATGCTGACGTCGAGCGAGCCGGGCGCCCTGCTTCCAACGATCCGCTCCCGCGTGGTCACCGTGCGAGTGCCACTCGTTCCGGACAGCGCGGTTCGCGCGTTCGTGGAGGACCCGGCCGTCAAGAAGGCGCTCGACAAGAAAAAGAAGGCCACTGCTTCAGAGCGTGTCCGGGCAGCAGCCGGTTCACCAGGAAAACTGCTCTCTGGTGAAGCCAACGCGAAGGCGACGATCAACGCTCGCAAAATTGTCGATGCGGCGACGGGAAACCGCGCCTCACTCATTCACTCGACAGCACTCGCCCAGGGATCGGCCGGCGCGCGCGGCGCCTTCGCCGACACGCTCGACGCGCTGGTCGAGCTCCTGGGCGAACGGATGCGCGAAGCCCTCCATCGCGATGATCCTCGAGCCGCCTCGTCCGCCAGCCAGGCGGTGGATGCTGTGCTCAAAGCGCAGACGTACACCGAAACCAATGTGAGCCCGCAGCTGATCGCCGCCAGGCTGATCCGCGAGCTGTCGGCGACTCTCAAATGAGCGACCTCACTCACCTCGACGCTGAAGGACGCGCCCGTATGGTGGACGTCGGCAGAAAACCGGATACGGCGCGAAGCGCTCGGGCCGAGGGCACGATTAGGATGAGTGGAGATGCGCTGGAGGCGATCGAGCGCAACTCGCTCGCGAAAGGAGATGCTGTCTCCACCGCGCGCATCGCCGGCATCATGGCCGCCAAGCGGACAGCGGAGCTCATACCACTCTGTCATCCCATCGCGCTGACGGATGTCGGAGTTGATGTCGATGTCGACCGCTCGCTCCCTGGTCTTCGTGTGACTGCATGGGCATCGACGCGCGGCCCGACGGGAGTCGAGATGGAAGCGTTGACGGCTGCCACCGTTGCGCTCCTTACCATCTACGATATGGCGAAAGCGCTCGACCGCGGAATGGAAATCTCGGGAGTGCACATCACCGAAAAGCGGGGCGGAAAGAGCGGCGACTGGAAGCGCTGAAGGAACTGCTTACACTGGTGGCAGGCTGAACACCGGATCGTCCAGAATTTTTTCGTCTCCTCGATACGGCTCCATGTGCACGAGCACGCCAACGACATTCGGGATCGCGTCGCGGATCGCGTACTTGACCGTCGCCGCAATCTCGTGGGCATCTTCAAGCGATATCGTCGGATCGGCGTGAACGTGAAGGTCGACGTAAAACCCGAAGCCGGATCTCCGAACCGTCAGCACTTCCACGTGCCTGACCCCGATGACCGCGAGCGCTGCTGACATCGCCCGTTCTCTGACTGCGTCATCCGGGGCCTCATCCATTAGGCCTGAGATCGCAGGCCGGAGAGTTCGGATACCGTTCACAGCCACTACGCCGGCGGCGACGAGCGCTGCCCAGTCATCCGCGGCTTCCCAGCCGGGTCCGCCAGTAAGGGCAACGCTGATTCCGACGAATGCGGCAAGCGAGCTGATGGCATCCGCGCGGTGATGCCACGCGTCCGCGGCGATCACGGTGCTCCCCACTTCCCTGCCGACGCGCGAGACACGGCGGTAGAGAATTTCCTTGATGATGATGACGCCCGCGGCGACGAAGAGAGTGAATGGAGCGGGAAGATGGTGCGGGCTCAGAATCTCCCGAATCGCCATGATCGCGATCCCGACGGCGGCGCCCAGGAGCATGAGCGATACGATTGCAGCCGCGATCGGCTCGGCCTTGCCGTGACCGTAGGGATGATCCTCGTCGGCGGGACGGGCCGCGATGCTCAGTCCCATCCAGACTATGAAGGATGAGAATATGTCGGCCGAAGACTCGACCGCGTCGGCGACGAGCGCGTTCGCGTGACCGACGATTCCCGCCACCAGCTTTACCAGCACCAGCCCGGCGTTGATGATCAGCCCGGCCTGCGCCCAGCGAATGCTCCGGCTCGTCGCGCTATCCATCACGGGGATTTTCTAAAGGTCGGCCTTCTCCAGTCGCTCCGCCCCCTCGTTGATTCGCGCCGCGTACGCTTCGGCATCTTCTCCCGGCACTCGGCGCGGGATGACGAATTCCGGATTCTCGGGTGGATTGGACGTGGGTGTATTCACGAACAGGTCTCCTCCCCTGGCAATCACCGCTGCCTCGAAGCGGTCCACCGCGGTCATGAGATCATCCAGCTGACTACCTGTTTCGCGCGCATTGAGAAGCACGCCTTTCTGGCGGAGTCGCCCGGCGAGCTCGATCGCGGCGCCGTCGCGCTCCTCGCGCCGATGCGGATCCAGCGCCTCCTGCTGCTCCTCGAAGGATTCCTGTGTCATCCCGCCTTCCCCCATTTCATTTCCGGTTGCGCAGTTATTCTGCAAATTCCGTGATAGCGGCGTGAAAGCTGCGACATTTCGCGGCCTCCGTCGAGGTTGACCAGAATGTCGCGCGCCTTTGTGAAAGAAGATGCAGCCTGGGGCGATCCGGGAAAGCGGTATTCGCTGCCGGCCAGGAGCGACCCCGGCTACGACGAGGCCGCCGCCGAGGCACTGCTCGAGGCCGCTCGGTCAGGCGACACGGGAAGTGCGGAGAGTGCTACCGGCTACTACTGGGGCGAGAAGAAGCTGCGTCCGTTCGTCGAGAAGATTCGAGCGAAAGCAGAGCGCGATGGGGATGAGCGACTCATCCAGCTCGCATCGAGATTTCTCCGATAGGGCCGCGAGAAAACCAAAACGCCCAGGCGCGAGTGCCGCGACTCGCGCCCAGTCGGCCGCTCGCCACTTGCCGACCCATTGGAGTCGCTGCTACATAGTAGCGGCCAACTCACGCTCCGCCGGCCGCTCGCGCGACCACACGCCCGCCCACGCCTGGAGATCCATTCGTGAAACCAAGCGCCTATCCTTCAATTATCGGCGCAGTACTTACGACAGCATTCCTCCTGCCCGCCCTCTTGCAAAGCCAGGTTCCTCCCAGACGAGGGGCCCCTGAGCTACCCCCATCTCCCGCCGCCTACGACAGCAGCGCGTTCGCCGCGCTTCGCTGGCGCGAGATCGGCCCGTTCAGAGGTGGACGCTCGGTCGCGGTCGCGGGTTCGAGCAAGCGAACGAACGAGTATTACTTCGGAACGACCGGCGGGGGCGCGTTCAAGACGATCGATGGGGGAGTTACATGGACGCCGGTAACCGACAAGTATTTCGGCGGAACGATCGGAGCCATTGCCGTCAGCGAGTCGAACCCGGACGTCGTGTACATCGGCGGGGGCGAGTCTCCAATTCGCGGCAACGTTTCTCACGGAGATGGAGTCTGGCGCACAAGCGACGGCGGCAAGACATGGACGTCGCTCGGGCTAGCCGACACCAGACAGATCTCACGGGTGCGCGTGCACCCCACCAATCCTGATATCGCGTACGTAGGAGCGCAGGGTCACGTGTTCGGGCCGAGCGCGGAGCGCGGTGTATTCAAAACAACCGATGGCGGAAAAACGTGGAGAAAGGTTCTGTACCGCAACGACTCCACCGGAATCACCGATCTCGTTCTCGACCCGAACAATCCGGAAATCATCTACGCGGCGTTCTGGCAGGCGTGGCGTACTCCGTGGCAGCTCGTGTCAGGCGGCGCGGGAAGCGGAATCTTCAAGTCCACGGACGGCGGCGAGCATTGGACCGAGATCACCCGCAACGCCGGCTTGCCGCAGGGAGTGATCGGCAACATCGGTCTCGCTGTCTCGCCGGGTAACTCGAACAAGGTGTGGGCGATAGTCGAAGCCGATTCCGGCGGAGTGTTTCGTTCGTCCGACGGAGGTGCGACGTGGACGCGCACGAACTCCGACCGCCGGCTCCGCCAGCGCGCATGGTATTACACGCGGATCTACGCCGATCCGAAAGACGAGAGCTCCGTGTATGTCCTGAACACCGGGATGTACCGCTCGACCGATAACGGCAAGACGTTCCGACCCATTCAGGTGCCGCACGGCGACAATCACGATCTGTGGATCGCCCCGAATGACGCGCAGCGGATGGTCGAAGCGAACGACGGCGGAGCGAACGTGTCGTTCAACGGGGGCAAATCCTGGACGGAGCAGGACCAGGCGACCGCCCAGTTCTATCACGTCGTCACGACCAGCCATTTCCCGTACCGTGTCTGCGGAGCGCAGCAGGACAACTCGACCCTGTGCGGGCCGAGTCGCGCCAGCGGCGGAATCGGCATTGCCGACTGGTACGAAGTTGGTGGCGGCGAAAGCGGCTACATCGCCCCGCGCCCGGATACGCCCGACATAATCTTCGCCGGATCGTACGGCGGGCTGTTGACCAGAAAGGACATCAAGACAGGATTCGAGCGGGATGTGAATCCGTGGCCGAACAATCCGATGGGCCACGACGCGGCCGACGCGAAGTACCGCTTTCAATGGACGTTCCCGATCGTGATCTCGCCGCACAACCCGTCGCGGATGTACGTCGGAAGCAGCGTGATCTTTCAGACGGACGATGAGGGGCAAACGTTCAAGCCGATCAGCCCCGATTTAACCAGACACGATCCGCGAACTCTTGGCGCGTCGGGCGGTCCGATCACCAAGGATCAAACATCGGTTGAGTATTACGCGACCGTCTTCACGATTGCGGAATCACCGCGCACGCCGGGAGTGATCTGGGCAGGCTCGGACGACGGCCTCGTGAACATCACGCGCGATGGTGGAAAGACATGGACGAACGTGACTCCGCCCGGCCTGCCGGAGTGGGCACGCATCTCGATGATCGAAGCTTCGAACTTCGGAAGCGCAACCGCCTACGTCGCGGCGAACCGGTATCAGCTCGACGACATGAAGCCGTACCTCTTCAAGACCCACGACTATGGCGCAACGTGGATTCCGATCACCAACGGTATTCCGCCCACCGAGTTCACGCGGGTTCTCCGCGAGGATCCCGAGCGCGCGGGACTGCTCTACGCCGGGACAGAGAGAGGAGTCTGGGTTTCGTTCGACGATGGG
>JBDTND010000058.1:0-12065 GCA_039933915.1 Gemmatimonadales bacterium | reverse complement strand
CCGGTTCTCCTTTCGAACCTCTCGACAAAAGCGGCGAGCCTCTCGTTCGTGAAAAGGCCGCGCGGCAGGCCGAGAACCTGGATCGCCTCCTCGATTGCGGCGGGCTCCCCTTCGACCTCAACGAGAGTATCCATCCGCGGGTACGTCTCGAACCGAATCGCGGCGCCGCCGAGCTGGTATTGGGCGATCTCGCGGTCGATCTCTCCAACCAGATTGAGTCCGAGGTTGTCGAAAATCCTTTCCAGTGATTCGAACTCCTCGACACCCGTCGTGATCTCCTCACGAATCTTGTACACATCGCGCATTTCAGTCGGACCCTTCCAGTCCAGAAACGCTTTTGTCGATTCGCGACTCTGGTAGCGGCGGATTCTCAGTACTTCGTCGCGCGCCGACAGCTCGCGGGAAGCGAAGTCGTACCGGCGATCCGAGAGCTTCCCTTCGAACGACAGCGTTCCCCCCGCCGCCTCGACCATCATTCTCCGCTCGGCGAGATCGTCTACGACGGCTTTGAGCTCGACCTCACGCATCGAGGATCGCTGCGAGAACCCGTGGCGTGTCTTTGAGCGATTGAAATGCAGCGTATGGATTGTGCTTCAGGAGCTGCTCGACCGTGTAGTGTCCGCTCGCGACGCCGATCGCGCGCACGCCAAGCGAGCGGCCGCATTCGATGTCCGCCGGAGTGTCGCCGATTACTACGACGCGCTCGCCGGCCATGTCGAGGCCGAGCTGATCCCTTGCCCTCTTTTGAGCGATCGCCGGCAGCTCAGGACGGTTCTCGTGATCCGAACCGAATGCGTTGACTCGGAAGCGATCCGGATCCAGTCCCGCGGCGGCGAGCTTCGTCCGTGCTCCGGACTCGACGTTCCCCGTGAGCAGGCCGAGCACGACGTCATTCCGCGCCTCGAGCGCATCGAGCAGATCGACGACGCCCTCGTGAGGATGGACATTGAACTTTCCGCTCTTCACGCCTTCGTCCAACCCTTCCAGATACAGGCCGATCAGAGTGTCCATGCGGGAATCGATGTGCTCATCGCTGTGCCCCTCGAGGCGCATCACATCGCGCACGATCTGCTTGTCGGTTTTTCCATCATAGCGATACGCGGGATTTCCCGGCGAGCCGAATATCTCCCCCAGCGCGCGCCGCATCGATGTGCGTCCGAGCCCTTCGGAATTGAGCAGCGTGCCGTCGATGTCGAAAAGGACGAGTCTCATGTTCTGGTGAGGAAAACGCCGGCGATGATCGTCGCCGCCCCGACGCCCTGAAAGATCGTGGGATTTTCTCCGAGGAAAGCCCACGCGACCAGCAGCGCGATGACCGGCTGAAGATTGGAATACACGGCCGTGCGCGTGGGCCCGAGCACTCGCAGCCCGCGGTACCAGAAGAAGTAGGCGACTCCCATCGAAATAACGCTTGAGTAAAGAAGCGCGAGCCACCCGCCGGCGCCGACTTTGGTCCAATCGGTGGAGATGAGCGCCGGCATCGACGCCGCCAGCAGCGGCACCGCGCCGCCGACCATTGTGACGGCGGAAAGCTGGATCACATCGATTCGCTTCGTGTAGGGCTGGAGCAGGATGGTGTAAACCGTCCAGCTGAGAACTCCCATGAATACGAGGACCGACCCGAGCAACGTCGTTTGTCCGCTGGAAGAGCTCGCACTTCCTACGATCACGAGCGCGACGCCGATCACCGAGAGCGCGATCCCCGCAAAGGTCATGCGCTTCACGCGCTCGAGCCCGCGCGCCCTGGCAGCGAGTGCGATGAATGCGGGAGCGGCGCCGACGATGAGAGCCGCGTTTCCAGCGCGTGTGCGCGCGACGCCGTGGATGAAGAAGAGCTGATACAACCCGTTGCCGATGACGCCGAGGAAGAGCAGACGGACGACATCGCGCCGCGGAATCGCGATGCCGCCGCGGGCAAGAGCCACCAGCAGCAGAAAAGCCGCCGCCGTTCCAACACGAAGACCCGTAAACGCGACGGGGTTGAAGACGCCCGTGGCGTATTTCACGACGACGAAATTGATTCCCCAGATCACCGCCATGGTGAACAGGAGAACGTCCGTCAGGCCGAACGAAGGCTGCACAACGGGATCGACAATGGCCGCGGTTTGTCGTGTTGATTCTGTCATCGTCGAAAGCTAGCCGGGCAAGGCGCGGCGCGGCTACTTTGGGGCATGCACATTTCGTTCGCTGTCTTCGCCGATGCCGCAAATCTTTCCCAGGAAGGAAAGCTCAACATCCTCGGCGTCTTCGACGCGGTGCAGGTGGCGGGATTGCCGACGGTTCATCCGCGAACGCACTTCATCGTGCGTCTCAAGGCCAACGGGGAGGATGTCGGCATGCACAAGCTGAGCTTTCGGTGGCTGAGCCCGCACGACGAGGAGCTGTGGTCCTCGTCAGGCGAGATGAACGTCGCGCAGGCGCCCAACCCTCTCTTCGAGGTCGATCTCCCGATCATTGCCGTCGTGGACCTGCCACTCAACATGGTGGGACAGTACACGATGCAGGTCACGCTGGACGACGCGCCGACCGCGGCCGCGCGACTATTCGTGAACGGGCCGAGTCAGACGCCGATGATGCCTGGCGCTCCGAACGGAATGGTCAGTTGAAAGATCAACTGCAAATGAAGACTACCTGCCGAGTGCCATGTGCGGGGCGGCCTGTTGCCACGTGCTGTTCTTGGGGATTTTTGAGCTTTAGCACGCGGCCATCGGCCGCTCCGCCGACAGCAACCGGCAGGTATTCTTCATTTGCAGTTAAGAGAGAATGCGCCGACCGAAGCGGAACCTCTTAAGCAACAACTCGGTGTACTCATCCCCCGCCATAAGGTCGTCCACCGCATAACCGCCGCGTCCGAGCGCGAGGTGGACGACCTTCGTTCCGCCGAGCGAGATGGCGACGTGCGTGATTTTCCCGTCGGGCGCCGGCTCGTCGGAGAAGAAGAGAAGATCGGCGGGACGAAGATCGCGCATCGATTCCACAGGCTCTCCCGCCATCGCCTGCATCCACGCATCGCGCGGGACGTGCACTCCGTGAAGGTGAAATGAGCTCGAGACGAGCCCCGAGCAATCGCATCCCCACGGCGTCACTCCGCCCCACTCGTAGGATGTCCCCTCGAAGAACGTCATCGCCGATGCAGTGATCGAGTCCGCCTTGGAAGGAAATGAGTGGCGCCGCTCCTCGAGCGTCATGGCCAGCCCTCCGAAGCGCTCCTGTCCCTCGGTGATGAGCGCGCCCAGGGGCAATTTGCGCGTGGCGCCGTGCTCGTCGCGGACGGTGCAACCGAGAGAGAGTGGGCGCGGATCGTCCCATCCGGTCTGGGACGGGAGAGGCACCGGCTCCGGCATCGTCACGACGTAGCCTTGATGAATCCAGCCCATATAACTGTCCGCGCCTTTGACGTGCAGCCACAGTCCTGTCCGCTCGACCACCTGCGCGATGTGGCCGTGGAGAAGCTGAGATACTTGTGTCGTTCTTACATCGGGCTCGCACAACATCGGCGCGATCGCTGCGATCGCTGTAACGCTTTCGCTCAATGCTCTGGCCAGTCGATCTTGGGAATCGGCGTCAACGGCGGCTCGGGACGCTTCTCCCGGCATGAGGTGCAGAGTGTGACTCCGCGAAAGCTGCAGATGATGCAGACGAAGGTTCCGCAATCGCTGCACGGATAGCCTTCGGACGCGCGCTCCTCGTTACCGCAGGAGCGGCACTGCATCAGATCTTTTTCGCGCAGATCCTTCGCCATCGCTTTCGCCGTTGAGCGTTGAAAGTCCGTCACAATTTCGTTACTTGACGAGTCAATCGCCAATTAGAAACGCCAGTTTCGAAAAAGGTCAAACCCAAGCTGTGACGGCGTTTGCGTGGGAATGACGGTAGATCCCGGACCTTTGTCGCCGCACCTGGTGTTGCTGGAGCCGGGCTCGATCGCCGCCTGCGCACTATACAGCGGGCTGATTCTATACTCCAGCTGCAACCCAAGGTTTTCCTTGAACGCGCTTGGGCAGAGACCCGTGCTCAACCCGAGGAACCATCTGCTGCCAAGCTGTTTGCCGAGGACCGCACGCGTATTGAGCAAACCGTAGTACGAAGGATTGGTGGACTGGGCCGGATCGCTTCCCGGAGCAGCGGTCTGCAGCTCGACGTAGTCGAGGACGTTCGGCGGGAGGGCGTTCACCAGAAGATTGCCGATCGTGCGAACGCCGAGTCCCTGCGCGATCGCCGTAGTCGTACCGCTGTTGTCGAGTCCGACCGCCGGCTCGCCCGTAACGAGGTAGCTGAGCAAATCGCTCTGTGACAACGGAAGATTGTCCGGATTCTTGAGCGCGAGCTCCGGACGCGAGAGTGTACCGGTAATGTCGACCTCGACCCTCACGTCGCGACCATTCGCGCTCTGCCGCGGTTGTCTCACAGTATGGATGGCGCGGATGTCGAGTGCCGGATTCAGATCTGGAGTTCCAAAGAACTGCAGCTCTCCGCTCTGTACATCGAATGTCGGCTGGATGAATGGATCGACGAGGTTCAGTCTGTAGGTTCCCCTGTCGGCACTCAACCTTCCTTCGAGAGCCAGCCGCGGCGCCTCGCCAGGATTCGGCGGGGCAAGCGTGACATTGAGCGAGCCGCCAAGCTTGATGTTCGCCTCCGAGGATCTCAGCCAGACATCGGAACCGATGTCGACGGCGACGTTCTCGAGCCTGAGATTGCGCGCGACCGCCTTGGGCGCGCGCGGCAGCACTTCGCGATTCTGCGAGAGCAGCGTGTCGACGACGTCCAGAAACTCCGGATCCTCGAGATCGATAATCCTCTTCTTGACGACGTCCGGGATATAGATCGTTCCCCGCTCCACCCTCACCGTCCCGCGCATCACCGCGTCCTGCGTCGAGCCGCTGAGTGTCACCGGTGATGGGGTGGATATGTCGAGCGCGGCCAGACCAGGCTTATCGATGGCGTGGAAGTTCGACGCGTTGGCGACGAGCGAGAACGACGGATTGTCGTAATGCTCGAAGCTGATCGTGCCAGTCAGATTGATCGCACCGCGACGATCCTTCACCGTCTCGGCCGACACCTGCTTGATGTGAACGGTATCGCCCGACAGCGCGATGTCGGCGCGGATGTGATTGAAGCGCGTGCCCAGATTCGAGAATGCCGCGGTGCCGTCGGCGAGGGAGATCTGTCCGAACAGGCGCGGCTGCTTGATGCTGCCGCGAACATCGACGTCGGCTACCATCGCGCCACGCGCATCGACCATCCCGGGTACGAAGGCCCGAATGAGCCGCATGTCCACGCTGTCGGTCCGGATATGCCCCCGAATCGAGTCGCCGCTCAGGCGAACGTTCTCGACAATCATCTTCGCTTTGCTGCTGTGCTGAAGGATGAGTGAGTCGAGCGCGAGGAATCCCTTCGAGAACGCAACTCTGCTTGGCGACTGTAGTCTGTAGCGATTGTCCGCATCCACCAGGACTGCTGCGCTGTCCAGTCTCAGCACAGTCGTGTCTCTGCTCCGCGTGATATTTCCAGCGAGCTCCGTCTGGACGCCGCTCTGGCTCAGCATCGATGCGCTGAAATGACCGGACGTCGGCGAGGCCAGAGCCACCGATGCTCTGATGCTGTTGAAGCCGAGCGGCCCGAGCGCGACGGTATCGGCACCGAAAATGAATGAGCCGGTAGGCTCCTTCGTTATATCCGCGAGGAGGATCGTACCGCGGATGCTCTCGACGCGCCGCATGCCGAGGCGCACGTCGTTCGCGCGAACGAAGCCGTTGAGGGAGAGATGCTCGATGCCTCCCGTGAGCTCACCAGTCAGCTCGCCGCTCCCACGCAGCGAATCCAGCTCCGACGTGCTCGCCAGGGAGGGTGCCAGCGCGCGCAGTCGCGACAGCGAGTCCAGGGTCGCCGAGAATTTCAGAGAGCCGGCATGCGTGCCGCTCATTCCGACCGTGCCCGACGCTCTCGCCTTCAGCCCGGCGGCGTTGAGCGCGAGCGTGTCTACGGTTGCTACGCCGTCGGCGAAGCGCAGCCGCGCCACCGACGGATCGACTTGAAGTCCGGCCAGCGTCGACTTCTCGATCGTGGCAACGGCGCTTCCGGCCAGAGTCGCGATGTCCTGGCCGCGCAGATCGAGATCGTATTGTCCCGTGAGCTGTGTGTGCGGCAGCGTGTTCTTCTCGAGCAGTAGCCGAAGATCGAGCGCATTGGAAGTTGCCCGGCCGCGCGCGCCATATACGAGCGGATCTGCGTCAACGAGACCATTATAACCGAAGGTTCCCGCCGGCCCGGTCAGCGTCGTGTTGACCAGCAGATTGGGTGACATTCCCTTCACCTGCACCGGTCCCGCGTAGCTGCCGCGCAACGGCAGCAGCGGATACGAATGGGACAGCGCGGTCAACGAGAGCGGCTGTGCCTGAAGGGCGAGATCGTATTCCAGGAATTTCTCGCCCCACGTCACGCGCCCATCGCCGGTGACGCGTGACACCGGCTGGTTGCCATCGTGGTGCGTGAGGTCCGCATTTCTGAATCGGACGTCGAGCCAGGTGGAGTCGAGCGTCGCCGTGCCCGACACCGTTCCCTTGATTTTGGGAAAGAGCGGATTCAGGTACTGGAGCGTGCGCAGGTCCAGCGTCGCCACGTCGACATTGAAATTGTGGAACGCGGTGAACGCCGGAAACAGGATGTCGAGCTCGCCCTCGCCGCGGGCTTCCGTGATCGCGCCGGGAACGTGCGCATCCTCGAAGATGAGCGCCGACTGGTCAACCTTGAAATGATTGAGCGGACCGCCGGCCGCTCTCACGGTGCCGGTGATCTTCCCCTGCCAATCGTATGGAAATGCTTTTCCGTTCAGCGTGCGGAGCAGATCGAAGTCGAATGGCGTTCCCTCCACGTCGACGTTCTTTACGACGAGCACGGGCCCCCCGGTCTCGAACGTCATCTTCCCCAGCAGGCGGGACCTCGTGGTGCGGACATCCATGTCGGTCAGGATGTAGTCGATAAACGTGGGATCGCGCTGGCTCCGAATCTCCAGATTCAGCTTTCCTCCGCCTGTCGTCGGCAGCGTCGGATAGACCCACGAGACGTCGGCCAGCGAGACTGAATCTCCGACGATGTGCAGGTAGTACCGAATGGGAAGATCGCTCCCCCACACTACGCTGCCGCGGGCGTGCCCGGTGGATCCGGGCAGGTCGAAGTGATCGCTGTCGACGAAGATCGAGTCTCCGAGATTCAGCGCTGTGCCGGAGACATTCCGAAAATGGAACGGAGGATCGGTCTCGCTGAAGCTCGCCTTCCTGATCCGGACGAGACGCCCGACGGTGTCGGGGTCGGCGATGCGCGCAAACCCGAGATTTGCCTGCATCTGTGTCCATCTCCAGGTTCGCGCGAATCCTTCGCGCGTGCGCCTGATCTCGTGATCGGGACGCGAAAGCTCGAACCTGATTGCGCTGTCACGCCTGACTCCGCGCAGGGAGTCCGCCGGATGCCACGGGAGTGTGAGCGTCAGGCTCGCGTTGCGAATCACCGACGAATCAATGGCGATGTACTGTCCGAAACCCCGTTGGTTTCTCTTCTCCTTCTCGACGCTCGCCGGGAAGATTCGCCTCCAGTTCCATTCCCCGTTCTGATGCTGTCTCAGATGAACGAAAGGATGATCGGCCTCGAGATGGCTGAGAAGGATGCGGCGGTCGAAGAGATCCCGCGGATCGTACGAAAGCCTGATCGGCCCGGACGCCACAAACACGGAATCCTCGTCGTCGCGAATCTCGACGGAGTCGATCGTCACGCCGTTGAAGAAACCGCCGCTGATACGGCCGATGTAGACTTTGCCCTTCACCTTTCCCGCGAGCATCGTCGAGATCATGTGCCGCACACGCTCCTGGCCGAAGCCCGTGTGCGTGACGCCGATGACGCTGAGAGAGAGGATCAGCAGGAAGCCCACCAGTATGACGGCGCTTCCGATCACGATTTTGAGACGGCGTGTCATGGCGGGCTAAAAAGCCTGTCCGATGGCGAAGCTGAACGTGAGCTTGCTGCGGAGACTGTTTTCCTTCCGGGGCTGGTACGTGGATGGGCATCCCTCTGGCGTAACGGGCTGCTCGATCCCCGTGATAACGTTCGCCGGGTCGCGAGTGAAGTGCGTCGGCAAAGTGTTCGAGGGACTGACACACAGGAGCGCGCCCCCGAGGTTGGTCGCCTCGAAATAGATCGGGCCGGGTGGACGCCGGTACGGATTGTACCCGATGGCAAGGCGCACAGGGCCCACCGGCGAAAAAGCGGTAAGCTGAACCCCCGGAGTGACTTTCAACTTCACCCCTTTGACCTGCGCCGTTGCACGGTTCCAGACTTCGCCAGCATCGGTGAACAGAGTCCATTGCAGAAGTTCGGGAAGAAAGGGACTTCTCAGCCGCAACTCCAGATTCCCCACCAGCAGCGAGTTGCCGCCGACCGGCACGATCCGCTTGAAGCTGCTGTCAGCGCCGGTTGGCAGCCCGACAGTTCCAATCGTATCGTCGGGGGCGGTGACTATCGGCCGATAATCCTTAGCGATATAAATCAGCGATCCCAGCTCATTCTGGGAAAACCCGCGCACTGTCGTCGGACCGCCGGCATATAATCGCTCCTGCGGGGGAATGAATCCCGTCGCCGACTCAACGTTGCGACCAAAAACCGTCCCTCCGCGGATGCGCAGCGCCAGTACGTTGCCGCCGCCGGCATTTATATAGCGCGAGGCGTCGCCAACGAGCTTGTCGAACTGAAGATCCTTGTTCGAGAGAATCACAGGCGAGGAATGCCGTGCCTCCAGTCTCACGATCGAGCCACGGGTCGGCGAGAGAACGTTGTTCGAGTTGTCACGCGTCAGGCCAACGCTGAGGATCGCCAGCCTCTCCGTCTGCTGCACTCTGCTGCGCTCGGCGGCGTCGCAGAGGTTGAACACCACGCAGAACAACGCCGGCTGCGCCTCAGTGCGCCCGAGATCCATCGAGTATGCGACGCTGACGGGCATTCTCGTCCGACCACGCCACACCAGCGACGCAACGCCTCCGATCGCCGTCGTTCTGAGATACGCGTTGTACTCGGACACGCGCTGGCTGTATACCGTAAGCGTCGGAACAGTCCGCAACCCCAGGAACAACGGCTGCCTGAGCGTCGCCCCGGCGTAATAGTTCAGCCTGGTGCTGAAGACATCTTTCTTCGCCGCCGGACAGAGATTGGGGGCCCAATCGAGCGGCGTGCCGATGCCGATCTTCGACATGCGCGTGTTGAGATCGAGCCTGCGCGCGCCGTTCAGGAAGTTGAAGTCGGTGTACTCACCGGTCACCCTGAAACAGTCGAGCGTTCCATAGCCCGCGCCCATGCGGGCCGCGTGCATCTGCGCCTCGGCCAGGTTCACGTGTAGCGTCATGAGTGTATCGGCCGCACTGTCCGGAGTGATCGAAACGTGCTGATACGCCTCGGTCTGATAGACCGCGCGCTGGGCGTCGATGATCTGGTTTTCACGGAAAAGCTGACCGGTATCGAGCCCCATTATGCGGCGCACGACTCCGGTCGGTATCTGCTGCTTTTTTCCGGGTAACGGCGTCACTTCGATGTTGATTGCTCCAATCCTCGTTCTCGGTCCGGGGGTCACGTCAAGCGTATCCCACGCGGTGAGCGCTGTATCGTTGACCTCGAAGCGGTTGACTGCATCCGCCCGTGGGTATCCATTGTTGTGCAGACGCTGCCGAACGCTGTCGGCGGCGGCATCTATCGCGAAGCGGTCGAACCTGCCGCCTTCGCGCATGGGCAGACCGCGCGCGACTCGCGCTTTTTCCGGGATCGAGTCCAGCCCGCTGACGACGAACGACACGAGTGTCACGGGCGGCCCCTCGTTTATGTTGAACCTGACCGCGACTGCACCGGGCGCCAGCTCCTTTACCGCGGTATCGACCGTCGCCTTTGGATACCCCCGACGGCGATAAAAGATTATCAGCCGGGCGCGATCGTTTGGGAGCTCAGCACGGTCCAGACAATGTTTGACCGTGAAAGGCAGGTGGAGGTAACGCCTCGCCCACGCCGAAGGAGTCGTGACGATGGCCTTGGCGAGCTCAGCGTCCGAAAAGGCCTTGTTTCCCTCGAATTCCAACCGCATCACTTCCAGGTCGCCACGCTGGCACTCGATGTCCTGCGCCTTGGCCTTGCCAACCCCAGAAAACGCTGCGAAGAACGCGATTGCGGTGTAGATCCCGAGCCGTACCCGGGTCAGCTTCACCCTTGCAGCGCGCGAGCGCCGGGCGGCTTGCCGGGGGGCAGCTCGCGTGCGTAGTGCGTTTCCGTTTCAGGCTCGCCGCGATCACCCATGATTCGCTTCAGTGGAGTACCCGGGAACTGGGACAGATTGCCCTGAGGAACGAGGGGCGTGCGCTGGATTAAGAGTTGCACAATGTAGAACGCGGCCAAACCGGCAGCGACGCCGACGCCAACGGCTGGCAGTAGATCCTTGGCGCCAAGTTGGCGGCGATAATAGTATTCTGCGCTCACGGTGAGGCCTAATTCGGGGTGCGCGAAAGTTCTCGTATTTCGCCCCTTCATGTCAACCGTCAGAGAACACACATGCGCCGACTATTTCTCCTCGTATTGCCCGCGATTCTCGGCTGTGGCGGCGGTGGCGAATCTGCACCTGCCCGCCGGACGATCATCGACTCGCGCGACACCTACGATCCGAGATCGATGGATCCTGCCCTCTCGACCGATGTCCCGACCGGGCGAGCCGTCTCCTACGTCTTCGACGGGCTCACGCGCTTCACGCCCGATGCGAAAGTGGTTCCCGGGCTCGCCAAGTCATGGGATGTGACTCCGGACGGAATCACCTACACGTTCCATCTTCGCAGCGGCGTGAAATTTCACAATGGGCAGCCATTCACCGCGAAAGACGTCGTCGCGACGTTCCAGCGAGTGCTCGATCCCAAGACCAAGGGAGGCCGCGGCTGGCCCCTTTACCCGATCAAGGGCGCTGAGGACTACGCGGCAAGCAAGGCGCAGGCGCTGACGGGCATAGTCGCGCCCAACGATACTACGGTCGTCATAACGCTCAAGGAGCCGTTGGCGATTTTCCCGAAGATGCTCGCGATGCCGGTGACTTCGATCGTACCTGGAAATACGCCGGCCGACATCGGACAGAAGCCAGTCGGCACGGGCCCATGGAAGTTCGTCGAATGGAGACACGACGATTACCTCCGTTTCGCCAGGAACCCCGACTACTTCGACGGCGCGCCGAAAGCCGATTCGCTGATGGCACGCATCATTCCGGAAATGAGCACCGCGACGGCTGAATTCGAGGCCGGCAATGTGGATGTTCTTACGGTACCCACCGAAGCAGGAAAAGCGTGGGAAGCGGATCCGGAGAAGAATAAGCTTCTCACTTCGGCGCCCGCGCTCCGCTTCTGGTACGTCGCGATCAACGTCACTCGCGGGCCACTCACGGACGTCCGCGTGAGGCAGGCGCTCAACTACGCCGTTGATGTGAACACCGCATTGACAGTTGTCATGGCAAACCGCGGTACCGCGGGGAACGGCGTCATACCACCGAGTCTCGGCGGGTACGACGCGAGCCGCAAAGGATATCCGCACGATGTCGCCAAGGCGAAGCAGCTTCTCGCGGCGGCCGGCCACCCCAATGGAATCGACGTGGAGCTCTGGTCCGCGACGACCGATCTGTCTCCCCGGATCGCTCAGACCGTCCAGGCGAATCTCGCCGAGGCGGGCATTCGCGCCAAGATCGTTCAGCGCGACGCGTCGTCGATGCGCGAAGCCGCGCGCAAGGGACAAACCGACCTCGCGCTCAAGGAGTGGTGGGCGGACTACCCGGACGCGGAGAACTTCCTGTACCCTCTGCTTCACAGCAAGAACAAAGGGCCGGGCGGCAACGTCTCGTTCTACTCGAACCCGCGTTTCGATGCTCTCGTCGATCAGGCGCACCGCGAGCAGGACGAATCCAAGCGCAATTCTCTCTACACCCAGGCGGACAAGCTCGAGTTCGACGACGCGCCGATGATCTACCTCTTCTTCTACAAGGACATGTACGCGGTCCAGCCGTGGATAAAGGG
>JBDTND010000057.1:0-12096 GCA_039933915.1 Gemmatimonadales bacterium | reverse complement strand
GTTCATCAACGGCATGGTCGCATCAGATGCGCACTTGCCCTTCGGCGGCGTCAAGCATTCCGGCTTCGGCCGGGAGCTCGGCGAGTTCGGCATCCGCGAGTTCGTGAACATCAAGAGCGTCCGCGTTCTCGAGAATGAGGGCGCGAAGATGTCCTCGACGGAATGATCAGAGCTCCATCACCAGCCTGACATCGGGATCGAGCTCCGCCGCGGCTGAGCGCCGGGTCAGCCACGACACGACGAAAAACACCAGAAAGGACGACACCATCGCGACCGCCGAAGCGGTGACGCCGGCGGGGAAAGTGAAGACCTTTCGATAGGCAGTCGTCTCCAGCGCGAGCGTGACGATCAACCCTGTCGCGATCGACGCAATCGCGCCGGCACGGGTTGCACCCTGCCAGTTGAGTCCGACCGCCAGTGCTGGCACGAGCGTCGACGCAAAGAGCCCCCATCCGAAAATCCCCAGAAAGGCAACCATCGCTCCCGACTGCTGCGCCGTGATTGCCGCGGCGACTGCGATCAGAATCGTCATCGCCCTACCCCATCGCAGCTCGTTGCTTACACGTTTTCCAAATGCGACCGGCAGATCGTGCGTCACGATCGCCGCACCGATATTGATGAAAGAGTTTGCGGCGCTCATGGTCGCGGCGGCTATTCCGGAAAATACGAGTGCGGCAAGAATTATCGGCGTAACGCTGAGCAAAAGCGCGGGCGTCGCCTGGTCCGGACTTGTGAGCGGAGCCAGCCTGCCGTTCAGCACGAATGCTTTGACCCCAACACCTACGCTGAAGTACAGCAGAAGCACCAGCACCAGCCCGAGTGTCTTGAGCAGCGGATACCATTTGAGCTGCAGGGGATCGCGAAGCATGTAGTACTTGTGCACAGCTTGCGGCTGCCCGAGCGAGCCCATCGAAAAGACAAAGAAGAACGACAGCGCCGCGAGTGGGGTCAGTTTCCCCCACGGCCCAAGAAACGCTGGGTCGTGCGAGAGTATGACCCGCGAGATATCCCCGAGGCCGCCACCGAAGCCAAGCACGAAGAGAAAGACCAGAACGGATGCGATTGCCATCAGCGTTCCCTGAAATACATCGTTGTAGATGCCCGCGAGAATTCCTCCCGACGCGGAATAGGCGAGCGTGACGCCCATTCCGATCCAGATCCCCCACCCGAGTCCGACACCGAAGATCGCGTTGATCACTACTCCCATCGCCAGCGCGTTCGTCGCCATGTATCCGACGATTCCAACCAGAATCGCGACGGCCGACAGTCCCTGGGCAGCGGGAGAGCGGTAGCGCGCGCCGATGGCATCGGGAACAGTGATCAGACTGCGAGCCTCGCCGAGCAGCCGCATTCGCTTGGCCAGCACCCAGGCGCCCATGACATTTGTGACAGCCGCCGGGAGTACGATCCACATTGCGCCGAGTCCGACGGCGTAGATGAAGCCCGGGCCGCCGATAAATGCGAACCCCGAAACCGACACCGACACTGACGCGACTGTTAGCGCGATCAGTCCGATCCCCTTTCCCGCGACGAAAAAGTCGCTCGCTGTCCGCGTTCTCCGCGCTGCCCAGATGCTTATCGCGACTACTACCGCGAAATACGCGAGGCCGACGGTAATTACCGCCGGCTGCGCAGCACTTGGCAACGCGACCTGAAGGAGAGCGTCGATGCGTCCGCTCTCAATCATGCGTTACATCGTTTCGTGACGTGCCTTCGGTGCCTTCATTCCGACTCTGGTACCTTCGCCCGAGCGCGCGCACTTGCTCGACGTCCTCTGCGCTCAATGTCTGTGTCTCGAACGTCAGTGCGTACGCGACCGGCAGCACGATGATCGGCAACAGCCCGATTCCGTAAATCACGATCGCGGCCCGCGCCGGCATACCCAACCAGAGTTGGCTGAGCGGGCCTTCAGTTGCGGGAAGTGCCAACGCCGCACCGAAACCGATCACGAGCACGACCACGACGAATGCCAATGGCAATTTGAGCTGGCCTATACCTCGGCGTCCTCGTGCCGCTCCGAGGACCATGATGGCACCGAGCGCGACGGGGATTCCAAGAGCAAGAAGCCAGGGCGCCCAACCGGGTGTGCCTGCGGATTTGAATGCAGCGGCGTATCCCACGGCGATTGCGGCTATGCCGGCGAATAGCGCGACCAGTGATGCGCGACGCGTAAGATCGACGGTCACGCCGCCCTGCGACCTGGCCGGGTCAGTCATTCTTATCCCCGATCAAAGAAGCGCCAGGAGAGCAAACGTGGCGAGCCAATGCTCTCCCGCATAGTCTCCCGCTACGCGCGGTAGACTTGCCGCCAAATGTGTCTTACTTGCCTCGAGCGCAATCCCGCGACGTGCATCGCTTGCGGACCACGTCGATGCGATCCCGCGCCAGCACCAGGCGCGGCTCAGGTTCAACCCATCGAGGTGAGCAATCTTCCCATCGCTGCGATCGCTGACGATGGCCGGCCTGAACAGTGTCGCCGGCTCCCGCACGGCCAGTCGTGGAAGAAAGCTGTCGAGCCAGCTCGAGAATTCATCCGCGGCCAGCACTCTGCGCATGCACTCCGCCTCCATCAGGGCGGGAGAAAGGAAATCGTCGCCTCCCGGCTCCCACGCCTGACAATCGGAATCGCCCGAGTACCATGCGCGAGCCTTTTTCTCGAGCGCCCTTCGAAGCGCATCGTCGCTCGCGACCTCCGCGTATTCCAAAGCCAGCGCGATCGCGAACGCGCTGTTGAAATGCGTACCCGCACGAGTCGAGTAAGTGGCTTTGGGAAGAAACCCGAGGAAGCGATCGGCGATTTCCGTGGTGAGAGGCGCGAGCGCGGTACTCCACCGATTCCCCTTCTTGCTGCCATGCCGGCTCAGCTCGGCGGCCAGCATCAGCAGCCACGCCCACCCGTACGGACGCTCGAAGATCCCGCGCTGAGGCTGTTTCAGATATTTGACTTCCGCTCGCACTTTGGCGGCGGTGAGCTGCGCATCGAACAGCTCCACGATCTTCTCGCTCTCGCGCATTTCTGGAAAAAGCCTGAGCACAGTGGCGAGAAGCCAGTAGCCATGCACACACGAGTGCCAATCCATGCTGCCGAAGAAAACCGGATGCAGCTCACGTGGCGATTTTACGTCAGACCGTTTGTTCAATACATGGTAAAGCAGGTTCGGATATTCCCGCCTTACGTGCGCCAGGGCGAGGCGCGCGAACTTCGACCCGAGCTGCGGCGTGAGTGAGGGAACGCTGGCTGTCACCGGCGGAAGACCAGGAAATTCATGAGCAGGATATTGGCGGCGAGGAGCAGAAGCGCGGTTGGAATCTGCACCTTGATCACGGCGTTTTCATCCGGCAGCTCGAGCAGCGCCGTTGGAACGATGTTGAAGTTGGCCGCCATCGGCGTCATCAGCGTCCCGCAGAATCCGGACAACATCCCGATCGCCGCCATGATCGTGGGATCGCCGCCGAATTTCTGAACGATCAGCGGGAGGCCGATCCCTGCCGTCATCACGGGGAAGGCCGCGAACGCGTTCCCCATGATCATCGTGAACGCCGCCATGCCGACAGCGTAGGTCGTTACCACCGCGAACGGATGCTCGAGCGGAATCCAGCGCTGAGCCAGATCCGAAACGACGTTGCCCACCCCGGCAATCGCGAACAGTGCGCCGAGCGCGGCCAGCATCTGTGGAAGGACGGCGGCCCAGCCGACGGCATCGAGCAGGCGCCGTGCTTCTCTGATCGGCGCGAGCAAAGGCGGCCTCAGCATGATCATCCCAACCGCGAGGGCAACGACTGTGGCGATTGCGAGAGAGATGACTGTCACCTGCTTCAGATCGACTGCGGGAGCGCCGTTGATTGTGATCTTCTTGAACATTACAGTGCCGAGCACCGTAAGGATTGGGATCGTGAGGGCCGGGATGAAGAGCTTGTTCCCCCACCGGTTCGCGCTGGCCCCACGTTCTTCGCGTGTGCCACTCTCCTGTTTTCCCTGTCCGAGGCCCCGGATACTCGCGACCAGCACCATCGCGATGACCAGAAATCCGCTCGCGAGGTCGGGGAGGCGAGAGCCCACAAGAAACGTGATCGCGTAGATGCCCCAGAACGCCGTGTTGTTGAAGCGGCGCGGATTGGTGTGGTCCCGCCAGTTCACGATCGCGACCCCCGCCATCATCAGCCCCGTCAGCCAGTAGATGTGCTCCAGCGTGATCATACCTTTTCCTTCCGGCTCAGCTCCGCGCGCAGCTGCCTGTCGAGCAGCAGCAGCCGCGCGCAGTGAATCACGAACGCACAGATGGCCGTCGGAATCGCCCAGACCGCCAGCTGGGCCGGCTCGACGTGAATTCCATTCTGGTCGAGAAACCCCTTGATCAGAAGAATCGATCCGATCGCGATGAAGATGTCTTCACCAAAGAAGAGCGCGATGTTATCGACGGCGGCGGCGTGCGCCCGGATCTTGTGTCGCGTTGCCTCCGGCAGCTCGCCGTACTGATTCTCCGCCGCGCCTTCGGCCATCGGCGCGATGAGCGGCCTCACCATCTGCGCGTGTCCGCCGAGTGACGTCAGCCCGAGCGCGGCGGTGATCTGCCGGATCGCGAAATAGACCAGCAGAACGCGTGAAGCCGTGGCGGCTCGCAGTCGGGAGACTACCGCGCGCGCACGTTCCTTCAGCCCCGCGTGCTCCAGCAATCCGATCACCGGGAGAACGAGCCACACAATGGCCACGTACCTGCTTGTAATGAACGCTTTGCCGAAGGCCGCGACTACCTCGAGCGGCCCGAGGCCGCTCGCGATTCCGGTCGCGAGCCCCGCGACGGTGACCACCAGGAGCGGATTCATCCGAAGGACGAATCCGATGACGACAATGACGATTCCGATTAGGGAGAGCATTGGCGAAGGGAATGTATTGCGAACCCGCTTTCATCGCGTGGTGACTGACGCCTTTGAGAAACCCGCTGCATCTTATGTCACATGCTCGATCCTCAGCCCATTGGCCAAACGATGGCCAAAACCGTTGAAATGAAGCGCTTCGTCCCTACCGACCAGCCGACGCTGGACGAGCTGGACGCCGCTGCGGCACTCGTCTATAAGTCGATGCCGCCGACTCCCCAGTACCAGTGGCCCCTTTTGGATGCGCGGGTCGGTACGCCTGTCTGGGTCAAGCACGAAAACCACGCTCCCACTGGCGCCTTCAAGGTGCGCGGAGGGCTGGTGTATCTCGACGAGATCGGTCGTATCAGTGCCAAGCCCAAAGGAGTTATTTCCGCGACGAGAGGAAATCACGGCCAGTCCGTAGGATTTGCCGCACGCCAGCATGGTATTCCCGCCGCAGTCGTCGTACCGTCCGGAAACAGCGTCGAGAAGAACGCCGCGATGCGCGCGCTTGGTGTCGAAGTCATCGAAGAAGGACACGACTTTCAGGCAGCCTCCGACGTCGCCGACAGGATCGCGGGCGAGCGCGCATGGCACCGGTTCCCCTCGTACCATCCGCTGCTGGTCAGGGGCGTCGGCACTTACGCGCTCGAGTTGTTCCGGGCAGTGCCTGAGCTCGACACCGTTTACGTCCCGGTGGGTATGGGAAGCGGTCTCTGTGGAGTCATCGCGGCGAGAGACGCTCTCAGGCTCCGCACTCGCGTCGTCGCCGTCGTCTCACAGAGCGCCCCAGCGTTCGCGCTTTCGTTCAAGGCGGGCCGCGTTGTCTCACATGAATCGACCACTCGCGTCGCCGACGGTATGGCGTGCCGGACGCCGGTCGAAGCGGCGCTCAGCCTGGCGCGCCGCGGGGCGGAGCGTGTCGTACTGGTGAGCGATGACGAAGTCGAAGCAGCGATGCGAGCGCTGTTCGCGGACACGCACAACACCGCGGAGGGCGGAGGCGCCGCCGCCCTCGCGGCGCTGCTTCAGGAGAAAGAGAGAATGCGCGGACGCAACGTCGCGGTTGTGCTCTCCGGCGGCAACGTGGACACGACGCTATTCAGCCGCATTCTCGGCGCCGACTGAGAAGATTCCGTTCGTTGCATCTATCCTCACGATTCCGAATTGGCCGATGTCGCTGCCCAGTATTCCATCGCAGTTGATGAATCCCGAGGAAGTAGAGCCGTAGACAGGGACGTCTCGCAGTAGTATTTGTGTTCCCGCCAGGTCCAGCGTCAGCAACCGGACAAGACGATTCAAACGACTGCCGGTTTCCGCAAACCCGAAGACGCGAACGACGGAGGCACTCGAAAAGCCGCTCGTTTTGTCCAACGCCTCGGCATTCACAAAACTGATCTGGGCTCCGGTGTCGATGGTGAAATGAAGGGTGCGGCCAAGTTTTGTGCGGACCTCGACCAGCGGCTTCCCTACCCACGCAAGATTCCGGGATCCGCGACCGCTCCCCGCGCGTGCGTCTGGACGCGCCAGCTTGATCGTTCTGCCGGAATAATCGATAGAGACATCAAACTGCCGAATGGTGTCCCACCCGATTATTCCGTCGACATTGAGACCAACCTTGGGACGTCCATCGACTATCGCCTCGAGACGCATCAGGTCGGCGTCCATCACTACCGCGGGAACGTTGGAAAGGACGATTGCGCCGATGTCTACTCTCTTCACCACTGCGGCCCTCACCGGAGCCGATCCGCCAAAGGTCCGAACCTGGAGTGTGTCCTCCGAAATCGTCGAGACCTGCGCCTCCGACACGACCTCGGAGCTGAGCACAGTGATGCTGGACCCTGTATCGAACCAGAAGTCGTACTCCTTCCCGTTTATTCGCACACGAATGGTTGGAGTTCCGATTGAAGTAATCTTCAATGGAATCAAAGCGGATTTCTCAGGGAAGGTCGTTACCTGCTGCTCCAAGCCCGCGAAGGCACTACCCCAGCGCTCGAGATCCGCGGTGTGCTGCCGATCCTGCGGGTTCAGAGTCAAAGTGAGCGACAGATCCCGCAGCGCGACCCACTTCCGCTCATACAGAAGCGTCTTCGCCAGCATTATTCTCGATGCAACAGCGACGTTGAAGTCGACGAGCTGATCGGCCGCCGCGACGAACGCGCTCTCCGCTTTCTCCAGGGCGCCCTGCGTGAGCAACGCCAATCCTTCGGCAAAACCGATCTCGAAAGTGGTCTCGGCTGCCTTGCGTAACGCGCCCAGGTCGATCTCGGCAATCGCTGTCCAGTACGAGTCTGAGAATCGATACAGCGAAGAACTGTTTGGACGTGGCGAAGCTGAGTTCGTTGGGAACTCTACCTCGGAAGGTCCGGGCGCATTGGGCCCGGTTCTCGAATCACCGCCGATGAATTGGGAATAGTTCGGCGTGGTGCCGACGACAGGTGGTGTCTGTGCACAAGCGGCCAGTAGCGTTGCGAGAGATGCCACTGCCCATGCGTACGACGTCGTGTGGTGCGACCGAGTCCACGTAGCCACTCTGGTTACGCCAATGCAGGCTTGATACATAACGGCCCTCTCCGAAAAGGAGTCGGAGGCGAGTGTGCTGGTGGGCCGTGACTACTCTCCGATAGAAGGTTGGACGTTCGCATTCAAGAAAGGGTTTCATTGACTGCCACCGCGCATTTCGCAGCCAGGCATTTCGGTTGAGGGGTGGGTGAATCCGGCCCGTTCTGCGCCGAACCGGATTCAACCAAATCTCAGTGACCTACCTGAGATTCGTCTCGGGAGGCTGCCCGAGACCGTTCCCGCCCGGCGCGCCTGGTCCACAAGCTCGCCAAGGTGGCGACTCCTTACTGACCAGGCCCCGGAGGACTTCCGGGCTTTCCAACGACATTCCCGGCGTCCGCCGCGGTCTTCAGGAGGAGGCTGCCGGCAATGATCCCTGCCATCAACAATCCGGTGTTGAGCACCGAGAATTTTCGCAGCTGAATGCGGTAGACAGCGGATTTGGGAACCGTCACGTGCTCTCCGTGCCACGTCTCTTCAACTCCATTCAATCGCGTCAGACCCGTGACACCGAAGACGACAGCCGAGTCGGACCGCGCGCTGACAATTCCCTCCAGCATGCTGCCGCGCGGACCCACTTGTCCGGTTATCGACTGCGAGCCTGCTTCCGTCAGCTCGACGCGCACTGGCGCCATGAGCGATGCGTCTCCAACCGCTGTATTGCGGTAGGTGTAGCAGCCGCACAGCAGAAGCGCGCCGGCAGCTTTCAGTTTCATTGTCCAAGGCACACGTTGCCGAAATCATCCGTTGCATTCGCAGGATCCGCCGCGTTGCGCGTCGGTTGATCCTGCGCAGATGGAACGTTCGGGTTGGTCTGCCTTTCCAGCGCGTCGTAGAACAAGCGCCCTGGAATTTTCAGCCCGGCAACCGTCGGAGTGAGGTTCGGAAAACACGTTCTCCGATAGTCGGTCCAGGCCTGCGTGTGAACGAACAGCGAGATGTACTTCTCCGTCAGAATCTCGCGGAGAAGAGCGGGGCCAACCGCGGCGCCCGTAGCTACGCCGTTGGCCGCGCGATACTTGTTGAGCTGAGCCAGCGCCTCCGCCTGCCCGCCGGTGCGGTACGCCGCCTCGGCCCAGATGAGCGAGTTCTCGTCGGCACTGAAAATCGGCTGAGGATAAGTCGGCGTATCCACGTCACCGAAATCGACCTGAGTACCCACGCCAGGATCGATAGCTCCGGCGAAATAGATTGGGCGGCGCGGGTCGGTTCGCGCCTGCATCAGGTTCCATAGAAACGCATCGGGCTGGGCGTACCCGTTCCGTTGTTCGTTGGTGAACTGGTAAAAGAAGTTCGTCTCGCCGCCGCGGCCGGACCAAACCGAGTGGTAGTCACCGGCAGCCGTCTGAATTCCAAGACGCGATTGTGCCAGCGCCTGCGCGTAAGCGCCGGGCCGCACCTCGGCGGTATTTAGATAGAGTCTCGCCTTCATGCTGTGCGCGAGAGCAGTCCATTTGGCCGCGTTCCCCCCGTACACGAGGTCCGCGGGACCCGGGCCGGAATTGGTGGAGACGGTGCTGGCGAGGTTTACGATTCCCTGGTCCAGGACGACCTGCAGCGAATCGTATACCTCGAGCTGGCCGGTGAGTGTCGGATTGCCTCCTTGCAGCGCGCCCTTGTACACCAGGTCGCCGAAGTAATCCGCGCCCAACCCGATGACCATTCCTTCCAGTACCTGGGTGACGCCAACCATCCGCAGGTCTTGGGCGTCTGTCGAGCGTTGCCGAAGTTTTCGAATGTCCACGAGTCCCCCGGATCCGTACATCGCGCTGTGAAACCCGTTGGTGGCATTCTCGTCGATCGCGTACTGGTACAGCGGGATATACTGCGACTGAGCCCCCAGGATCTGCTGGGTGAACATCGCGGAGAGGCGCGACAGGTCGCTGTTGTAAAGCGCCCACGTTGCCGACTGAATCCCCACGAAAATGTTTCTGTTGGTGACGATCTGCGGACGGTTGGGATCGTTGCTGAGCTCCCCGCCCGACAAAAAGTCCTTGCACCCGGCAGCGCTCGAGACAACGAGCGCTGCCAGTGCGACACTTCGCAAATATTTTTTCACGGTTTCGATCTCCGGGGATCAGCGGTTGAGACTGAACGAGAGCACGAATGAGCGGGTCTGCGGATTGTTGAAGTAATCCGTTCCCTGCGTCAGCCATTCGGCCCCGCCGAGGTTGGCCTCAGGATCGAGACCTTTGTACTTGGTCCACGTCTTCAGGTTGCGGCCGGCGATTCTCACATCGATCGTGCTGAAGTTGAACCGGTCCTTCAGCCACTGCTGATCGAACGAATAGCTGAGACTCAGCTCGCGGAGTTTGACGAAGCCCCCGTCTTCCACGAACTGGGCGCCAGTCGTTCCGAATCCACCGCCCTCGCCGAGGAACCAGTTCTGCCAGTCCGTCGGAGAGGCAAAGGCAACGGTTCCCGCACCGGGTCCGGCGACGTTCGGATACACGTCGGTTGCCCAATCTTTTCCGAACGTCCCGGTGCGCTCGCGCACCAGTGTCTCGTCGAGCGTTCCGAAACGGAGCAGAATGCCTCTCGTTCCATTCCAGATCGTGAGTCCCTTGCGAACGTCAGCCAGCGCGCCAAACGTCAGCTTTCCGAACTTGGCGGTAGTGCTGTATCCCATGCTGTACTTCGGATTCGGATTCGCAATCACGCGATCCGTCGGATCCGCCACCGGCTGGCCGCCAGCGGCGATGAACAGCGCACCGTTGGCGAAGGTTCCGGGTGAGCTCGGACTCAAACGGCATTCCGCATCGATATCGTTGACCGTGCCATCGCCGTCGTAGTCGATGTGCAGACCACGGCCGCAACGGATGAAGTCGAGTCCACGAACGACGCCTACGCCCGCTCCCGTCGTCGCGGAGCCAATGGCGCCGGTGAACCCTTCGTTGTTGAATGACACGAACTCGGCGCCGGCCAGGCTGACTACGTTGTTGCGATTCCGCCCGTAGTTCACGCCGAGCTCCCACGAAAACCTGGGACCGGTAAAGGGTCGCACGTTCAACACGACCTCCTCACCCCTGTTCGTAACGACAGCGGCGTTGGCGAACTTGCGGAAGTAACCCGTCGCAGCCGTACTGGTTGGCTGCCTCAGAATGACGTCGGTCGAGCGCTTGTTGTAGTGCGTAACGCTCAGGTCGACGCGCTGATCGAGGAATCCAAAGTCCAGACCGTACTCGTTCTCGCGCGAACGCTCTGGTCGCAGGTTGTTGTTTCCCTGAGTGATATCGGTCGTGACGCCGGGCTGGCTGCTCTGCGAGGTGTTGATGAGATCGCCGTAGCCCGAGCCGAACAGAATCTGTTCCTGGAAAGCGTCGACAGTGCCGTACACCGTCGGCTCGCGGCCGGTTTCACCGTAAGCCAGGCGCAGTTTTCCGAAGCTGAACGCGCCGGTTTGATCGGTGTTCCCCAGCGCGTTCGTGAAGATCCACGCCAGGCTCGCCTTCGGGAAATTGTGACGCCGCTTGGAGGCACCGAATGTCGAGAACCCATCGTTGCGGATTCCAAGGGTCAGGAATAGCTGGTCGTACAAGTCGGCGGTGCCCTGCGCGAAGTACGATTCGACGTGTTGAAGCTGACGCGCCTCAAAGGGGCTCCAGCTTACCGTGTTCTGCAGCGCGAAAGGTTGCGGCGCAATCAGGGTGGTTCCGAGAACGCTCGTCAGCCTCTGCCGCCGGGAGTTCAGGTTCTGGCCCAGAGTCAGAGTGGTGCCGATGTTGGGCGTCCACGATGCCGACGCGATCGCGATCAGGTTGTGATCGATCTCGAGGTTGTTGACATCGAGCCGCACGACACGCCCCGTCGGAAACCCCGACGCGCTCTGTGGAAGCGATTCCAGGCGCCAGTCGTTGTAGTAGTCCCCTCCCAGCGTGTACTTCACGGCAAGCCAGGACAGCGGATTGTAGTCGAGGTTTACGTTTCCGATAAAACGACCGAGCTCGCTTCTGTTGCCGTCGCTGTTTGCTGTGAAGAACGGATTGTCGTACGACCGGGTCCGCGTCTCGCTGCCGAGCGCGGGACGAGGATAGCGATAGGAGCGCTGCAATCCGTTATCGGGGTCGAGATAGATCCGGTTGTCGAATTCCGGCGGCGTGCGAAGCGCTCCCAGGAGGAGCCCCGAGGTGTTCGATCCTTTCTGTACGTACTTTCCGCGCGCATCGATGTAGCTGAAGTTGCCGCCGACATTGAGTCGCGTGTTGAGCTGGTGTGTGCCTTTCAATCGCAGGCTCGCACGATTGTACTTGTTGTTCGGCCCGACGATCATTCCATCCTGCGCGGTCAGGCCTCCGGAGAGATAGAACGTTGTGCGATCGTTGCCACCCGACAGGCTCAGGTTGTTGTCGACCGTCCTGCCGGTGTCGAAGATCTCCTTGCCGTGATCAAACGTTGGAGTGCCGGCTGCAAGTGCTGGCCCCCAGGATGCGTTCTGAAGCCCTCCCGCGGCGCAGCCCACCGCTGCGCAAACGAACGGAATCCCGTCCAGGCCTTGGCCATACTGGCGCTGGAGTGGCATCGTCTTGATGACTTTGTCGAACGTCGACGTCGATTGCATCGTGTAGCGCGTCGGACCGCTGTGGCCGCGTTTGGTCGTGATCAACACCACGCCGTTTGCAGCCCGGGCGCCGTAGATGGCCGCGGCCGATGAGCCCTTGAGGATGTCGATCGACTCGA